>JBQMQE010000322.1:0-4855 GCA_052172655.1 Burkholderiales bacterium
GTTTCGACCGGGGTGATCCACAAACTCGCGCAGTTGCTCGAAGGCAGGGTGCCGATCATCGGCGTCGGCGGCGTGATGAGCGCCGCCGACGCGCGCGCCAAGCTCGCGGCCGGCGCCAGCCTGGTGCAGATCTACACCGGCTTCATTTACCGCGGTCCGCAACTGATAGGCGAAATCCTGCGCGGCTTGGCCACGGCCGAGTCATGAGCGGCAGCGCGCTCGCCGACGCGATCGACGCCCTGCTGCCGCAGACCCAGTGCACCAAATGCGGCTACAGCGGCTGCCTGCCTTATGCCCGGGCGATCGCTGCGGGCGCAGCCGATATCAACCAGTGCCCGCCCGGCGGCGCTGCCGGCATAGGGAAGCTCGCGGCCCTGCTCGGGCGCGAGGCGAAGCCGCTCAACCCGGCCAACGGCACGCAGAAGCGGCGCGCCGTCGCGCTGATCGACGAGACGCGCTGCATCGGCTGTACCCTGTGCATCCAGGCCTGCCCGGTCGATGCCATCGTCGGCGCACCCAAGCTGATGCATACGGTGATCGCCGGGCTGTGCACCGGCTGCGACCTGTGCGTGCCACCCTGCCCGGTCGATTGCATAGATATGGTGCCTCTGCCCGAAGCGCAGGCGCCATGGACCCAGGCCATGGCCGATGCGGCGCGCGCACGCTTCCAGTTTCGCCGCCTGCGCCTGGCGCGCGAGGAGGCCGAGCGCGCCGCGCGCCTCGCGCGCAAGGCGCAGGATAAACTGGGGCAGCCGATGCCGGATGCCAAAAAGGCGGTGATCCTCGCCGCCCTGGAGCGCGCCAAGGCGAGAAAAGCCGGCATCGCACCGAGAAACACGGACAATCTGCCGCCGCAGGTCGCAGCCGCGATCGACGCGCGGCGCGCCGCTGCGAAGAAGCGATGAATCCCGCGAAACGCCGCGAAATCTTCGAGCGCTTCCAGGCGGCGAATCGCGAGCCGCGCGGCGAGCTCGAATACCGCACCCCGTTCGAACTCCTCGTCGCCGTGATCCTGTCGGCGCAGGCGACCGACAAGAGCGTAAATCTGGCCACGCGCAGCCTGTACCGGGTGGCGCGCACGCCGAAACAGATGCTCGCCCTCGGCATGGACGGCCTGGTCGCCCACATAAAACGCATAGGCCTGTACCGCACCAAGGCGAAGAACATACTCGCCACCTGCGCACTGCTGCTCGAACGGCATGAGGGCGAGGTGCCGCGCGAGCGCGAGGCGCTGGAGCAACTGCCCGGAGTCGGGCGCAAGACCGCCAACGTGGTGCTGAACATCGCCTTCGGTGAGCCGACCATCGCCGTGGACACGCATATTTTTCGCGTCGCCAACCGCAGCGGCATTGCGCCGGGCAAGAACCCGCTGGAAGTCGAGCAGAAGCTGCTGAAATTCGTGCCGCCCGAGTTCCGCCTGCACGCCCACCACTGGCTGATCCTGCATGGACGCTATGTGTGCAAGGCGAGGAAACCGGACTGCCCGCGGTGCGCGATCGCGGACCTGTGCGAGTTCAAGGCGAAGACGCGCGCGGCCTGAGGCACGCCTCCACACTCCTGCGCGACCCGCATACCATGTTCAATCCCAGCCGCGAGCAAGTCAGGCAGTTTTTCTTCGATGCCTGGCGCAAGCACCGCGAGCGCGCAGTGCTGGCCGGGCTGGATCACCTCGCCATCGATGTCATCCTGCTGCATCCGCAATACCATCCGGTGCTGGAGGACCCCGCGCGTTACCAGGAGCGGGAGTATCGGCCCGAGGCGGGCGACACCAACCCGTTTCTGCATATGAGCATGCACCTGGCGATCGAGGAGCAATTGTCCATCGGTCAGCCGCCGGGGATCGAACTCGAATTCGCGCGCATCGCGGCGAAATGCGGCGACAGGCATGCAGCCTGCCACAAAGTCATGCAGTGTCTTGCCGAAACCGTGTGGCGCGCGCAGCGCGACGGCGCGGCACCGGATACTCTGGCTTACCTGGAATGCCTGAAGCGGCGCTGACGACGGCGCGGAGCTAGCGCACGAACCGATGCAGCGGAATGATCTTGAGCTTGCCGCTCAAGCCGCCCACGTAAGCGGCAATATCCAGGATGTCCTTCGCGGAGAGCGCGCCCGCCTGCCCGTCCATCACCGGATTCTTGCGTGCTCCGGCTTTGTAATCCTTCAACGCGCGCACAAGGTAGTCTTCGTGCTGGCCGGCCAGTCGCGGGATATCTGCCGAAATCGGGGTGTTGAAGTCAGCGCCGTGACAGGCGGTGCAGGGCTTGGCTTTCTGTGCCCCCGCGGCCGCATTGCCGCCGGCATGGGCGAACGGGCTGGCGAGCGCCAGCAGAGCGACAAGTAGTATAGTTTTCATGATCGCTCCCTTATTGGCGCAGGCTGGAATAATAGGCGGCGAGATCGGCCATGTCCTGATCGGTGAGGCCTCGCGCAATCGCGCGCATGGTCGGATGGCTGCGCGCGCCGGACTTGTAGGCCTGCAGCGCATTGACGATATAGACCGGTTGCTGCCCCTCGATCATCGGCACGTGGTAGACGTACGGATAGGCCGTCTTGTAATCCGGAATGCCATGGCAGCCTTCGCACATGGACGTCTTGCCCTTGGCCGCCTGCGCATCGCCGACCGGCGTTTGCGCGAACGCGGCACCCGCTGCGACAAACAGCAGCAATCCGAGTATTGTTTTCATCGTTCTCACTGTTGAAGAGGTGTGACTGCAAGCCAGCTTGTGAGTGCCGTTTGCCGCCAAAGTTCAATGGGCCGTGGATTCTATACGATAGGCCTTGCGCGAGTAAAGAGCACGTTCGCCGGCGCGCGGACCGCAGTCGGCGCCGCCACGGCGCCAGGCAGTCACGGCGCGGCGCCCCCGCCGCTGTGCCGCCGTGCGTCGTATAATGCGTCTTTCATTTCAGGGTATTGCCATGCGTTTTCACGGATCCGACAACTACATCTCGACCGACGACCTGACCCTCGCCGTCAACGCCGCCGTTACGCTGCAGCGCCCGCTGCTGGTCAAGGGCGAGCCCGGAACCGGCAAGACCATGCTGGCCGAGGAAGTGGCCAAGGCGCTCGGCCTGCCGATCTACGAGTGGCACATCAAGTCCACCACCAAGGCGCAGCAGGGCCTGTATGAATACGACGCGGTATCGCGTCTGCGCGATTCCCAGCTTGGCGACCCGCGCGTGCACGACATCAATAACTACATCGTCAAGGGCACTTTGTGGCAGGCGTTCACCGCGGACGAGCCGGTGGTGCTGCTAATCGACGAAGTCGACAAGGCCGACATCGAATTCCCCAACGACCTGCTGCGCGAGCTCGACCGCATGGAGTTCTACGTCTACGAGACGCACGAACTGGTCAAGGCCAAGCACCGTCCGATCGTGTTCATCACCTCCAACAACGAAAAGGAACTGCCCGACGCGTTCCTGCGGCGCTGCTTCTTCCATTACATCCGTTTCCCGGACAAAGAGACGATGGAGAAAATCGTCGACGTGCACTTCCCCGACATCAAGAAGCATCTGCTGCGCGAGGCGCTGGAGGTGTTCTTCGAGGTGCGCGAGGTGCCGGGGCTGAAGAAGAAGCCTTCCACCTCCGAGCTGCTTGACTGGCTGAAGCTGCTGCTGGCGGATGACATTTCGCCAGAAGCGCTGCGCAGCAAGGACAAGAAGACCATCATTCCGCCGCTGCATGGCGCGCTGCTCAAGAACGAACAGGACGTGCATCTGTTCGAGCGGCTGATCTTCATGTCGCGGCACAATCGATGACGGGAAAGCTGCCTTGCTAGTGTCTGCGCAATCATGCTGATCGATTTCTTCCTCAAGCTCAAGGGTGCCAAGGTCCCGGTCACGACCAAGGAATACCTCATGCTGATCGAGGGCATGCAAAAAGGCGTGGCCGGCGCCTCGATCGACGATTTCTACTATTTCGCGCGGACATGTCTGGTCAAGGATGAAGCCAATTTCGACAAGTTCGACCGCGCGTTCGGCGAGTACTTCAACGGCGTCGAAGCGATTACGGGCGTGGAGGCCGACATCCCGCTCGAGTGGCTGCGCAAGCAGGCCGAGCTCAACCTGAGTCCGGAGGAAAAGGCCAAGATCGAGGCCATGGGCGGCTGGGAAAAGCTCATGGAAGAGTTCAAGAAGCGCCTGCAGGAACAAAAAGGCCGGCACCAGGGCGGCAGCAAATGGATAGGCACCGGCGGCACCTCGCCTTACGGCGCCTACGGCTACAACCCCGAAGGCATACGCATCGGGCAGGAGGGCTCGCGCAACCGCTCAGCGGTCAAGGTATGGGACCAGCGCGAGTACCAGAACTTGGACGACCAGGTGGAACTCGGAACGCGCAACATCAAGATCGCGTTAAGACGTCTGCGCCGCTTCGCCCGCGACGGCGCGCCCGAAGAGCTCGACCTGGACGGCACCATTACCTCCACCGCCAGAAAAGCCGGGATGCTCGACATCCTGATGCGGCCGGAGCGCCACAACAAGGTCAAGGTGCTGCTGTTCTTCGACATCGGCGGCTCGATGGACGACCACATCAAGTTGTGCGAGGAAATGTTCTCCGCGGCCAAGACCGAATTCAAGCACATGGAGTATTTCTACTTCCACAACTGCCTGTACGACTACGTGTGGAAGGACAACCGTCGCCGCCACGCCGAGCGCACCCCGACCGTGGACATCATGCACAAGTACGGGCATGACTACAAACTCATCTTCGTCGGCGACGCCACCATGAGCCCGTACGAAATCCTGCAGCCGGGCGGCTCGATCGAATACTCCAACGACGAGGCCGGCGCCGTGTGGATGCGGCGCATGCTCGACACCTATCCGAAAGCGATCTGGCTCAATCCCGAGCCGGAGC
>JBQMQE010000323.1:0-4843 GCA_052172655.1 Burkholderiales bacterium
TTTTTTGCCAACCTGCTCGTCACCGGCTGGGCTGTGGGCTTGATGGTGGCCGCGCTGGTCCTGCGCTACGGCCTTGCGGCGGAGAATCTCGCCTGGGGTGTGATTTTCGTCCTCGCGCCGATTTCGGGGATTTACTATCCGGTCAGCGTGCTGCCGGGCTGGCTGCAAAGCGTGTCCCGCTGCCTGCCGACCAGCTACGTGTTCGAAGGCATGCGCGGGGTGCTGCTGGAAAGTGCGTTCAAATGGGATCTGTTCGTCGGCGCGGTGGCGTTGAACGCGGTTTATGTTGCCCTGGGCGCCGGCATATTTTTCGCTGCCTTCCGCGGCGCGCGTCAGCGCGGAGCACTATTGCAGATGGGGGAGTAAGCCTCGGCTACCGGCGGCAGGCGCTACGGCGATTGACCAGCGCAATGCTGGTTTTTGTCTGAGGAGCACACCCAGCGCTTCGAGAACGTTGCCCTGGACAAGAAGATTCCCTGCCGGCCGCCGCGGCTCGCCGCCGGCTCGATCATGCGGCAGGGCACCGCGTCCGCGACGCGCATCGCCTGCAAGCGGTTGAGCCAGTCGAGCGTCGGCATGCTTCAGTCGTGCTTGAGAATGCGGAGAATGTGCTGTTTAAGCATCGGCAGATCGCTCTCCACAACTGACCAGACGATGCCGAGATTGACGCGGAAATAACCGTGAATCAGCAGATCGCGTGTGCGCGCTGCCTCCTTCCACGGCACCGAAGGTTCGCGCGCGGTCAGCTCGGCGCTCAGGTTCTTCACCGCTTCGCCTATAATCTCAAGCCGCCTAATGATCCCGTCTTGGACCAGTTCGTCGGCGCGGAACGCATCAGCTCCAACTGCGGCATAGCGCTGGATCGCCTCGATCGCCTCCACGATGTCTTCAAGGAACAGTTGATCGCGTTCGTTCATAGCGGACGCGCCTCGGCGAGAATTCGATTCTTCAGCTTGGGATGCAGTTGCGCTTCAGTGCACAGATCGACTTTGACGCCGAGCGCTTCTTCGAAGTCGATGACAAGGCCGGCGAACTGAAATAGCGATGTGCCAGACCGGACATCGACTAGCAGGTCGATGTCGCTGCCCTCCCGGTCAAGCCCCTTCGCGACCGACCCGAACACGCGCAGATTGCTCGCGCCGTGTCCGGCGGCGATGGCAAGCAGCTTGCCCCTGTGGGCGGCTAGTGCTTCGGAAGGTTTCATCGGCGCTATTCTCGCAGGTTTTGGCGTGCCCGCGCATGGGGTTGCGGCAGTCGCAATTCAATCCGCGCGCCCGACGGGCTCAATTCGGCCATGCCGATACGCTGGTGTTGCGCTGTCGGGTGCGATCGGGCTGCGATATCGAGACCGCCTCAACATCGGCAGGTCGACCGTTCTGCATTCACGGTGCCCGGACGCCGCCGGCAATTACTTGGTGCAGGCCCAAGCCGCCACTTCGCACTCCTTGGACCCGCACAGGCGTAGCGCCTTGGTTTCGGCTTCCTGCCGCGTCGCGCCGGTGGCGGAAAAATATCCATTCGCACCGCGCGCCGGTTGGCGTGCAAGGACGCCGCAGGCATTGCTGAAACTCACCACGACCTCGCAGCGCGGGTCGGCACATTGCTTCAGGGCTTCTACTTTGGCCGCGCGCGAAGTGGCGGCAACGTAGGCGTAGCCGAACTGACCCGTCTCGCGCTGCAGGGCGATGGCGCCGTAGACGCCTTTTTTTACCACGACTTTGGCCGGCGCCGCCTGCGCTGCGCAGGTAAGGGCGGCCACGAGTGCAACATGGAGCAGGGCGCTGCGCATGCCGGGCTCGAATATCATATCGTTGTTCGGAAATATTATTGACAGTCGCCCATTACATGGTCGCGCCCAGGACCCAGGGCGCGAACTCGTCTTCGCCGTAGCCGAAGGCCTCGCTCTTGGTCTTTGCGCCCGAGGCCGTTTTCAGGATCAGCTCGAACAGTTTCTGCCCGACTTGCTCGATGCTTTCCTTGCCGTCGACGATGCTGCCGCAGTTCAGGTCCATGTCTTCTTCCTGGTGATCAAAGAGGCGCGTGTTGGTGGCGAGCTTGAGCGAGGGCGCGGGCTTGCAGCCATAGGCCGAGCCGCGGCCGGTGGTGAAGCAGACGAGGTTGGCGCCGCCTGCGATCTGGCCGGTCGCCGACACCGGATCGTAGCCGGGCGTGTCCATATAGACGAAGCCCCGGGCCGTGACCGCCTCGGCGTATTCGTATACATCGACCAGGTTGGTGGTGCCGCCCTTGGCCACGGCGCCGAGCGACTTCTCCAGTATGGTGGTGAGGCCGCCGGCCTTGTTGCCTGGCGAGGGGTTGTTGTTCATTTCGTTGCCGTTGCGCGCGGTATATTCTTCCCACCACTTGATGCGGCGGATCAGCTTTTCGCCCACCTCGCGCGTGACCGCCCGGCGCGTGAGCAGGTGCTCGGCGCCGTAGATCTCCGGCGTCTCCGACAGGATCGCGCCGCCGCCGTGGCGCACCAGCAGGTCCACCGCAGCGCCCAGCGCCGGATTGGCGGATATGCCGGAGTAGCCGTCCGAGCCGCCGCACTGCAGCGCCAGCAGCAGATGGCTGGCCGGAACGGTTTCACGTTTCACGCGATTGGCCTCGGCAAGTATCGCCTCGATGCGCGCGATGCCTTCGCGCACCGCCTTCATCGTGCCGCCTTTTTCCTGGATGGTGTACGCGGCGAGCTTGTCGCTGCGCTTCAACTGCTGCGTGGCGAGCAGGCTCGCGATCTGGTTCGCCTCGCAGCCCAGGCCCACGACCTGCACCGCGTAGAAGTTGGGGTGACGCGCATAGCCGGCCATGGTCCGGCGCAGCACATCCATGGGCTCGCCTTCGGAAGCCATGCCGCAGCCGCTCTTGTGGGTGAGCGCGACCACGCCGTCGACGTTGGGAAACGCATCGAGCCGGTTTTCGAAATGCCGCGCGATCATGCGCGCCACCGTGGCCGAGCAGTTGACGCTGGTGAGAATGCCGATGTAGTTGCGCGTGGCGACGCGCCCGTCGCTTCGAACGATGCCCTGGAAAGTCGCCGGCTGCGCAACGTAGTCGGTGGCTTTGGCGTCGGCGCAAAACGCGTAATCGCGGTCGAAGTCGCCCATGGCGATGTTGTGCACATGGACGTGCTCGCCCGCATGGATATCGCGCGTGGCGAATCCGATGATCTGGTTGTAGCGCCGCACCGGGCTGCCCGACTTGAGCTCGCGCACGGCGATCTTGTGCCCGGCGGGCACGCGCGCGGCGACGCGCACGTTGTTTTCCTTCAGCAGCGTCGTGCCCTCCGCGATCTCTACGCGGGCGATGACCACGTCGTCGGCGGGGTTGAGGCGAATAGTTGGATCTACGGCTTGCAGCATGGTATTACCTCAAAGTCTAAAGAGGACAATTCGGCGTTACCGAAATGTTCCCACATTTAGGAGAGTATGAGGGGCTAGCTCCTCCCCGTTTTCAAACGACCCCAAAGCGCAAATATTCTACCCCCGTGCCGGCACTGGTTCAGGCGCGCTGGCTATGGAAAAAACTTCCGCGGCAGCCACAAGGCGATTTCGGGAACGTAGGTGAGCAGGATCAGGCTGCCCAGCAGCGGCACCAGCCAGGGCAGGATGGCGATGGTGGTGCGCTCCAGCGACAGCTTCGACACGCGCGCCAGCACGAACAGCACCATGCCCATGGGCGGATGCAGCAGGCCTATCATCAGGTTCAGCACCATCACCAGGCCGAAGTGCACCGGGTCGATGCCGAGCTGGTGGCAGATCGGCAGCAGGATGGGCACGAGGATGGTGATCGCGGCCGTCGGTTCCAGAAAGCAGCCCACGAACAGCATCAACAGATTCGCCAGCAGCAGGAACATCGCCGGATTGTGCGTGTAGGCGAGGACCGCGGCCGCGACCGCATCGGTGACCCGGGTGACGGTCAGCAGCCAGCCGAAGATCGAGGCGGCGGCGACGATCAAGAGCACCGTCGCCGTGGTCTCCACCGTGTCCATCGATACCTTGACCAGCATTTTCCAACTGAGCGTGCGATACCAGACGAGGCCGAGAAACATGGCCCAGACGCAGGCGGCGATGGCGCCTTCGGTGGCGGTGAAAATGCCGGCGGTCATGCCGCCGATCAGCAGCACCGGGGTCATGATGGGCAGCACGGCGTTGAAGCGGAAATAGTGATCGGCCAGGAGCAGCAAGGACATCGCGGCAAGAAAAGTCATTGCCGGCTCCGTGCCGAGCTCGGTCGCGCCCCAGATCGCCGTAGGGAAAGCGACCACGACGACGAGCTCAAGAACGGCCTTGCCGATCTTGGACCACTTGAAGGCGGCGTCGCGTCCCCAGTTGTTCTTGTGTGCGTAATAGGCGACGGTGAACATCATCAGGACCGCCATCACCACGCCCGGGATGATGCCGGCGAGGAACAACTGCCCGATCGACACATTGGCGAACATGGCGTAGATGACGAAAGGCAGCGACGGCGGAATGATCGGCCCCAGGGTGGCCGAGGCCGCGGTCACGCCGACCGAGAATTCGGTGGGATAGCCGTGGTCCTGCATCGCCTTGATTTCGATCGTGCCCAGGCCGGCGGCGTCGGCAATGGCGGTGCCCGACATGCCGGCGAAGATCACCGAACCGATGATGTTGACGTGACCCAGGCCGCCTTTCATCCAGCCGACCAGCGCCAGGGCGAAGTTGTAAATGCGGTTGGTGATGCCGGCGGAGTTCATCAGGTTGCCGGCCATGATGAAAAACGGCACCGCCAGCAGCGGAAAGCTGTCGATGCCGTTGACCATGCGGTGGATCACGACGTAATCGGGTACGGTGCCCGAGAGCATGACGTACAGGAGCGA
>JBQMQE010000324.1:0-4818 GCA_052172655.1 Burkholderiales bacterium
ATCGGTGACTTTAGGGATTTCCGGGATGACTTGCGGCGGCTGCGTGCGCAGCGTGGGCAATGTGTTGAAAGCACTCGATGGAGTGACGAAAGCCGAGGTGTCTTTGGAGAAAAATAACGCCGTCGTTGAGTACGATCCCGGCAAGGTGCAGGTGGAGCAACTCAAGCGCAGCGTGGTGGAGGCGGGATTTGAAGTCGCGCCCTGATACCGGGGAGTGCGAGCATCACGCGGAACACGCGGTGGTGCAGCCGAACAAGTCCGCCCTGCTCAAGCGCTTGAACCGGATCGAAGGGCAAACGCGCGGTGTGGCGAAGATGGTCGAGGAGGACCGCTATTGCGTGGACGTGCTGACGCAGATCTCGGCGATCCAATCGGCGCTCGACGCGCTCGCGCTGCAATTGCTGGAGAGCCATACCAAGGGCTGCGTGCGCGCCGCGATCCGCTCCGGCAACGGCGAGGCGGCGATCGACGAACTGCTGACCGTGGTAAAGCGCTTCGGCCGCTAGTGCCGATGCTTAATTACGATTCATGGCCGCAATGAAAGGATCAGATCAGGGCATTCACGGCGCCGCCGATCGCCGCTAGCAGCACGACATACAACGGTCGCCATTTCCAGAACATCAACAGCCCGAATGACACCAGGGCTAGGGCCATGTCGCGCGTCGACTTGATCGAACTGGTCCAAAGCGGATCGTAGAGCGCGGCCAACAACAATCCGACCACGGCCGCGCCGACCCCACGCAACGCCGATTGCACCTGCGTCTGTTGCCGCAGCGCATCCCAGAACGGCAGTGCCCCGATGATCAGAAGGAACGCCGGCAGAAAGATCGCGATGAGACAGAGAAGGCCGCCGACAAATCCATTCGGGGTAACCGACAGGACGCTACCGAGATAGGCGGCGAAAGTGAACAGCGGCCCGGGAACCGCTTGCGCAGCGCCATAACCCGCCAAAAACACGCTATCGTCGACCCAACCCGGGAGCACGACCTCGTTTCGCAGCAGCGGCAACACGACGTGCCCGCCTCCGAACACCAATGATCCGGTGCGATAGAAACTATCAAACGTTGCGAGTGCCTGGCTTCCAGTCAGGGGCGCCAATACGGGGAGCGCGAACAACAGTCCAAAGAAAAGTACCCAGGCTGTGACGGCTGCCGCTTTCGACACCATGAAGCGCGTATTTTCAGGTCGATGCAGCGTCACCGGCGGCAAGTAACGCAAGCCGACCAGTGCGCCGAGGACGATTGCAAGTATCTGGCCCCATTCGGAAGGCCATGCGAACACGATCAGCGTGGCTGCGATGGCGAGCGTCGCGCGCAGGCGGTCCGGGCACAGCGTCTTCCCCATGCCCCAGACGGCTTGTGCGACCACGGCGACCGCCACGATTTTCAGACCATGAATCCAGCCGGCGTCGGCCGAAAGCCCGAAGGCGGTGAAGCCGTAGGCGAACAGCAGCAACGCCAAAGCCGAGGGCATGGTGAATCCCAGCCAGGCGGCGAAGCCTCCGGGAATTCCTGCCCTGAGCGTGCCCAAGGCGATTCCGATCTGACTGCTGGCCGGCCCCGGCAGAAAATTGCAGAGCGCTACCAGGTCTGTGTACGCCTTATCGTCCAGCCACTTGCGCCGCTCCACGAATTCGTTGCGAAAGTAACCTATGTGCGCTATCGGTCCTCCGAACGATGTGCATCCAAGTTTGAGAAAAGCCCAAAGAATGGATGCCGCACGAATCGTCTGGCTGGACCGTTCGCCGGCGTTTTCCTGCATGATATCGACGTAACCTCGTTTCAGGCGAAGCGGGACGGGTCGTCTGCGCGGGGCCGAAGCGCAGGCGGCGGATCGATCGCATCATTATATCGGCTTCCGATAACGACATTTAAGGAAACAACCCGGGATGGGTTCCCGGTGTTGGTCCGCGCGTGCGTTCTGCGTCATGCCGTGAACCGGCCGGTTTGCGCTTTGGAGACGAGGCGGGAGCGCGGGAACGAAAAGGCCGCCCGCAGGCGGCCTTTTCCCGAGACCAACACGCCGGTCTCCGTCGGCTATGGCTTTGCCAGGGCGTCCACGTCGTGGCAGGCGCCGCAACCCTTGGTATAAGGGATCGGCATCGCCTTGCCCGGTTCGACAGGCTGCCTCCCGGCAGATGCTCCTTGTCCGAGGGCTCGACATAGACGAAGTACTTGCCGTCCGCCACTTTCGGGATGGAGAAATTGCCCTTGTTATCGGTCATCCCCTTCTGGTACTTGTCGCGGTTGGGGGCGAGGGTGTCCTCCATCGGTTCGTCGTTCGGGCTGTTTATCTTTCGATCGATCGGCGAGGCCTTGCCGAGATTCGCCACGTCGGCCGCGGGGATGAGATAGACGGCCGCGTTGGCGATCGGCTGCTACGAGCCGTCGCTGATGGCACCTTTGACGTTCGCTGCCACCTGGGCTTGCGACAGTGGCGCGAACAGGGAAAAACAGCACGCAGACAGAATCAAAAAGCGGGCAATACGGTCGCACTTGATTTTTTCTTCCGGCTCAGTCGAATGGTTTGAGAAATTACAATAAATTGAGAGACGTGACCCTCGAAGAAAGCCATGATGATCGCATGGCTTTCTGTTGCAAGACCATGCTGCCGCAAGTACGGAGGCCGCATTGGTTCAGGGCAGCTTGACCGCCTGGATATCGGCCTTGGCGCCGAACCCGAGGGTCTTGACGAAGGAAACGTAGTGGCCGCGGGTGGTGATGTTGTCGTCGTGCACCGCAAAACCTACGTTGTAGACACCGCCTTCCTTGAGGGATTTATCGTCGTCGTTGGCGAGGCCGAGCGGACGGACCAGGACCACCGTCCACATTCCATTCTTCCAGCTGGCGATGGCGTTGTTGTCGGCGGCCGAACCCTTGGCGTCCGAGCGGCTGAGCACGTAGCGGGGGAGCATGTCGCCTTCTTTCCAGCCCGCGTTCGGGTCAAACGGCACGACGTTCTGTTCGCCCAGCAGGAAATGGTCGCCTTTGCGCAACTGGTCGGCGGTGATCGATTTGTAACCCATTTTCTTCGCGTCCCACATGAACTTGGGCGTTTTGGTCTTCGCGTCGGAGTTGCTGCTGAACATGTTCTTGCCCGTATCGAACAGCCGCCACTCGAGCACGTAGCCGTCGTCGGCCATGCCGACCGGGTTCGAACGGTGGGCGCGCCACTGGATCAGATCGACGAATCCGCCGGCCGCCTTGATCTTGGCGATGTCCTCGACCGACCTGCCGGTTTTCCAGTCGGACGGGTTGCTGCGGCTCGCCGGCAGGTACTTGCGCACGTCGTTCTTCTTGATCGCGGTCAAGAGCGCGTTGGCGGCGACTTCTTCCTTGGTGAACTGCTTGGGCATGTCGCGCTCGCCTTCGTGGCAGGTCAGCCAGCAGCCCTGCTGCGCAAACATCGGCACCTTGCCATCGTCGATCATGATCGTCATGCGGTCTTCGTAGATGGCGGGCTGCTTGCCTTCCTGCACCACCTTGTCGAGCTTGGGATAGCCGTGGGTCTTCCATTCCTTGCCGTCGAAGCGCTGGTACTGGTACTCCGTGCCAGGATACGGGTTCTGCGTCTTCCACTGGTAGCGCAGGTAGGCATTCTTGGCGTCATACGCTGCCTGAACCTTGAGATCCACTGTGCCGTTCTTGCCTTTGACCGGCATCGGCTCCAGCGGACCACCCTTGACCAGCTTGTCGCCCATGGCCTTTTCCTTGCCGGTGTGGCAGGTGGTGCAGGCCTTGCCGTCCTTGACCAGAGGTGCCCCAGGGTGCTTGTCGCTGCGCAGCCACTCGTAGGATGACTGGCCGGGATAGAACAGGGTGATATTTGTCGCCGAAATCTTCGACCAATCGATGCTGGCCGGGTCGGCGGCCATCGCAGGCGCTGCGACGATAGCGCTCAAACCCAGTACTAATGTTGCTCTCCGCATAATGCTCTCCATATGTTGTAAGCGAATCAATCAAACAAAAAAACATCAAAAACTGGTCCACAGACGGTTTGGTGCAAGCCGCCTGTACTTGCTCATATTCCCGATCCCGGCAGATATCAAACCGCCCCTTCGCCAATGGGTCGATCGAATCCGTCAGTCCTCCAGGACTTCATCGACCAGCTCGCCTATCTTCTTGCGCACATTCGTCAGCGCACGCCGCCCCTTGGCCGTCGCGACGTAGTATTTGCGCCGCTTTCCGTTCACGGTTTCCTCTTTCGAACGCAGGCACCCCAAGCCTTCCAGATTGTGCAGGATCGGGTACAGCGTTCCCGCGCCTATGGAATAGCCATGGCGCCGCAGTTCCTCGATCATCTCGAGTCCGAAGATCTGCCCCTCGGCGGCATGATGCAAAACGTGCACGCGCACAAACGCTAGAAATATCCCACGGGTTATTGTATTGTCCATCGGTATCGACTTTCGATAATATACCGCGACAAATGCGTACGCTAGATTTTACCCCTAGTCAGGTTTGACCTGGATCAAACGCGCTTTGAATAATGCGCCCGCCATTCCGCGCAGCATCTGGATGCTCGGTTTCGTCAGCCTGTTCATGGACGTTTCCTCCGAGCTGATCCACGGCCTGCTGCCGGTATTCATGGTCACCAGCCTCGGCGCGAGCGCGCTTGCGGTGGGCATCGTCGAGGGCATCGCCGAAGCGACCGCGCTGATCGTCAAGGTCTTCTCGGGCGTGCTCAGCGATTACCTCGGCAAGCGAAAAGCGCTGGCGGTGATCGGTTATGGCCTGGGCGCCTTGTCCAAGCCGCTGTTCGCGCTTGCGCTGTCGGTGAACTGGGTGCTCGCGGCGCGCTTCATGGACCGCATCGGCAAGG
>JBQMQE010000325.1:0-4812 GCA_052172655.1 Burkholderiales bacterium
GGGCAAATTCCGGCTCGCGTGGATCGGCCTGCTCGACGCCAATGGCCTGGACGTGACGCCCGTGGCCAGGGCGGGCGTCGACGAAGGCTACCTCGACAATATCCAACTGACGGCCAGGGAAGGCGCGCCCGACCGCTGCGAGATGGTCGCGCGGGCGTTGCGGGAAAAGACGGCCGTGGTCTGCAACGACATCGACACCGATCCACAGATGGTGCGCTGGCGCGAGGAGGCGCTGCGGCGCGGCTACCGTTCGATAGCCGTACTCCCGCTGCACGTCGGAGAGAAGCTGGTGGGGCTGCTCCTGCTCTATGCCTCGGAGATGGATTTATTCGACGAGGAAGAAATGGCATTACTCACCGAGCTCGCCGGGGATATCTCGTTCGCCATAGATCATATCGAAAAGGAGGAGCGGCTCAATTATCTAGCCTACTACGACGTCCTCACCGGGCTGCCCAACCGCGCCCTGCTCTACGACCGCCTGGAGCAAGGGACGAGGGTGGCGCGGCGCAACGATTGGCTGCTGGCGGTGCTGTTTGTCGATCTCGACAATTTCAAGACGGTCAACGACACCCTCGGCCATAGCATAGGGGACACCCTGTTGCAGGAGGTCGCCCGCCGCCTTGCTTCCTGCCTGCGCGATACCGATACGGTCGGGCGCCTGGGCGGCGACGAGTTCGGCATTATCCTGCCCGAGATCGGCAGCAGCGAGAACGCCGCCATGGTGGCCCGCAAGGTGATCGAGAGTTGCGCCAGGCCGCACCTGATCGAAGGCCACGAACTGTTCGTCTCGGCCAGTGTCGGCATCACCTTGTTCCCCGACGATGCCGTCGATAGTGAGACCTTGATCCGCAATGCCGACACCGCGATGTACCGCGCCAAGGATCTTGGCCGCAATACCTACCAGTTCTTCACGGCAGAGATGAATCAGAGCACGCAGGACAAGATGCGGCTGGAAACAGACCTGCGTCACGCGCTGGCAAAAGGCGAGTTCCTGCTCCATTACCAGCCCAAGGTCAGTTGCGTGAGCGGAAAGATCACCGGTTTTGAGGCTCTGTTGCGCTGGCAGCATCCGCTGCGCGGGCTGGTGGGGCCGGACGAATTCATTCCGGCGCTGGAGAATACCGGGCTGATCGTGCCGGTAGGGGAATGGGTGCTGGCCACCGCCTGCGCCCAAGCCAAGAACTGGCACGATGCCGGACTGGGTACGCCGAGTATCGCCGTCAATATCTCAGGGCGACAGACGCATGTTGCCGACCTCTGCGAGACGGTGCGGCAGGCGCTCGAGGTGAGCGGGCTGGCACCGACTTATCTCGAGCTCGAGTTGACGGAGAGTTACGTGATGAAGGATGCCGAGGGCGTCATCGGCATCCTGAAGCGGCTCAAGGCGATGGGCGTGAATATTACGGTGGACGATTTCGGCACGGGCTATTCGAGCCTGGCCTATCTCAAGCGCTTCCCTATCGATACGCTGAAGGTCGACCGCGCCTTCGTCCGTGACATCGTCGCCGATCCGAACGACGTTTCGATCACCCGCGCCATCATCACCCTGGCCCACAGTCTCAAGTTCAAGGTGGTGGCCGAAGGCGTCGAGACCGAGGGGCAACTGGGTCTCCTGATCGCCAACCATTGCGACGAGATCCAGGGCTATTATTTCAGTCGACCCATGCCGGCCGAGGAAGCGACGGCGCTGCTGCGCGAGGGGCGCTCGCTCGGCAGCAAAATGCTTGCCGGCGGAGCACGGACTCGCACGCTGCTCCTGGTCGACGACGAGGAAAACATTCTCTCGGCCTTGAAGCGCCTGCTGCGCCGCGACGGCTACAGCCTGCTGACAGCGAACAGCGCAGCACAAGGGCTTGAATTGCTCGCCAGCCATCCGGTCGACGTCATCGTTTCCGACCAGCGCATGCCCGGCATGAGCGGGGTCGAGTTCCTGCGCCGGGTCAAGACGCTGCATCCGCAGACGGTACGCCTGGTGCTTTCCGGCTATACAGATCTGCAGGCGGTGACGGATGCGATCAACGAGGGCGCCATCTACAAGTTTCTCACCAAGCCCTGGGACGACGGCATACTCCGCGCCAACATCGAGGAAGCCTTCCGCAACAAGGAAATGGCCGACGAGAACCGAAAGCTGCAGCAAGAGGTAAAGATGGCGAATGGTCAGTTGGCAAGCGTGAACGAGGAACTGAAGAAGCTGCTCGCGAGCAAGGACCTGCAGGTGTTGCGCGACGAGGCTTCGCTCGACATCGCGCAGGAAGTGCTGCAGCAGTTGCCGTGGCCTATCATCGGCATAGACGACGAGCGCACGATCGCGTTGGCCAACGCCGCCGCCGACGCGCTCTGGGGCGGTGTCGCGCCGCTCTTGGGCAGGGCTATGGGGGCAGCCCTGCCGGCGCAGTTGATCGCGGCACTGGGTTCGTCGCTGATGGGAGAAGGCGACATCGACATCAACGGCATCTGTTATCAATTGCGTTGCGGCAGCATGGGGGAGCGCTCGCGCTCGCGCGGCACCCTGCTCGCGCTGCTGCCGCTTAAGACTGCACCATGACGGCAGTGATCCGGAAAATTCCGCTCGACCAGGCGCTGCCCGGCATGGTGCTGGGCGACGATGTGACGAGCAGCACTCACATGCTGCTGCCGCGCGGCACGGTGATCAACGCCGCCCATATCGATAGTTTGCGTCGGCGCGAAGTGGGCGAGATTGCCGTGCTGGCGCCGAGTGAGCTTTCTGTCGCGGAGATCGAGGAACGGCGCGAAGCGCTGCGCGGGCGGGTAGAGCGCCTGTTCAGACGGGCCGGCTCGGATGCCACCATGCAGGCCCTGCTGCGGGCAGTGCTCGAGTACCGGCTGGAGGGACTCGAATGAGCGAGATCACGCTGCAGACGGTGGTGGCCGATCTGGACCGGCTGCCGGCCTTGCCCGAAGTGGTGCAGGATCTCATGGACTACCTGCAGCGCCCTGAAGTGGATGTCGGCCAGGTCGCCTACAGGATCGCGCGGGACCCCGCGCTGGCGGCGAAATTGTTGCGTGTCGCCAACTCTTCCTTTTACGGCCTGCAGAGCCAGGTGGCGACGGTACCCGATGCCCTGGTGGTGCTGGGTCTGCGCGCCGTGCGCACCCTGGTCACCGGGGCAGCCGTGGTGACCCACTTCCAGACTCTGGCGGCGGTGGGCTACGATCAGCGCGCCTTCTGGCTGCACAGCGCCGGCACCGCCCTCTGCGCACGCGCGCTGGCCCGCGAGCTCGGCGCCAATACCGAGAATGCCTTCACCGCCGGCCTGCTCCACGATATCGGCCGGCTCATCCTGGCGGCACGTTTCCCGGAGGCGTATCGCCGCGTCGCGGCTTACCGCGCTGGGCACGATTGCCATCCGATCGAAGCGGAGCATGAAGTGCTGGGTTTCGATCATGCCCAGATCGGCGCGGCACTGGCGGCGCGCTGGAAGTTTCCCGCCGGAATTGCGGCGGCGATCGCCGGCCATCACGCCCCCATGGATCAGCCGGCAGACTCCTTGGCCGGCGTGATTCATCTGGCCGACGTGATGGCGCACGTGCTGGAGTTTCCGGGCGGCGAGGAGGATCTGGTGCCGCGCTTATTCAGCGCCGCCTGGAACCGGCTGGGCATAGGTTGGGGAGAATTCAAGCGCCTGCTGGGCGAGGTGGATGCCCAGCGCGATGACGCGGAGCGGGTGCTCAGCTAAACAAGGAATGAAGGGCGACAGCATGGAAACGGAACTGGAATGAAAAGATTGACGGCGTTTTTGGATGCCCCTGCGAGGATGGCGATCGCGGTGGGTTTGATCGTTCTCGTGAGCGAATTTTTGATCATGCTGCTGATAGAAGGTGTTTCCAACGCCATCTTTAAAGGTGAGGTTTCGAGTATCGTCTGGGAGTTCATCGATCCCTTCGTGCTCACCGCGCTCGTTTCCCCTGCCCTCTATATCCTGATCTTCCGGCCGATGCGCAACCGGCAAAAATTGTTACGCATGCTGTCCGATACCGTCGCCGTGGGCATCGTGCTGAATCGCGGCGGCAAGATGCTCTACGTGAACCTGGAGCTCTCGCGGCTTACCGGTTTCACGCGCGAGGAACTGCTGGGCATGGAGCACTGGGAAGTCGCCCACGCCGATTCGCGCGAGGTACTGCGCGCCCGGGTCGCGGCCAGACAGCGCGGCGAAGCGGTGCCGAGCCGTTACGAGTTCCGTGTCAACACCAAGAACGGCGCCGAGGCCTGGGCCGAGGTCACCGCCGCGACGATCGAATACCAGGGGCAGCGGACGGTGCTCGGCAGTTTCACCGACATCACCGAGCGCAAACTGGCCGAGGAAGCGCTGGGTCATGTACACAGCGATCTGGAGCAACTGGTGCTGCGGCGTACCGCCCAGCTTGCCGAGGCCAACCTCAAGCTGGAAGAGGACGTGCGGCAACGCGAACAGGCCGGGGTCGGACTGCTGCGCCACAATGCCGAGCTGACCGAACTCAATACCCGTCTTGGCGAAGCGCAGCAGCAACTGTTGCAGAGCGAAAAAATGGCCTCTATCGGCCAGCTCGCGGCCGGTGTAGCGCATGAGATCAACAATCCTATCGGTTACTTGCTTTCCAACCTCGGCTCGCTGGGCGGCTATCTCGACGACCTGTTCCGCATCCTTGACGCCTACGCCGACGCCGAAGAAGCGCTGCCGACCGACCTGCCGGTGCGCGCCGAGCTGTTTCGGGTCAAGACCGACCTCGATCTGGACTTTCTGCGTGAGGACATTCCAAAACTCATGGCAGAGTCTAAGGAAGGCATCACGCGTGTACGCAAGATCGTCCAGG
>JBQMQE010000326.1:0-767 GCA_052172655.1 Burkholderiales bacterium
CGCCAACATGCTGGCGCGTTCACATGCGGCGGCTTGCGCGAATGGGAGAATGCGTACTGTCACCTATTGAAAGGCGCGCAGCGGTGAACCGTAGCGCTCGCGCCAAGCAAGCATCACTTAAAACTGCCATGCAAATCGCCACCTGAAGTCGGCATTGGGTTTTCAAGCGATCTCAAGATCTCTCAGAGACTCCGGAAATTCCAATAATTTCAACAACTTATAGTCTCACCAGGTTTCTTCTTGTTCAACACGATTTCTTGAAATCTTGATCGCCTGGGGGTATCGTTGGGGGTATCAATGCACTCCACGAGTGCATGTTGCCAACGCTACGGTCATGGAGCCTGGAACCATGTTGTCCACCCTGAAGATCAAATCGGCGAAGCCGGACGCCCGTCCGTTCAAGCTTGCAGACAGTGGTGGTCTGTACGTCCTTATCCAGCCGAACGGCTCCAAGCTCTGGCGCTACAAGTACCGGGTCGGCGGCAAGGAAGGCTTGCAAGCCTTGGGAGCGTTTCCCGAATTGGGGCTCGCTGAAGCACGAGTGCTGCATGCCGAATCCCGCAAGCTCGTCGCCCAAGGGATCAATCCGGTCCAAGCCCGGCGCAACGAAAAGATCGTCCAAGAACGGGAGCAATTGGAACGGGTCAAGGGTGCGTTCTCTACCGTTGTAGAGGACTGGAGCACCGCCACCGCGGCAGATCTGCGTCCCTCCACGGTTCGGCAGCGCGGACGGGAAATCGACAATGATCTGCTGCCCACACTGAAGG
>JBQMQE010000326.1:777-4801 GCA_052172655.1 Burkholderiales bacterium
AGGATCGGCAGATCGGCGAGATCACCCGCCTGGAGCTGACGGCACTGCTGAAGCGCGTCGAGCAACGCGCCCCCGAAGTCGCACGCAACCTGCGCAACCATTTGTGGGGCATCTTCGAGTACGCGATCGATTCGGGTCTCATCGAGAACAACCCGGTCCCTCCCGTGCGCGTCATGAAGAAGCGCAACCAGAAGAACCATCCGGCCCTGTCGGACGCGCAGATCGGCGTGCTGCTGCGGACTCTCGATGAGTCGCCGAGGATTCAAGAAGAAACAAGGATCGCGATGCAGTTGGTCATGCTGACCGCTTGCCGAAAAGCAGAGGTCATCGAAGGACGCTGGAATGAACTGGATCTCGACAACAACCAGTGGGAGATTCCTGCAGACCGAATGAAGGGAAGGCGCCCCCACTGGATTCCCCTTTCCTCGCAAGCGGTGACGCTTCTCCAGCGCCTGCGCGAACTCGTGCCTGAGACCAGGGAACACCTCTTCCCCAACCGGGTCGATCCGCGCAGGCCGATGGCCAACCGCAGCCTGAACGCCGTCATGGAACGCCTTGGCTTCAGCGGTGAAGGCACACCACATGGCATGCGTTCGGCGTTCAGTACCCACTTCAACAGCCTCAACCAGAACATCGACGTGATCGAGCACTGTCTCGCGCACGTACCGGCCAATGCGGTACGCGCAGCCTACAACAGGCACGCCTACCGGAGCGAGCGCCGCACGATGCTTCAGGAGTGGGCTGACCGATTAGATGCCCTGCGCAAGGACGCATCCGCACAGCATGTTGAGGCAGCATCCAGAAAATCCCCGCCCAGTCAGCATCGCAACAAGGCCAAGCGAGATGGACCGCATAAGCGATCGACCCCGGCGAGTACGTCCCCTCGACGAGCGGCAGTCCAAGCCCGCGCCGCCACCGTGCGCCCATAGCGAGGGAACGTAAGACCAACGGAACGAGGTCTACCGAGCGAGATGCAAGGACGACGACCCTCGCTGCACTAAGTCGCCAACGAGTCCAGCACTGCGTTGCCTGGCACCGGCCTCCAGTGCCTCGGCCTTGTTTGCGGCCTGGTCGGCCATATATCCCTCTGGATCAGCGATCCATGCCTGAAGTGCCGATGGCGTCCATCCGCAGGCTCGCCCTCCCAAATGAACAGGCGCAGGAAACTTGCCTTGCGCCATACGCCGATACAAGGTCGCCCGGCTCAGCGCGGTGAGACGAGTCACATCGGTCATGCGCAAGAACGCGGGAGCCACTCCAGACGGCGCACCCCTCGATAGTCCAAACGGTGTGGAAGACATGGTGAATCCTGAAAACGAACCGTGTCTTCAGATTGCCTCAGAACGTCTCCGATGGAAACTCACAAGGGCGTGGAGCAGCGAACCTGATCCAAGTTACCGCCGCCCAGCGGCATTGTCAGAGCCATCCGCCCACATCGTGGGGGCCGTCCACGTCCGCGCCATGACTGCATCTAGGCGGGTTTGCCTGGCGTTGCATCCCGAACGCGCTGCTCCCCTTGCCGGATCATTTCACCGATGAAATCCGGACGCGGCGCTGCCTTCGCCTTCCATGTCGGCAACTGGATGCGCTCAAGATTCGAGTGCAAGCTGGCGACAATCCGCTCTGCATCGGTCCGCCCCCACCATTGCGAGAGCGCCAGTGGCAACGCATCGTCGGCCGCCCTATCGGTGCCGTAGTCGATCAGGAGTTTCGCAATGCTGCGCAGATGCTTGTCGAAACTGGCGAACAGATACCGCGTTTTTCCTTCGTGGCCTTCTTCGCCGACCCTGCGCACGAACTCGCTCAGATGCGTCAGATCCCAGGCTGCATTGCGTATGCCCGCGATTGCCGCCTCCCGATCCAGGGAGTTCTTGTCCTTGAACACGCGGCGCTTCGGAGGCGAGTTCGGGGCGAAGTAGACGCTGGCCATCAATGCCGCAGGGCCACCGAACATGAAGTCGTCCCGCATCCAATCGAACAGGCGCAGTACACGCTCCACCGGACGAAGCTGGGCCATTTGCTCCAGTTCCACCATCTTCAGCGCGATGATGTAATTCCGGTTCCAACGCTTGATGGGCTTGGCCATGTCGTGTGTCGGCACACCCGTGTGAGCGCCATACTGACTTGCAAGCGCATCCTGCCGGCCAAGCGCAAGATCGATCAAGTCCTGGGGCTTGGCATTGTCCGCCGCTCGGAACCACGCCAGCTCGCTCCAGGCCTCCTCGTTGCCCTGCTTGTGCGCCAGCTCATGGAACGCGATGGATGGTTCGACGTCGATGTCCAGGCATTGCGCGAACGCCAGCAGGCCAGCGGATAGCCTGATCTGCTCGTCCCCGCGCACCGCCTTTCCCTGAGCCAGTTGGGCAAGCCGCGAAACCACATTGCGGTCCGGCAGCAGGACGGTCTTGATCTGCTCGACGTGGTGTTCGTAGAAGAACCCATCAGGGTGATAAAGGCCTACCGGCGGAGCAATGTACCCGGGCACGCAAACGCCCGCCTCCGAAAGTTGGCCGCAGACCAGTTGCAAATCACTCATAGGAAAGTCCGCCGGCAGCCACAGCGCGAAGTTCACCTCTTCATCATCTCGATGCGGCATCGAACCTCACCCCTCGTTCAAGCGTTGTGTCACACCAACCCGTTGTCGTCCAGCACGCAAGTATTTTCAGGGAACCGGGCATCACACCCGAACACTTCCAAGTTGTCTGTGACTCGTCCCGATTTTCCTGGGCAAGAATTTTTCCGAATCTGCTTTGAATTCATCGCTTTTGCGTCTTTGACCGCTCCCTGACCTGGCACCGACCCTCACGTCTGCGGCACCTCTTTGTGCCGCGATGTGCAGAAGAACTCGGAGACCAGGATGCAGGGAACCAGTGTGCTGTTCGGTCAGATACTGGCGGTGTTCAGCATTGTCATCGCCGGCGTGTGGGGTGCCACACAATGGACTGCCGCTGCCCTGGGCTACCAACTGCGCCTGGGCTCGCCGTGGTTCGACCTCTTCGGCACGCCGGTGTACCACCCCTGGCGCTTGTTCGAGTGGTGGTTCGTCTTCGACGCCTATGCACCTCAGGTGTTCGACACCGGCGGCGCCATCGCCGGGGCCAGCGGCATGGTGGCCGTCGTAGTCGCCATCGGCATGTCGATCTGGCGCTCGCGCCAGTCCCGGCTGGTTACCACCTACGGCTCCGCCCGCTGGGCCGATGCCACCGAAGTCCGCAAGGCCGGCCTGACCCGCCCGGCAGGCGTGTTCCTCGGCCTGCATGACGGCCACTACCTGCGCCACGAAGGTCCCGAACACGGCCTGGCCTTCGCACCCACGCGCTCCGGCAAGGGCGTGGGCCTGGTCGTCCCCACGCTCCTGTCCTGGCCAGGCTCTGCAGTCATCCACGACATCAAGGGCGAGAACTGGAATCTCACCGCCGGCTGGCGCAGCCGGTTCAGCCACTGCCTGCTGTTCAATCCGACCGATGCGAAGAGCGCGGCCTACAACCCGCTGCTCGAAGTCCGGCGCAGCGCCCACGAGGTGCGCGACGTGCAGAACATCGCCGACATCCTGGTCGACCCCGAAGGGGCGCTGGAAAAGCGCAATCACTGGGAGAAGACCAGCCACGCACTGCTGGTCGGCGCCATCCTGCACGTGCTCTACGCCGTCGAAGACAAGACGCTGCGAGGCGTCGCCAACTTCCTCTCCGACCCCGCATGCCCCTTCGAGGTCACGCTGCATCGGATGATGACCACGCGACATCTCGGCGATACGCCGCACCCGGTCGTCGCATCCGCCGCCCGCGAAGTGCTCAACAAGAGCGAGAACGAACGCTCGGGCGTGCTTTCCACCGCGATGAGCTTCCTGGGCCTGTACCGCGATCCCACAGTGGCCGAAGTCACCTCGCGCTGCGACTGGCGCATCGCCGACCTGATCTCGGCCGAGCACCCGGTGTCGCTGTACCTCGTGGTGCCGCCCTCCGACATCAGCCGCACCAAGCCGCTGATCCGCCTGATCCTCAACCAGGTGGGGCGACGCCTCACC
>JBQMQE010000327.1:0-4794 GCA_052172655.1 Burkholderiales bacterium
ACTTAGGGGAGCACGAGGGGAGGTATCCCCTCGTTTTGTTACAGACTCTCAGTCGGAAGCCAGGCGCGCCAGCTTGTTTTCACTGGCGAGCCTCGCGAATATTTCGCCGTATTCGTTCAGGCGCGCCAGCGCATGCGCGCGCTGCGCCGGCGCGAGGCCGCGATCCAGCTCCAGCAGCATCTGCATGTAATCCTCCCGGTGCAGTTGCGACAGGCGCCGGTATTCGGGCGCTGCGCCCGCCTCCCAGTCGGTCAGCCAGCGGCGCAGCCTGGGCTCGAGCTCAGCCGGGCTGCGGTATGCCTGCAGCAGGGCGACGAATTCACTCTGCCGCCGCTGCCGGTTCTGCAGGCGCAAGGCGTAGAGCAGCGGCAGCCCGGCACTCGAGCGCTTTAGCTGCGCCTCCTGCTCTTCGCTGAGATCGCCGAACCAGTCGCGCATCAGTTCGCGGTTGCGTTCGTCGCGCCGCTCGCGCTGCTTCGCCTCGCCGCCGCTGAGATATTTCCTCGCGTATGCGGCGTTGGACTCGGCAAACTTCTGCTCCAGGCGCTCGAACTGCGCCGGCGTCAGGGTGGCGAGGACCGCCGCCAGGTCCGGCGCGACATGCTCTACCATGCGCCGATAGCGCGCTTGCACGCTGTCCCAGGCCCACCACAGTTCCTGCTGCGTGAGCCCGTCGGCAAGCCTGTCGCCTGCGCTGGCCATCAGCGCGCTGTAGCGCGGCAGCTCCTCGCTGCGGTGCCAGGCGTGGGAACGCGCCAGGCGCGCATCGAAATCCTCCTGCTGCGCGCCCTCGAGTGCGAAATAGTCGTCCGCCATCCAGCGCACGGCGGTCTCGGCATGGTTGTAAGCCAGGTGCGCAGCGCTGCAACCGGCAAGCCAGACCAGGGCCAGCAGTACAACGAAAAATTTGCACATGCGTCGCATCGCGCGCATCTACCAATAATTTTCCACGCTGATCTGCCCCGGGTCGCGCCGGCGGTGCTTCTTCAGTCCGCGCCGCTCAAGCGCGTGCACGGTGTCGGCGACCATCGCCGGATTGCCGCAGACCATCAGGCGCGAGCCCTCGGCTTCCAGTTTGATGCCCGCCCTGGCTTCCAGGCGCCCGTCTTCGATCGCCTTGGGGATGCGCCCGGCCAGGGCGAAATCGCTGTGTTCGCGGCTGACCACCGGCACGAACACGAATTGCCCGGGATGCCGCGCGAGCAGCGCGCGGATCTGATCCTGGTAGCCAAGCTCCTCGGCGCGGCGCACCGCATGCACCAGCACCACGCGCTTGAATCGTTGCCACGGCGCCTCGGTCCCGAGGATGGACAAAAACGGCCCCAGCGCGGTGCCGGTGGCGAGCAGCCACAAGTGCTCGCCGGCCGGCACTTCGTCCAGGGTGAGGAAACCAGCGGCCAGTGGCGCGAGATAGACGGAGTCGCCGGCTTCGAGTTTGCTCAGGCGCGGTGTCAGCGGGTGTTGCGGCAGCACGACGTAGTAGAACTCGTGCGGCCGCACCGATGGCGCGTTGACGAACGAATACGGGCGTCCCACCATCTCGCCATCGACCGCCAGCGCCAGCTTGGTGAACTGGCCGGCCCGGAACGGCGCGATGTCGGCCTCGACCTGCAGCGAATACAACAGCCCGGCCCAGCGCTTCTGCGCGACCACCGTGCCTTCGACCCATTTGCTCATAGCATCAGGTAGGGCTCGGTGTAGAGCGACTCCACCTCGCCGCCGAGCATGACGATGCTGCCTGAGCGGCGGTTGTTGCCGGTATCGCTGAATTCGAAGCCGTAGGTGCGGCGCAGCACCAGGCGTCCGTAGCCATCACGCCCGAGTCCAAGCGCGACGCACTCCACCGTTTCGTCGAGGAACATCAGGCCGTCGCGCGCGCAGGCGCGCTTGCCCAAGGCCAGCGCGCGCTCGCGCGCGCGCATGCTGTCGAACCAGAGCCAGACGAGCGCAGCCAGGATAAGCAAGGTGGACAGTTCCAGCATATCGGCATTTTACATGGGGTCCGCCCGGGCAAGGGTCAAATCCCGGGATTGCTCCGAGCGCGGGATCAGGCCGAGGGGCTGGGATAGCGACGGTGGATGGCGTCGATGCCGGCCAGCGTCTCGGCATCGAACTCGACCTTGACGCTGTCGATGTTCTGCTTCAACTGCGCCAGATCAGTCGCGCCGATAATGGTCGAGGCGACGAACCAGCGCGTGCGCACGAACGCCAGCGCCATCTCGGCGGGGCTCAAGCCGCGGCGTTGCGCGAGCCGGCAGTATTCGTCGGCAGCTTGCGCTACCTGCTCGCGCCTGTAGCGTTCGCCGAAGTCGGCGTAGCGGCCCAGGCGCGTTCGCGCCGGCATCGCGCCGCCTGAGAACTTGCCGGTGAGCATGCCCATGGCGAGCGGGCTGTAGGCGAGCAGCGGCACCCGCTCGCGGAAACTCGCCTCGGCCAGATCGCCGTCGAACATGCGGTTCACCAGGCTGTAGCAGTTCTGGATCGTCAGCGGCGGCGGCAAACCGTGCGCGCGCGCCAGACGCAGGAACTCGCATACGCCCCAGGTGGTTTCGTTGGACAGGCCATAGTGGCGGATCTTGCCCGCCTTGATCAGTCCGGCCATGGTCTCGATCTGCTCGAGGATCGGCACGGCCTGCGTCTCCTTGGCCGGGTCGAAGCGGGTGACGCCGAACATCGGCACGTTGCGCCCCGGCCAGTGAATCTGGTACAGGTCGAGATAATCCGTCTTCAGCCGCGCCAGGCTGTCGTTCACCGCTTCGGTGATGTTTTCGCGCGTGAGTTCCGTGCGCCCGCCGCGCACCCAGTCGCGCCGCCCCGGCCCCGCCACCTTGCTCGCGAGCACCAGCCGGTCGCGTTTCTGCTGCGCCAGCCACGAACCCAGATAGGTCTCGCTGCGCGCGTAGGTGTGCGCGCTCGGCGGCACCGGGTACATCTCCGCGGTGTCGATGAAATTGACGCCGTGGGCCAGCGCGAAATCCAGTTGCAGGTGCGCGTCGCGCTCGCTGTTCTGCTCGCCCCAGGTCATGCTGCCGAGGCAGATTTCCGATACGCGCAGTTCGCTTTCACCGAGCCTATTGAGTTTCATGCGTCGCCCAGAGGAACATCGAACGTCACAATTTCGGCGGGATCAGGCCCATGTGCATGCCGCTGTCGATCATGATGGTGTCGCCGGTGATCAGGTCCGCGCCCTCGATCAACCAGACGATCACTGCGGCGACTTCCTCGGGTTTGCCCGGGCGGCCGAGCGGCGTGCCGCTGCGGTAGCGCGCCTCGATCGCGGCGTAACGCGGGCCGTAGCCTTCGCGCAGCCACTTGGTGTCGACCATGCCCGGACAGACCGCGTTGACGCGTATTTCCGGGCCGAGCACGCGCGCGAGCGACATGGTCAGCGTGTTCAGCGCCCCTTTGGACGCAGCGTAGGCCATGCTCGATCCCATGCCGTTCTTGCCCGCAATCGACGACACGTTGACCACGGCGCCGCGCCCGCCGTTTTTCATCGCCGGCGCGCAGGCGCGCACCATTTGATAGGCGCCGACGACGTTGACCGTGTAGATGCGCAGGAAATCCTCGGCCGAGAGCGCGTCCAGATCGGCGTGATTGGCGAACTTGGTCACGCCGGCATTGTTGACCAGGGCGTCGATGCGGCCCCACTTGTCCAGCGCCGCCTGCGCCAGGCGGCGGCAATCGGCGTCCTGCGCCACGTCCGCCTGCACCAGCAGCGCTTCCCCTCCGACCTTCGCGCCGGCGGCCACGCACGCCTTGAGCGTTGCCCGCGCCGCTTCCTCGCTCTTGCTGTAGTTGACCACCACGCGCGCGCCCCGCCCGGCGAGCATGATGGCGCTGGCGGCACCAATGCCGCTGGCGGAGCCGGTGACGATGCACACTGCGTTCTTCAGTTCCATGGTTCGGCCCCCAATAAATCCAGGTGCAGCGTTCTCAAACAGTAGCGACCGGCGTCGCCGGCGAGCCGACTGCGCCGGGCAACCTGAGCGGCGGCGCGGTAAGCAGGAAGCGGCTGCGGCCATGGGCGCGCAGCCACTGCGCCAGCTCGGTCAAATACCAGATTTCGCCCAGGTGCAGGCCGAGCTTGAACAGGCAGTGTTCGTGCAGCGGCAAGGCCGCATGCTTGCCCGGCAGCGCGCGCGCCGGCAGCAGCTCCACCGCGTAGTTGTCGGCGATCAGCGCCGCCGCGCCGCTGTCCGTGATCCATTGCAGCAGCTTGTCGTCGCGCCCGTCAAGGCCGAGGTAGGCCGCGTCGAGTTTCTTCATGTCGACCGCGCGCCCCATTTCCATGATCACGTCGCTCCAGCCGGTGTAAAAGCAGACCATGTCGCCCTGCTCCACTTCCACCCTGTCGGCTTGCATCACCCGCATCAGCTCATCGTAGCCCACTGCCTTGCGGCAGCGGCCGAAGTGCGCATGCAGGTCGATCATCACCGCGCGGCCCTGCACGCAGCTCTCGGCCATGTTTTCTATGCCCAGGCGCCTGGCCTCGCTGCCTTCATAGCAGCCCCAGGGCGAGACCTCGGCGTGCTGCGGCGCTACGATGTGCTCGCCGGCGCGCCAGCCGTTGTAGAACACGGTCTCGGCCTCCCCGTCGGCGTCGGCGTCGAACTGCGAACCGACATGGGCGAGACTGTCCCACTGGGTCGAGTACTGCAGCCAGATCAGCACGCCGTCGTCGCAGACCACGTCGGTATGCTGCGGGTTCTCGCCGGAGAGCAGGAAATTGAAGCAGACGCGGCCGGAGCGGACGGTGGCAAAGCGCCGCGGCGGCAGGCGGCGCGCGTTGAC
>JBQMQE010000328.1:0-4753 GCA_052172655.1 Burkholderiales bacterium
GTGAAGCGCCTTTTTCTGTGCCGCCGGTCAATTTTCAGACATATCGTGCGCGACTAGAATGGGATCCTAATTCGAGTACACACGGAGACTGAAGCAGTGGCTTTTCAGTCTTGCACCGGGATCGGGTCGATGGATTCAGAAAACGAAGTTTATTTTAGGAGGCACTGAACATGTCGGACATCAAGAAATGGGATGTAGAGGACGAAAAGTTCTGGGAGTCCACCGGCAAGAGCATCGCGAATCGCAACCTGTGGATTTCGATCCCCAGCCTGCTCGTCGGGTTCGCGGTGTGGATCATTTGGAGCATGGTGACCGTGCAAATGATAAACGCCGGGTTTCCGTTCAAGCCGGTGGAACTGTTCACGCTTTCGGCGATTTCCGGCCTGACCGGCGCGACGCTGCGCATTCCGAGCAGCTTCTTCATCCGCATAGCGGGCGGCCGCAACACCATCGTATTCACGACCGCGCTGCTGATGATTCCCGCGCTGTTCACCGGAATCGCGCTGCAGGACAAGGGCACGCCGCTGTGGGTGTTCCAGATTCTCGCGTTCCTGTGCGGCTTCGGCGGCGGCAACTTCGCCTCGTCCATGTCCAACATCAGCTACTTCTTTCCGAAGCGGATGCAGGGCCTCGCGCTGGGGCTGAACGCCGGCTTGGGGAACTTCGGCGTGACCACGATGCAGATCCTGGTGCCGCTGGTGATGACGCTTCCCCTGCTCGGCGCGCTGGGCGGCGACGGCATCCCGCTGGTGCAGGCATCGGGCAGCCTGATCGGCAAGAGCGCGGCCGGATCGATCACCTACATCCAGAATGCCGGCTTCGTCTGGCTGCTGCTGCTGGTGCCGCTCGCCTTCATCGGCTGGTTCGGCATGAACAACATCCTTACCCCTGAAGTTTCGCCGCATATCGGTTCGCCGCTCGCCGCAATGTCCAGGATCACCGGCATGCTGATGATCGGTTTCGTCACCGCGGCAGCCGGCCTGTACCTGATCCTGCCCGCGCCTATCGGACTGGGTGCGCCCGGCTGGGCGAAGTGGTTCATCCTCGCCGGGATTATCGCCGCGACGGTGTTCCTGATGAAGCTGATCCCGGGTGACATCAAGCCGAACCTGCAGCGCCAGTTCAAGATCTTCGGCAACAAGCACACCTGGATCATGAGCATTATCTACACCATGACTTTCGGCAGTTTCATCGGCTATTCGGCCGGCTTCGCCCTGGCGATCAAGGTGATCTTCGGCTTCACCCACACCATCGGCGCCGACGGTACCACGATCAACGCGCTCAATCCGAACGGCCCGTCGGCGCTGATGTATGCCTGGATGGGGCCTTTCATCGGCGCATTGATCCGGCCCGTCGGCGGCTGGGTCGCCGACAAGGTGGGCGGCGCCAAGGTCACGCAGATCGTTTCCATCGTGATGATCGCCGCGGCTCTGGGCGTGGCCTACTACATGCAATCGGCCTACCAGTCGGCGATGCCCGAGCAGTACTTCATGCCGTTCTTCATCCTGTTTCTGATCCTGTTCGCCGCCTCGGGGATAGGCAACGGTTCCACCTTCCGCACCATCGCCATCGTGTTCCCGAAAGAGCAGGCCGGTCCGGTGCTGGGCTGGACCTCCGCAGTCGCGGCCTACGGCGCATTCATCATTCCGCAGGTATTCGGCGAGCAAATCAAGGCCGCCACCCCGGAAAACGCGCTGTACGGCTTCGCCATTTTCTACGGCGTGTGCCTGCTGTTGAACTGGTGGTACTACCTCGGCCCGAAGGCCGAATACGACAATCCATGAGCCGAAGGATCGGAGCCGAGTGAATATCGCACGCGTCGAGCACGCGCGTCTCTGGCGAATTCCGGGAGGCATGCATCATGGCGAGTCAGGTACTGGCGCACTGGAACGCGGAGGACGCGGCATTCTGGGAGGGCGAGGGCCGCGCCATCGCCAGCCGCAACCTGTGGATCTCGATCCCGGCGCTGATGCTCGCATTCGCCGTGTGGATGGTGTGGAGCGCAGTGGTGGTGAATCTGCCCAACGTCGGCTTCGAGTTCACAACACGGGAGCTGTTCTGGCTCGCGGCACTGCCGTCGCTGTGCGGTGCGACGCTGCGGATCTTCTACGCCTTCATGGTGCCGATCTGCGGCGGCCGCCGCTGGACTGCGATCTCGACCGCCTCGCTGTTGTTGCCGGCCATCGGCATCGGCTACGCCGTCAGGGACCCGGGCACGAGCTATTCGACGCTGATGCTCCTGGCGCTCGCCTGCGGTTTCGGCGGCGGCAACTTCGCCTCGAGCATGGCCAACATCAACTTCTTCTTCCCCAGGGCGCAGAAAGGCACGGCGCTTGGTCTGAATGCCGGACTGGGCAATCTCGGCGTGCCCCTGGTGCAGTTCGTCGTGCCGGCCGTGGTCACCATCGGGATGTTCGGCGCGCTGGGCGGCGAGCCGCAGACCTGGACCCGCGGCGCCGAGGTCAGGCAGATGTGGCTGCAGAACGCCGGTTTCGTCTGGGTGCCGTTTATCGTGCTGTGTTCAGTGGCGGCCTGGTTCGGCATGAACGATCTCGCGCCGGCCAAGGCCTCGTTTTCCGATCAGGCGACGATATTCAAGCGCAAGCACACTTGGGTCATGTGCTGGCTCTACCTGGGAACGTTCGGTTCGTTCATCGGCTACTCCGCCGGCTTCCCGCTGCTCATCCAGAGCCAGTTTCCGCAGGCCAACGCACTGTCGTACGCGTGGCTGGGGCCGCTGATCGGGGCGCTGATCCGTCCTCTGGGCGGCTGGCTCGCCGACAAGCTGGGCGGCGCGCGCGTGACCCTGTGGACTTTCGCCGCCATGGCTGCCGGGGTGCTGGGCGTGCTCGCCCTTCTTCCCGAGGGCGGACAGGGCGGCAGCTTCTACGGCTTCCTGGCGATGTTCATGTTGCTGTTCGCGGCTTCGGGCATCGGCAACGGCTCGACCTTCCGCATGATCCCGGTGATTTTCATGGACCAGCATTTGCGCGCCGCCGGCATGGGTCCGGAGGCCGAGGATCAGGCGGTGCGCAACGCCAACACGGAATCTGCGGCAGCGCTCGGATTCGCTTCGGCCATAGGCGCGTACGGCGGCTTCTACATTCCGATGAGCTACGGCGTATCGATATCGGCAAGCGGCTCGCCGCACGCCGCACTCGCAATGTTTTTGGTGTTTTACCTGGTCTGCATCGCAATGACATGGTGGTACTACGCGCGGCGCAGGGCGCCGATGCCGTGCTGAGCGCTGCAGCATTGATGTCTTGCACGAAGAGTCAACGCGATTGCAGCCTCCCGCGATGGACCGCGGCGATGTTGCGGTAGATCAAGAGTCGCGAAATTCCGGGTAATACAATCAACGTGCGTCGCTTAACCAAAGGAAATCATGATGAGTCATTTTCTTGACCGCCTCAGTTATTTTACTCAGGAAAGTGAAGGCTATTCCGACGGCCATGGGAGAATGACGCGCGAGGATCGCACTTGGGAAGAAGGCTATCGCCAGAGATGGCAGCACGACAAGATCGTGCGCTCGACCCACGGCGTCAACTGCACCGGCTCGTGCAGTTGGAAAATCTATGTCAAGGGCGGGATCGTCACCTGGGAGACGCAGCAGACCGACTATCCGCGCACGCGTCCGGACCTGCCCAACCACGAGCCGCGCGGCTGCTCGCGCGGCGCCTCGTATTCCTGGTACATGTACAGCGCCAACCGGGTGAAATACCCGATGGTGCGCGGGCGCCTGTTGCGCGCCTGGCGCGAGGCGCGCAAGTCCCTCGGTCCGGTGCAGGCCTGGGCCGCCATCGTCGAATCGCCGCAGGCGTCGAAGGACTACAAATCGCGCCGCGGCCTTGGCGGTTTCGTGCGCTCGAGCTGGGAAGAGGCAAACGAGATCATCGCCTCGGCCAATGTCTACACCATCAAGAAATACGGACCGGACCGCGTGGTCGGGTTTTCGCCGATACCGGCGATGTCGATGGTGTCCTACGCCGCCGGCAGCCGCTACCTGTCGCTGATCGGCGGCGTGTGCATGAGCTTCTACGACTGGTACTGCGACCTGCCGCCGGCGAGTCCGCAGACCTGGGGCGAACAAACCGACGTGCCGGAATCGGCCGACTGGTACAACTCGACCTTCATCATGGCCTGGGGCTCGAACGTGCCGCAGACGCGCACGCCCGATGCGCACTTCTTCACCGAAGTACGCTACAAGGGGGCGAAGATCGTTTGCATCACCCCGGACTATGCAGAAGTGTCCAAGCTCGGCGATCTGTGGCTGCATCCGAAGCAGGGAACCGATGCGGCGCTGGCGATGGCGATGGGGCAGGTGATCCTGAAGGAATTCCACCTGGACCGGCCTTCGGCCTATTTCCAGGACTATGCGCGCCGCTACACCGATCTGCCGATGCTGGTGAAGCTGGTCAAGCGCGACGGGCGCTATGTGCCGGACCGTTTCGTGCGCGCCACGGATTTCTCCGACAAGCTGGCGCAGGCGAACAACCCGGATTGGAAGACCGTCGCGCTCGACGAGGTCTCCGGAAAAGTGGTGGTGCCGAACGGCTCCATCGGCTTTCGCTGGGGACAGACCGACGGCAAATGGAACCTGGAGCAGAAGGAGGCTGGGGGAGGGGAGGCGAAACTGTGCCTGTCGCTGATCGACCGGCGCGACGAAGCTGTACCGGTCGCGTTTCCCCATTTCGGCGGAATCGTCACCGAGAATTTCACCAACAACGAACAGGGTAAGGACGTGCTGCTGCGC
>JBQMQE010000329.1:0-3526 GCA_052172655.1 Burkholderiales bacterium
GCAAGAGTTCGGCACGCCGCGCTGATTCAGTACCTCTATCAAACGCTGCAAGACCCCTTTTCGAAATTGGCTAAGCCCGCTTTGGGACGATGCAGCTCCTGGCAGTTTCGGTAAGCAGGCGCCAGGCGGAATTTCAGTCGGTTGCGGCCGTCAGTGGCATAAACCGGCCAAACTGAGACTGTCAGCGCGCCACTTGCCAGGTTTATGCCTATCGACTGAGGTCGATAGCACAGCGTGGAGTGTGAATATCGACCGCGCAATACGGATACCTGCAATTACTATTGCCGGCCGACTTGCGCAGGAATCCCTCGCCTACGCGGCCGCTTGCCATACGGCTACTCCCTTTGATTGCATAAATCAGTCGCGCCACCGTCGCTGCGCACAGAAAAGGAGCTCGACCCTGCCGGCTGCAGTCGGCCACGACCCGACGCTCACGATCTTTCTCCAGACCGGCCACTGAAACTGTGATGTCACCCGATAGCCGCCACTGGATCGGGGTCGCTCAGTTTCTTGGATTAAAGGTCGGCTGTGTAGTGCATTGCGGCCATTGGTTTCGGTGGGCTGTACTTCGGCACCCGGCCACGACCGGCCACTGGCGATTCTTCTCCAAACCGGCCGTTGGGCGTGTGCAGTCACGCCAAAGCGGCCGTTGGCCGCACGGCACCAGAGATTTTGGATTGAAGGTCGGCTGTGCAGTGTAGCTATTCGCACTTGGCCGTCTAGCGGTACGCCTCTGCCAGACGCTCGGTGTCAACCTGACCATTTACAGGCGCGGATGCCTTCCACAAAAAACTTCGCAGCGGGTGATCGTTTGCGGCCGCGCACTTCGGCTATCAACACCGTACGCTCGACTGGCGGATCAACCAGCGGCCGGTGCTGCAATCCGGTCAAACGCACCGAGTACTCCGGCATGAAAGCGAAGCCAAGCCCGGCGAGAACCATAGACTCGATCCAATCCTCGCGCTCGCTGCGAAACGTGGCGTACAACTCCACCCCACGCTGGTCGCATACGGCCATGACCGCTTCACGAAATTCGCAGGCGAGCCGGTCCACATAGTTCTCACCGGAAACATCCGCCAAAGTAATCGCGTTCAGACGCTCAAAACGGTGCCCTTGCGGGAATACCGCGACGTAGCGCTCCCGGTATAACGGTTCGGAACGAAATGCGTCGCCGAGACCCTCAGGCGCACTCACCATCAGGAGATCGAGTTCCCCGTGCTCCAGGTCCTGCAGCAATACCGGCAGAGCCGCGTCGCGTACCGTGAGTTCCACGCCGGGGTTGCTTTGACGAAAGCGCCGGAAGAAACGCGACACCCGAACCGGACCGATCGTGGTCATGACGCCGACACGCAGGGGCACTTGGCGTAGCAACGTGAAGTTGCGCGCGATTTCGCGTGCGGTCTGTGTGCCCGCCAGCACCTGCTCAAGATGCGGCTTGACCATGCGACCAAGCGCGGTGAGCGCCAGGCGCTTGCCCTCACGGTGAAACAGCGGCGCGCCAATCTCCGTTTCGAGCTTCTTGATTGCCGCGGTCAGCGCCGGCTGCGACACATCGCAGGCCTGTGCGGCACGGGAAAAGCCCCCATGCTCATCGATGGCGAGGAAATAGCGGATCTGCTGTAGTTCCACGGGGCCTCCCCTTAGTTTTGGTGACTATACCTCGAAAGCAGATTAACCAAAGGTTATCGATGCATAACGGCCAGCACCTTCTTCGGAGCCCGCTTCGCGCCTAGACTGCATTCGGGGCTATTCCCAATCAACCGGAGAATGCGATGTATTCGAAATCTCGTCTCACTGCAGTGGTACTGGCGGTCCTGGCAACGATGCTGGCAACAGTGGCAAACGCTCAGTCGAATCTGGGCGAATTGCTCGATAAAGGTGGAAGTAAAATGCTGAAGGCGGACTACATCGCCTTGGCGCCGTTCCGCGTCAAATATGTGTGGTTCCAAGGTGGCGGCGAAGGCGACTTAGTCTATGCGGCGAACGGAACATTGACCGGGACTGAATATCACTATCCAAGCCGTAGCGAAAGCCCCGCAGTGGGCACCTGGACAGTTGATGACTCCGGGAAGTGGTGCATCAAGAAGAATTTGGAAGCATGGAACAGCAAGACAGATGTGTGCTGGTACTCGTTCCGGCTTGGCGATGAATATTTCGGGACGCTTTCGGAAACAGATCGGAATGCACGCGTCGGAAAGATCAAGTCGGTTTCCAGGCACCAGTAGCTCAGGTATTGATGCTTGGGGAGCGGACGGGGTACATACCCAGGTCGGCTCTCCGCAGTCTTGCTTGATCTTGGGCTGAGGGCGCTCCCGGGTCCGCTCCTGGCCGGGTGCCGAAGCTCACCAAAACGTAGCCAGCGGCCGCAGCACATCCGGAACCTGACATTCCAGGCGCGGATATGGTTTGCGCATCGCGAACGGCAGCTTCGCCGTTTTCAATGTCTACCGCGAATGGCTCCTCCCGTTTTTGGTCAGAGACGGCTTCGGGTCGCCTGCCGCCCGTGGCTACCAAAAACTGAGTGTCCGCAACCAGTCTATAGCGGCCCGATGCTCTGCCAGCATGCTGGCGCAATCGCGAGTGTAGTTCCTGATCCTAGGTGAAGAGGATGGCTTGTCTCATCTCAGTCACTATGCGAAAAGTTCACCAGCGGCGCCTCGATCAGCCCGACCTTGACATAAATCAGCGCACCCTCCGGACCGGTGAAGGGCGTGTGTCGACTCCACCGCGGGTTTCGCAGCCAGGTATGTGCTGGATAGCGTCCGTGCTCATCCTCAAACACACCGTCGAGCACGTAGATCTCTTCGCCTCCAGAATGTACGTGCGGGTTGAAATGCGTGTGCGGTGCCCAGCGTACCAACGCAGTAGAGACGCCTGCATGCTCGTGCAAGGGCTGCACTGTTAGTCCGGGTACCAGTCCCTGATGCCAGCGTGCTTTGCCGGTATCGATACGTACGCTTTCGGTGTCGCCTTTGGTAAATTGCCAGAGCTTGACGAATAGCAAGCAACCTTTCTGAGAGAAAGGCGTATGCGTGCTGCCGGGTGGGTTGCGCAAGTAGCTGCCTGCCGACCAGTCTCCGGTTTCATCCGAGAAGATGCCATCGAGAACGAAAATCTCCTCGCCACCCGCATGCGTATGGGCTGCAAAACTCGACCCGGGGGCATAACGTACAACACTGGTAGCACGAGCTACCTCGCCACCAACGCGGTCAAGCAGATGGCGCTCAATGCCCAACTCGGGGGACAATTGCCAATCACCAGGCACGGGTGGCGGCACCACAACACGCTGAGTCATGTCCGCGTTCAAACGATTTGGCAAAGTGCTCATACGCTACCCACTCTATATCATCCTCAATCGATGATGAGGCACTCTTTCACAGATTCAGGCCGACCGTTCCTTTTTTTGCCGGCACTTGCAGGTGACTCCCAATCCCTGAACGGCCGGATTCGCTGCGTTGCCGACCGTCAACCCAAGAAATTGAGCGACCCCGAGCCAGCGGCCGCTTCGGGGTGACTGCACAGTATC
>JBQMQE010000329.1:3536-4751 GCA_052172655.1 Burkholderiales bacterium
CCAAGTTGCCATAAATGGGAAGTTCTCATAATGGCCGTCTGCAGCCCTATCAATGGACCTCGCGTTTCATGTGGGGCGAGACCGAAAGCCACGCGTAGAGCAGGCTCATAACTATTGCGTACAACATGAGCATCACAAACATGAGCGCGGCTGGAAAACTACCGAGTCCGAGTTCGTGTGCAAAAATTCCGCGACCGGCGAATGGGAGCAGACCAAAGCCCATAGTCAGCCAGATTCGAACCCTGTCCGTTGAGCGCATTGGTACCAGGCTTGGTCGCTCCAGCCCGGAGGAGCTTGCGCTTGTCGTCGAGGGCCTCAATGAGATCATCGGAATCTGATTTCGAAGGCAATGGAGCGCCGAAATCCGGTCAATCCGCGAAACACTGGCCTTCTACGAGTTCGGATGCAGGTAAGGCCAGGGCGAGACTTCCGACCCGCGTTCGGTCGGCACTTCGATCAGCACCGGACCGGAGTGCGCGAAGCCTTTCTCGAGCGCCGTTTTCAATTCGGCCGGGGTCTTCGCCAGATACGCGGCCGCGCCGAAACTCTCTGCCAGCTTGACGAAATCCGGATTGGTGAGCGTGGAGCCGATCTCGCGTCCCTTGTAGACATTGCGCTGGTCGCGCAGCACGTTGCCGTAGCTCGAATTGTTGAACACGACGGTGACCAGGTTGATGCCGTACTTGACTGCGGTGGCAAGCTCCTGCACGCCGAACATGAAGCCGCCGTCGCCGGTGATCGACACCACCGGCTTGTCCGGGTTGGCGATCTTCACGCCGAGCGCGGTCATGAAGCCGAAGCCGACGTTATCCTGGTAGCCGCAGGTGACGAAGGTGCGCGGTTCGTACACGGGAAAGCCGAAGCGCGAGGCGAAGCCGACCTGGGAAACTTCCTCGACGAAAAAGCCGTCGCGCGGCAACACCGCGCGGATCACGTCGAGAAAACCCATCTGCGGCTGCACGCGCTGGATCTCGTTTCTGAACTCCGCTTTCAGCGCCGCGAATTCCGCCTCGCGCGAAGGCCGCTTGGGCGGTGCCGCCGACAGCGCATCGAGCAGGGCGCGCGCGCCGAGCTTCGCGTCGGTGACGATGCCGACATCGGGCTTGAGTCTGATCATCTCGGTGGCGTCGATGTCGATGCGGATGACCTTGACGCCAGGCGGAAACTTGGTCCAGCGCAGGTATTGCAGCTCGAGCCGGGTGCCGATGCCGAGCA
>JBQMQE010000330.1:0-4738 GCA_052172655.1 Burkholderiales bacterium
TGGCTGCGTCAGCTAATGACCGAGCTCTACGGCGAGCTGGCTTAGCGCCTGTGGCGAAGGCGAAAGAACGGGTGTGTATTGCCAAGACCGACGAGTATGGGCAACCGCACTCTCGGCCAAGAGCGGTCCTTCAGATCGCGCGCCGATTGCCCGCTCCACAGTGGCTACCTCCATGGCGCCGGATACTGATAGTGACGGGAGTTGAAGTCTCGCGCGACCGATTCGACGTCGTCTGTGCTGCGTTCGAGCCTGGCATCGGCGTGCCAACGCCGCGCTTTGCGCGACGACGTTCATCCAGTTCGCCGCGGCTTTCTTCTCGCGCCAATGCGCCTGTTCGGCGTGGCAATCCGATGTCCACACCCAGGTTTCGATTTGCCGGCATCTATGTGTGGTGTACTTGATTTTGATCAGACCCGATGTCTGCAAACGGGTCTAGCATTTAGTGGTATTGTCATCATTTACCTGATCGCCGGGACGCCGCAAAGCAAGCATGTTGATTCAGGAACTGACGCGACAGGAGAGTCTGGAGGTGCTGGCGCGAACCCACCTCGGTAGATTGGCCTGTGCCCGCGGGATGCAGCCCTATGTCGTTCCCATCTATTTCGCCTACCAGCATAACTGGCTTTACAGTTTTTCCGTGCTCGGACAAAAGATCGACTGGATGCGCGCCAACCCATTGGTATGCGTCGAAGCCGACCAGATGCGGCGTGAACTATGGGCTACTGTCGTCGTCTTCGGCCGCTACGAAGAGCTTTGCGATACGCCCCAATTCCATAGCGAACGCACGTTCGCCTTCAATCTATTGCAACACAGAGCGATGTGGTGGGAGCACGGCGGCGCAAAAAAAATGCCTGGTGGCGCGCCGGCGATGGATCCCGTTTTCTACCGGATCAAAATCGAACAGATCACCGGGCGCTGCGCCGCGCTTGAACAGGAGATGTCTGACGCAAAGCAGGTCAAGGCCGGCCCGGACGAGCAAGAGTGGCTGCATAAGATGTTGCGACGTGTCCGCTAGACCCATGCCGTGTTCCAGCGAAAACTCGAAGCTGAGTCCGAGGAGTGGGATACTAAACTGGAGGAACTAAAGGTCAAGGCGCGAGACGCAAAGGCGGAAGCCTTGGCGCATGCCCTGCGGCGCGGGTTCAACCGCCATATCGAGTGCCGCCGATCAACACTTTCTGAAGGAAACCGGCATGCGAACAATCCTGATCCCCTGCGACGGTTCGGACAATGCATTGCGGGCGGTACGGTATGCGGCAACCTTGGCGAAGGATCTCTCCGGTGTGCAACTGGAATTGCTGAATGTGCAGGATCCTCTGCCGCAGAGGGTGCACGCCGCCTTGTCCGAGCAGGAAATCGCGCGTTGGCAAGCCGGCGAGGCCGACCTCGTTCTGCAACCGGCCAGGAAGATTCTCGACGCCGAAGAAGTTCGCTACCAGGTACGCTCCCGCGTCGGCGCCCCGGCCAACGAAATTGCGCGGCATGTCCACGAAACGCAGTGCGACGCAATCATCATGGGAACCCGCGGCCTGGGTGCGGTAGCCAACTTGATGATCGGCTCGGTCGCCACCAAGGTCATCCATCTGGTCGAGGTTCCGGTGACTCTGATCAAGTAAGCGCGGCGCGCACGACCTCACTTGCGCCACATGCTGATCGAGTGAGCACGCCAATTCCCGCTTGCGGAAATTGCGAACGACAGCAATGGTCGAACGTTGGCATTGCCTGTCGGGTCGAGTTGCGACTGCTGCACATCAGTTGGCCGCCGCCCGCTCCACGGCCGCGCCCGCGCGCAGCAGCCGGCCCGGGCGCGCGCCGGTGCTGCGCCCCTCGCGCCATACCGCAACGCCATTGACGATCACGCTATCGATGCCGCGCGCCGCCTGTGTCGGCGCGTCGAAGCTCGCCGCGTCGCCGATCGCGCCGGCATCGAAGATGGTGATGTCGGCCCAGTAGCCGGGCTGCAGCAGGCCGCGCTCCTTCAGTCCGAAGTTGCGCGCCGTGAGGCCGGTCATCTTGTAGATTGCGGTCTCCAGCGGGAACAGGCCCAGGTCGCGGCAGTAGTGGCCGAGCACGCGCGGGAACGTGCCCCATAGCCGCGGATGCGGCTTGACGTCGTGCGGCAGGCCGTCGGAGCCGACCATGGTTTGATCGAACTGCAGGATGCGCTGCACATCGGCTTCATCCATGGAAAAGTAGATCGCCCCCGCGGGACTCAGTGCGGCAACGGCCTGCTCCTGCGATACGCCGAGCCGCTCTGCCGCCTTGGCGAGTTCCATGCCGGCGAATTCCGGATGCGGCTTGGACCAGGTGATGAGGATGCGGCTGGAGAGCGCGATGCGGTCCGCGCGCAGTATGGTGGAGGAGGCGGTATAGGGATAGCAATCGAGGCACACGCTCTGGCGCTCGCCGGCCTTGCGCAGCAGCGCCAGCGTTTCAATGGAACGTCCAAAATTGTTCCGGCCCACGACTTTATGGTGCGAAATGATCACCGGCACACCGACTTCGCGGCCGATGCGAAAGGTTTCCTCCATGGCTTCGACGATGCGATCATCCTCATGCCGCATGTGCGTCACGTAGCGCCCGCCATATTCCTTGAGCGGCTGCGCGACGGCGATGATCTCTTCGGTCGTGGCATGGGCTGCGGGCGGATAGTAGGTGCCGGTCGAAAGGCCCACGGCGCCGGCGGCGAGCGCCGCGCGCGCCAGCGCCTGCATGCGGGCGGTTTCCGCGGGCGTGGCGGCGCGCTCGAGCCGGTCCATGGCCGCGACGCGCAGGGTGGTGTGGCCGACGAGGCAGGCGACATTGGTCGCAGCGGGCAGGTTGTCCAGCTCTTCGAGGAAGGAATGGAAATCCGGAAAACGGAAAGCGCCGCCGTCGTCGATCAGATCGAGCGGCGGGGGCGGCGCGGCGGCGACCAGGGGCGCGAGGCTGATGCCGCAATTGCCGGTGATGACGCTGGTTACGCCCTGGCTCACCTTGGGCGTCATCGCGGGGTCGGAGGCGAGCAGGCGATCGTCGTGCGTATGCGCGTCGATGAACCCAGGCGCGGCGATTTTTCCCTGTGCGTCGATTTCGACCTCGGCACGCGCCTGCGCCAGCAGGCCGACGTCGGCGACGCGCCCGGCGCGCACGCCGATGTCGCCGGCAAAACGCGGCCGGCGCGAGCCGTCGATGATGAGGGCGTTGCGGATAAGGAGATCGTAGTGGAGACTCATGCCTTGCGCCTGGGAACGGTCATTTCGATATTCTACGCCCGTGGCGCCGCAGCCTCTAAGCGCCAGTCGGCATTGGACCTTGACAGTACGCGGCGAGGGCGGTTAGGATTTCAAGAAACCGCTTACACAAAGGCGGGCGGCCAGGCATGCGGCTTGCGCATGTCCCGATCGATTCCAAGATGACCAACACTTTTTTCAGGAGGTGCTGGTGGCAAAGAAACAAGAAAGCGGTTTCACAGGCAAGCATTTTGGTGCGAATGCCACGAAAATCGAATCGATCCAGGCCAGCACCGTTCGCGTTTCGTCGAATTGTTTACCGACGACCAGGTGCTCAACTTGCGTCGCCCCGTCGACCGCCGGCTCGAGTTCAAGGGCGGCAAGCTGCAGCTGCCGACAGAGGCGGGGCCGGGCTTCGGTTTCGACGCGGCAGCGATCAGGAAGTACGCGCTCGATGCCTGGGCGCGGGCGCGCGAACGGCGTCGATGCAGAGAACATGAAGCCTGTGTTGATTCCAACAGGAGCAATGCCATGAGTGGCAACGACAACGGCCTGCGCAAGGGCCTCACCAGCTACGGCGACAGCGGCTTCTCGATGTTTCTGCGCAAGGCCTTCATCAAGGGAGCCGGATATACCGACGACGCGCTCGACCGGCGCATCGTCGGCATCGTCGACACCGGCAGCGCCTACAACCCCTGCCATGGCAACAGCGCGCAGCTGATCGAGGCGGTAAAGCGCGGCGTGATGCTCGCCGGCGGCCTGCCCATGGATTTTCCCGTCATCTCCATCCACGAGAGCTTCGCCTCGCCCACGTCGATGTTCCTGCGCAACCTGATGTCGATGGACGTAGAGGAAATGATCCGCGCCCAGCCCATGGATGCGGTGGTGCTGATCGGCGGCTGCGACAAGACCGTGCCGGCGCTGCTGATGGGCGCGGCGTCGGCGAACCTGCCTGCGATCCAGTTGGTAACCGGTTCGATGCTGACCGGTTCGCACGATGGCGTGCGCGTCGGCGCCTGCACCGATTGCCGCCGCTACTGGGCGCGCTTTCGCGCGCAGGAGATCGACGCCGACGAAGTGGCGCGCGTGAACAACCAGCTTGTGCCGAGCGTCGGCACCTGTTCGGTGATGGGCACCGCCAGCACCATGGCCTGCGTCGTCGAGGGGCTGGGGATGATGCTGCCAGGCGGCGCGTCGCCGCCCGCGGTCACCGCGGACCGCATCCGCATCGCCGAGCGCAGCGGCGCCACCGCGGTGGAGATGGCGAACTCGAATCTCACGCCCGCGCGCATCCTCACCGCCGCGGCGTTCGAGAATGCGCTGCGCGTGCTGCTCGCCATCGGCGGTTCCACCAACGGCATCATCCATCTGACAGCCATCGCCGGCCGGCTGGGCATCCAGCTCGATCTGGACCGCCTCGACGCCCTCGGGCGCGACACGCCGGTGCTGGTCGACCTCAAACCGTCGGGCTTGTACTACATGGAGGATTTCCACAAGGCGGGCGGCATGCCGGCGCTGCTGCGCGA
>JBQMQE010000331.1:0-2552 GCA_052172655.1 Burkholderiales bacterium
TGCCCCAGGCCTGGCGCACTTGCGCGAACAGGGATTTCACCGATTCCGGATTGCCCACGTCGGCGGGCAGGACCAGCGTGTTCGCTGCCGCCGGCCCCGCATCCTGCACCGTCTTGTCGAGCAACTCCTTGCGCCGCCCGACCAGCCCGACGCGATACCCGTCGCCGAGCAGCGCCAGTGCAGCGCTCTTGCCGATGCCGGTGCCGGCGCCGGTGACGACGGCTACTTTGTCTTGTGAACTCATGTTTCAGTCTCCCTTTGTCTGATGTCCCGATCCCATGATTCGGAAATCTTCCTGCCGCCGCCGCGACAATCCGCGCGCGCGGCAAACGGCGCGAGCGCAGGTCACGACTTCAAGCCAAACAACTCCTCGATGCGCGCTGTTCCTTCGACCGAAAGGTCGACGAAGCGGCAGCCGGATTTTTGCACCTGCCTGCCGTCGGCCAGGGTCACCAACTGTGAATAGCGCACTTCCATGTCGACGACGATGGAATCCTCGCCGGGGCTCTCGATGCGGCAGCCTTTGAGTACCGTACCGGGCTCGAGCGTGATCGTGGGATCATACTGTAGGAAGCCGATCCCGCCCTTGCTCACATTTTCGATGGTGCCGTCGAAGGGTATCACGCCCGCCTCGTCGGCGAGGCAGCGCAGCGTCTGTCCCGGCGGCACCTCGGCGCGTTCGTCTTCGCGCCGCTTGCGGCCGGCGACGATCTCGGGAAAGCGCAAGCGGATTCCCGCAGCGCCTTCGTGCGCGCCGGTCGGCGTGGGATCTGCCGCGGCAAATTCGACGAGCCAACCCGCGGGCTCCGCATGAAAAGTGGCGCGCGGCCGGGCCAACAGCGCCTTGTTTGCCGCTTCATCCGCGCTAAGCTCGATGATGATGTATGTGCGCGCCGGATCGATGAAGCGCAGCCTCGAGCGGAACAGCAACCTGCCCCCGTTGTGATCGGAGACCAGGGGCTCGGCGCGCTTCACCAGCGAGTTGAGCACCCGCGCGACTTCTTCCGGTGCGCGCCACATCTGCCCCGCGAGGGAGATAGTCGGTTGCGGTTCGTCGGGCATATGAAAGCTTGCTGATGGAACACAAATGTAAGCGCTTTGGCGCTCCGGTCGGCAGTATAAACGCAAGCGCGCGATCGGCGCGCAAAAAGCAGGCCTAGATCTGACGCGGAAGATTGCGGCCGGCGCAGTAGCGCGCTTTGCCGGTCAGCAGGCGTTCGTCTTCGCGGCGCCGGGATCTATCGGTGATGGATTTCTGGAAGGGTCGAACGGCGCAGAGCGAAAAGCGCAAGGAACCGCTGTCGGGATCATACCGAAAACAGGCGCACCCCCTGCAGCAGCAGGCGCACCGCCCCGCTCACCAGCAGCGCCACGCCCACCGACAGCGATACCGACACCAGCGCCTCCTTGCGGCCGATGGTCTTGAGCATCACGGCGAAGGTGGAAATGCAGGGAATGTAAAACGTCAGAAACAGCAGGAACGTCGTGATTTGCACCCAGTCGAGGCGGCTGCCGACCTCGAATGTCCCGAGCGCCTGATAGATCATCAGCAGCGACAACTCCTTGCGCAGAATGCCGAACAGGATGGGCACGCCCAGCACCGCCGGCAGGCCCAGCCACCACGCGGTCACCGGCGTGAACAGGGTATTGATCGCGCTATCGGCGCCGACTTGGTGGAGCACGGCCAGCAGCACGCTGCCGCCGACCAAAAGCGGGGTGACGATGGTGAGCATGTCCTCGGTCCGCGCCCAGGTTTCGGTGAGCATCGAGCGCCAGTGCGGCAGGGCGTAGGGCGGAATTTCCTGCACCTGCCCCGGGCCGAATTCCTGCCGGTTGCGCGCCAGGAGGCGTCCCATCAGCGCGACCACGACGATGGTCAGCGCGAATATGGCGAACACGCCCGCGCCGCCCAGATACTTGCCGGCCAGCGCAAGGATGATGGCCGAGCGCGCCGAACAGGGAACGAAAGTGATCAGCACCGAGGCGATCACCCGTTCGCGGCCGCTCGCGACCTTTGCCGCCGCCGAGATCGCCGGGACATTGCAGCCCAGGCCGGTGAGGAAGGGCACGGCGACGCCGCCGTGCAGGCCGATCTGGTGAAAACCACGGTCGACGACGAAAGCGATGCGCTGCATTACGCCTGATTCCTCCAGCGCCACCAGCAGCAGCACCAGCGGCAGCATGTAGGGCACGACGATGCCGACCAGACCGATCAGGCCATCGGCCACTGCGCGGCCGATGACGCCGCCGGTCGAAGTCGGCTGCCAGCCGGCGAGCGCATCGACCATGCGCGCCGCGGTCATGGAGTCGAGCCAGGCGCTGACCTCGAATACCATGAACAGCACGGCGGCAAACACGGCCAGGCTGCCGATCAGGCCCCATTGCGGATGCAGGAACAGTTCGTCCAGCCAGTAACGCCAGCCGCGGCCTTCGTGCGGCGCGCCCATGCGCGTGCTGGCTTCGAACAGGGTGGCGGCGCGGTGATGGCGGTCGGCATGCAGTTCCTCTTCCAGCGGCCGCGGCAGTTTGTCTGCGGCCGCGCTGCGCAATTG
>JBQMQE010000331.1:2562-4728 GCA_052172655.1 Burkholderiales bacterium
TGCGGCAGCAGTTGCGGGAAGTGCTGGCCCAGTTCGCCGTGGAAATAAGGGTCGCCCGCTGCGACCTGCATCAGCAGCAGCGGGTGCGGCACGCGGAATGCCGCCTGTATCTCCGGGCGGTTCAGCGCCCGGCTCAAGGGCTGCAGGCTGTCGCAGATGTGTTTGCTTGCGGGCTGCGGCAGCGGACAGGCGGCCGCGCGCACCGCGGCCACCGCGGTGGTGAACAGCTCCGAGATGCCCTGCCCCATCAGCGCCACCGTGGGCACCACCGGCATCCCCAGGAGTTTCTCCAGCGCCTTGACGTTGATGTGCAGGCCTTTTTCCCAGGCCTCGTCCATCATGTTCAGTGCGATGACCATCGGCCGGCCGAGCTGGGACAGTTCCAGCGTGAGTTCCAGATGGCTTTCCAGCCGCGTGGCATCGACCACCTGCACGATCAGGTCGGGCGGCGCAAACGGCACGGGAGGGCCGCCGGGTTCGTGCACGGATATCGGCGGACGCTCGTCCCCCCACAGGAGAAACTTCAACGCCGGCAGATCATCGTCGCCCAGATGGTGCAGGGCGGCTATGCTCGGCAGTTCGATTACGCTGGCTTCGTCCAAGCCGATCTGCACCGTGCATTCGCCGTAGGCGCGCTCGGTGCCGGCGAGGCGGCCGGTGCGCGGCGCGGTGCTGGACACGGCGTTGAACAGGGTGCTCTTGCCGGCGTTCGGCATGCCCACCAGGGCAATGCGCAAGCGCCGCTCGCCGCGGAACAAGGGTGTGTGCAGCGCGATGGTGGTCTCGTGCAGCGGGCGCTCGCCGCGGATGTTCGTCGGTTTGCTCATGAATCATTATAATGGCTCCCCGACCCCAGACATCCGGCGACATGATCGGAGCTGGTTCACAACCGACCAAAGGGATACCCAGTCATGACCAAAGGACATTCGCGCAGTATTTTTGCGGGCTGCACAGTGGCAATCGCGCTGGCGCTGGCCGTCCCATTGGCAGGCGCGGCGGACAAGCAGATCGAGCTCAAGTTCGCCCACTGGCTGCCGGCGCAGCATCCGCTGGCGACGCTCGGCTTCATACCCTGGGCGAAGTCGGTCGAGGCCGCTTCGAAGGGCTCGATCAAGGTTACCATCTACCCCGCGCAGCAGTTGGGCAAGGCGCCCAGCCACTATGACATGGCGCGCGACGGCATTGCCGACGTCACCTGGGTCAATCCGGGCTATCAGGCGGACCGCTTTCCGATATTCGGCGTGGCCGAGCTGCCGTTCCAGTTCTCCAGTCCGGGTCCCGGCTCGAAGGCCCTGGACGCCTGGTACCGCAAGTATGCCTCCAAGGAAATGAAAGACGTGCACTTCTGCTTCGCGCATCTGCACATCGGTGCGATTCACTCGAAAAAGCCGATCACGGAGCCCGGGCAGATCCAGGGCATGAAAATACGGCCGGCCAACGGCACCGTGGCGCAGTTCGTCAACCTGCTCGGCGGCACCAGCGTGCAGGTGTCCGCGCCGGAAGCGCGCGACGCACTGGAGAAAGGCGTCGCCGACGCGATCACCTTCCCCTGGCATTCGCTCATCACTTTCGGCATCGACAAGGTGGTCAAGTACCACACCGATATGCGGCTGTATGCGGCCACCTTCGTGTGGGTCATGAACAAGGACTTCTACCAGAAGCTGTCTTCGGCGCAGAAGAAGGTGATCGATGACCACTGCAGCAACGAGTGGGCGGCCAAGGTCGGCGCAGACTGGGGCAACGACGAAGATTCGGGCGAAGCGCTGATGGCGAAGCTGCCCGGACATACCATTGTCAATCTGACCGACAGCCAGCGCGCGGCCTGGCGCTTGTTGGCCCCGCCGGTGACATTCTCGGCCAGGCGGATCAGGGCCTCGACCTCCTCGCGCGCGCTCATCTCCGAACCCAGCAGGGCCTCGACGAAGTCGGCGGCGACCAGCAGGCGCGAGCGGGTGGAAAACGCGGTGGTGACCTCCTCGTGCGGCAGGATGCGCCCGCCGGCGGCGGTCAGGGCCATGGCCAGGCCGCGCAGCAGGGTGATCTCGCCCTCGGCGTCGCCGGGCTTGAGACGGCGGGGGCCGGTCAGCTCCTTGAGCACCCTTTGGGCGATGGCGGCGCGGCAGTTCTCGAACTGGTCGCCGCCCAGCCAGTTGGCCAGCCTGGCGG
>JBQMQE010000332.1:0-4724 GCA_052172655.1 Burkholderiales bacterium
GAGTGATGCCGCCCACTGGCGGCGAAGTGCATTTCCGCGGCGAGCGCATCGATACCCTGTCCGCGCGCGCCATCGTCCCGCGCGGCTTGGCGCGAACTTTTCAGCAGGTGCACTTGCTGCCGACGATGAGCGTGTTGGAAAACGTCGCGATCGGGGCGCACTTGCGCGGCAGCAAAGGCGTGATCAGCGCGGCGCTGCGCCTGGAGCGCGCGGAGGAGGCTATGCTGCTCGCCGAGGCCGTGCGCCAGCTCGAGCGGGTAGGGCTGGGGGCCAGCGCGCACGAGCAGGCGGGCAGTCTGGCGCTGGGCCAGCAGCGCATCCTCGAAATCGCGCGTGCGCTCTGCGCTGATCCGGTACTGCTGCTGCTCGACGAGCCTGCGGCCGGACTGCGTTATCAGGAAAAGCGCGCGCTCGCCGAACTCCTGCGCAAGCTCAAGTCGGAGGGCATGAGCATCCTCCTGGTCGAGCACGACATGGATTTCGTAATGAAGCTGGTGGACCGGCTGGTGGTAATGGATTTTGGCGAGAAACTGGCGGAGGGCCTGCCGCAGGAAATCCAGACCAATCCAGTGGTGCTGGAAGCTTATCTCGGTGGCGTGAAATGAGCCTGCTGCTGGAGGTGCGCGATCTATGCGTAGCCTATGGCAAGGTGGAAGCGGTGCACCGGGTCGCGTTGAGCGTGGAAGAGGGCAGGATAGTCACGGTGATCGGCCCCAACGGCGCGGGCAAGACCACGCTGTTGGCCGCTTTCATGGGCATGTTGGCCGCCCGCGGCAACGTCAGGTATGCGGGCAATGAAATCACGCGCTTGGAACCGGAGCAGCGCGTGAGCCATGGTCTGTGCCTGGTGCCGGAGCGGCGCGAACTGTTCGCTGCCATGACGGTAGAGGACAATCTGGTGCTCGGCGCCTTTCACCGCTATCGCAAGCGCGACAAGACCATCGCGGCTGATTTTGAGCAAGTGTACCAATTGTTTCCGCGTCTGCAGGAACGCCGCCGGCAGCTTGCCGGCACGCTTTCCGGCGGCGAGCGCCAGATGCTCGCGCTGGGCCGCGCCCTCATGAGCCGCCCGCGTCTGCTGATGCTGGACGAGCCTAGCCTCGGCTTGGCGCCGTTGATCGTGCGCGATATCTTCCGTGTCATCGCCGGCCTGCGCGAGAGCGGCGTTTCCATTCTGTTGGTGGAACAGAACGCCCGCGCAGCGCTGCAGATCGCCGATTACGGCTACGTGCTCGAAACCGGTGAAATCGTCATTGAAGGTCCAAGCGCAAATCTCGCCTCCGATCCGCGCGTGATCGAGAGCTATCTCGGCTTGGTTTCGGGCGGCACCGGGTAAATCGGCCTGCCGCAGGACAGGCACAATCTTGCCGCACTCGGTGCACGCAGCAGGAAATCGCGATGACCATGTGTTCCACGTGGAACATCGAAACGGCGCGTCCCAAGCCGCCGATCCGGAATTATTGCAGACTCTGCTTCGCGTTCGCGGCGCCAACCCGAGTTACTCCTTGTTCCACGTGGAACAACGGCTTACGGTTTGGGGGAAATAAGCGTAAAATCGCGCCTCTTTGGCACGGCAGCGGGCGCATGCATTTTCCTACCGAATTCGACGTGATTGTGGTTGGCGGCGGGCACGCCGGGACCGAGGCCGCGCTCGCCGCGGCCCGTGCTGGCTGCAGCACGCTGCTGCTCACGCACAACATCGAGACCCTGGGGCAGATGTCCTGCAACCCGTCGATCGGTGGCATCGGCAAAGGGCATTTGGTGAAGGAAATAGACGCGCTGGGCGGCGCCATGGCAATCGCCACGGACGAGGCCGGCATCCAGTTCCGCATACTCAATTCGAGCAAGGGCGCGGCGGTGCGCGCCACGCGCGCGCAAGCCGACCGGCTGCTATACAAGCAAGCAATCCGGGCGCGCCTGGAAAACCAGCCGAATCTAACCTTGTTCCAGCAAGCGGTGGACGACCTCACCTTGGAGGGCGACCGGGTCAGCGGCGTGGTGACGCAGTTGGGTATCCGTTTCAGCGGGCGTGCCGTGGTCCTGACTACCGGCACCTTTCTTTCCGGACTGATCCACGTCGGCATGGTCAATTATCAGGCGGGGAGGGCGGGCGACCCGGCCTCCCTCAGCTTGGCGGCGCGGCTGCGCGAGCTGAAGCTCGGGGTAGGCCGCCTGAAAACCGGGACGCCACCGCGCATCGATGGCCGCTCCATCGATTTTTCGGCAATGCAGGAGCAGCCGGGCGACGATCCGGCGCCGGTGTTTTCCTACATGGGCAGCAGGGCGATGCATCCGCCGCAGCTGCCCTGCTGGATCACGCACACTAATGCGCGCACCCACGAAATCATCCGCGGTGGTCTCGACCGCTCGCCCATGTATACCGGCGTGATCGAAGGCGTAGGCCCGCGCTACTGTCCTTCGATCGAGGACAAGATACACCGTTTCGCGGGCAAGGCGAGCCATCAGATTTTCCTCGAGCCCGAGGGGCTCGCCACCCACGAGTTCTATCCCAACGGGATTTCGACCAGCCTGCCTTTCGATGTGCAACTCGAGTTGGTGCGCTCGATCAAGGGCTTGGAGCGGGCGCATATTCTGCGCCCCGGCTATGCCATCGAGTACGATTACTTCGATCCGCGCGGCCTGAGGGCTACGCTGGAGACGAAGGCGATATCCGGGCTGTTTTTCGCAGGCCAGATCAACGGCACTACCGGCTATGAAGAAGCCGCTGCCCAGGGTTTGCTCGCCGGCATCAATGCTGCCCTGCAGGTGCAAGGCCGCGAGACGTGGTGCCCGCGCCGCGACCAAGCGTATATCGGCGTGCTGGTGGACGACCTCATCACCCGCGGCGTGTCCGAGCCCTATCGGATGTTCACCAGCCGCGCCGAATATCGCCTGATGCTGCGTGAGGACAATGCCGACATGCGCCTGACTGAAACGGGGCGCCGTCTGGGCCTGATCGATGACCTGCGTTGGCAAGCCTTCGAACGCAAGCGCGAGGACGTGGCGAGGGAACTCGAGCGGCTCAAATCGACCTGGATCAATCCCAGGCTCTTGCCCCAAGCCGATGCGGAGAGGGTCTTAGGCAAAGGCATAGAACGAGAGTATGCGCTCACTGATCTTCTCCGCCGCCCGGACGTGAGCTACGCCAGCCTGATGTCCCTGCCGGGCACGGGTGGGGTCAGCGTCGACCCGGTGGTGGCCGAACAGGTCGAGATCCAGATCAAGTACGACGGCTATATCGCCCGCCAGCACGACGAAGTGTTGCGGCGCGAGCTATACGAAGCGACCGCGTTGCCGCGCGATCTCGATTACCGCGCCGTGCGTGGCTTGTCCAAGGAAGTGCAGCAAAAATTGAACCAGCACAAACCCGAAACCATAGGCCAGGCGTCGCGCATCTCGGGCCTGACGCCGGCGGCCATTTCCCTGCTCCTGGTGCACCTGAAGCGTGGCTTCGAGGGTGCGGGAAAGCGAGTAGAGACTCCCGTCAACGTGACCCTATCAACAGACGCTCTTGGGAACCCCGACGGGGGCCTGCCGGACGATGCCCGCGCAAAGCGGCCAGCGGCATGAGTACTGCCGATCAACTGCAGCGCGGGCTTATTGCGCTGGGATTGACGCTGGAGCGCGACACCCAGCAGCGTCTGCTTGAATATATTGCGCTGATCGAAAAATGGAACCGCGTATACAGCCTCACCGCGATACGCGAGCCGGAAAAAATGGTGAGCCATCACCTGCTCGACAGTCTGGCGGTGGCGCCGCATCTGCACGCCAAGCGCTTTCTCGATGTGGGCAGTGGCGCCGGACTGCCAGGCATCCCGCTCGCGCTAGCCAACGCGCATATGCATGTGACTCTGCTCGACAGCAACCACAAGAAGGCCGCGTTTCTGAACCAAGCGGTGGTGGAACTAAAGCTGAAGAACGCCGAGGTATGCGGCGAGCGCGTAGAGTCGTGGCAGACGCAGAACAGGTTTGATGTGATTATTTCACGCGCCTTTTCCGACTTGGGCGAGTTCGTGCGCATTACACAGCACCTGCTCGCGCCGGGCGGTCTGTTCGCGGCGATGAAGGGTCTGCATCCCTACGAGGAAATCGAAAGACTGCCGCCAGACTGCAAAGTGCGGCAGGTGCTGCCGCTTGCGGTCCCTGGCGTCGAGGGTGCGCGGCATCTGGTGCTGATCGGAAAAGAGGGCTAGGCAGCGTGATGCATAACGGGCATAGGGACCATTGCAAGGCGCTGCTCGCCAACGCGCATCGCTTTGCGTCGAACTCGGACTTGGGGCGCGGGAGTGCGCACCCTTCGGAACCAAGCGCCCATTGCAAAATGAGGGAATATCCCCCGAGGGGACTTTCCCCTCTCCCGTCAAGCGGGACCGAGGAAGGGGGGGCGCGACCTTCGGGGCGCATCCCCTCATGCTCCCCCAAGTCAGAAGCCGTTTCGGCATTTCTGAAGCGGCCTCCAATTCAATGATGCCGCGCATCCTTGCCGTCGCCAACCAGAAGGGTGGGGTGGGCAAGACCACGACCAGCGTCAATCTTGCCGCCGGACTCGCTGGCGCCGGCAAGCGCGTGCTCCTGATCGACCTCGATCCTCAGGGCAACGCCACCATGGGTAGCGGCATCGACAAGCGCAAACTGGAGCGCACCGTGTACCAAGTGCTGCTCGGGTTGACGACGGTGCAGTCGGTGCGGCAGAAATCTGAAAGCGGCGGCTACGACCTGGTGCC
>JBQMQE010000333.1:0-4720 GCA_052172655.1 Burkholderiales bacterium
TGCCGCACTCGGTCGCGCAGTCGTTGCAGGCGGCGATGCAGTCTTTGGTGCTCTGGTCCAGAGGATTACTCATGTTGTGTTTCCTTTAGTTGAGATCGGGCGATATTGGCGCGCCCGTCACGCCTGCGCTGTCAAGCAGCGGTCATTTCGAGTGTAAAACTTGTGCGTACCTAACAGGTCAAGCCGCGTATCGATCATAGGTTTCAATCAGATGACAGATGGCATCGCCGTCGGGAGCGTGGTCAGGCATCTTTTTCCATCGCCTGAGCGCGCGTTCCATGTTGCGCTGCAGTGCCACCACCTCTTCCAGTCGCTTCGAGTTCTCCACGACGCGGCGTTGTACGATCTCGCGTACCAGCGGACATGGTGTCTGCCCGGCCCTGCTTTTCTCGAAGATCTTGTGGATTTCGTTCAGGGTGAAGCCGAGCTTTTGTGCCTTTCGGATGAAGGAAAGCTGTTTCACATCCGCGTCCGTGAACCGGCGATATCTGTTGCCGGACTGACGGGCTGGCGTGAGCAACCTGATACGCGTGTAATAGCGGATCGCGTAGGGACTGACTCCAGTCTTCGCCGCAACTTGGGTTACTTTCATCGGTATTTCCTTAAATATCGGTAAGCACGCCGAAACCTTCCTGCTTCAATGCGTCGGCGACTTTCGCGACAGCGGTAACAGATTCACATCGCGCCAGGCCCCCGTCCGAGTAACACGGGAACACGGGGGCCTACGGATACATGACAGGGGTCAAACGCGACTTTGCACTGTCGAATCGGATTCTACTCCGGACCCTAAACGGGGGCTATTGACGAAAATATTGTCCCGTGCTACTCGCGCGCGCCGTTACGGAGAATTGACAAAAATATTTTTTAGGAGCACGCGCGCGCACGCGCGCCCCGTAACCGTAACCGTAACCGTTACAGAGCATTGTTTTGTAAGAGAAAAGCGGATTTAATGCAATCGTTACTTTCTTATCCACGAATGGAGATTGCAATGAATAGTCCGACGATGACCTCGACACAATCCAAAGCCGCACGCGCGGCGCTAGGCATTTCACAGAGCAAGGTTGCTCACGCGACCGGCATCAACCGAACCCAGTTGGCGCTATTCGAGGTGAAGAAATATGTCCTCGATGAGGCGAAGCTCAGTGCGCTGCGGGAATATTTCGAAACACAGGGCTATGCGTTCGACAGCACCGCCACTGTGCGCCAATTCACGCGAGAGGCGCAGGCGCCTGTCGCGCGATTGGCTGAGCCCGCTCCGCAAGCGGCACTCCAGAGCGATACGAAGGTAATCGATCGCTTTGTTGTTCCGGCAGGGGTGGAGGATGAGATATTGGAAGCCTTGCTTGACGAACTGGACGCCAATGACCGGCGCATTGACGAACTCGCGCTGCAGGCGCCGCAATTCGATTGGCTGGGCGAACCCAAGCCAGGTGCGCAGGCCGAAATCCTCCGACTGATGGCGCGCAACTACTTGCGCGTGCGGCAATTGCAGTTCGGGATGCTGGGGTCCGCGACAGAGGCAGACACGGCGGAGCAGGACGCGCCTGCCACGGTCGGAGATTTGGTATCCAGGGCAATAGGCTTGCCCCTCGCGACGCTGGCGGCCGACTGATTCGAACCCACGGCATAAAGCTTCCAAACCCGGAAGAACCAGGGTCAAACGTGAATCCCGACCAATCCCAGCCGCAGCTGCTCCTGCAGGGCATAGATACCCTGCAATGCAGCTATTACCTGCGCCCGCAAGGCAAGGGCGGGATCGACTTCGCCGCGCTCACCGTCGAGCGTGAACGGCTGCGCCTTGCGCGCAACCGGGAGTCGGTGCCGGTGAAGCTGGGCGATTGGGAATTTCTGCTTGCGCCGCACGGCAGCGGGAACGGTTACCCGTTGATTCTGCGAAACGCAGACGTGCAGATTGAAATGGGCGAACTGTCGAATCCGCCTTTCTTTGTCACATTTCGCAGTGAGGCACTATGGCGGCATTCGGCACATGGCATGCACCGCAAGCTGCTCACCTGGGCGGCGGGTTTGAACTATGCCCCGATTCGCCCGGAAACCCTCTCGCGGGTGGATTTTGCCTTTGATTTCGATTTGCCCAACGTCGATTTTGATGAACGGGCGTTTGTGTCGCTGTCGAGCAAAGACAGCCAGCACCGGGAAAACGGTCGCGTTCAGACCTTCACGTTCGGCAAGGGGGATATGGTGCTGCGGATGTACGACAAAGTCGCGGAGATTCGCCAGCAAAGCGATAAGACTTGGTTTTACGACTTGTGGGGACAATCGGAGCATGTTTGGCGGATTGAATGGCAGGTGCGAAAGGCCGGGCTGAAGCGCTTTGGCATTGCCACCTTCGCCGATCTGGCCGACCAGGCGGGCGACCTGCTGCGCTATCTCGCCAAGGAGCATGACACGTTGCGGGTTCCCAGTAGCGACAGCAACCGCTCGCGTTGGCCACTACACCCCTTGTGGGAATCCCTACTCGCGTGCATTCGCGAGTGTCCCGGCATGGGGGTGTATCGCGCGCTCAACACGGCGGCGGCATTGCGAGAACGCAAGCTTCGCTTGGGCATTGCCGTGCATGGGTACATGAAGCAACTTGCTGCGATTGAGCGCGTGCAACGCAATCTCGATTCAGTCTCATTGAAATCCGCATTGCATGAATTGGCCTACATGGTCGAGAGAGTGCACGACCCCTTGAATTGGTTGATCGAGGTGGACAAGCGGGTAAAGGAAATTGAACTGGGGCAATGGTGATGCTTGAGACGATTAAACAGCGTATTAATCAGCGTGTTAACCGGGTGTTGCTCATTGGGCAATCCTCGTTAAGCCAAAGCCAATACGAGGCGTTTCGCAAGCTGGTACTGGATGAATTCGGCAGGAGTGGTTTGGCGACGGAGTTGGACCGGGTATGGCGTGAGCAGGACAAGGACAGGTAAGGCACGGGCAGGCCAATACTGCAAAGAAAGGAGGTTGACCATGCGTGCAAAAACAGCCCGCCTACGACGTTGATTTACAATACCGCGACAAGTTTGACGAAAAGACGCCTTCGCAAGCAGAACTGGCGCTGATTCGATCAGTGCTCTCTGAGCTTCTGGTTGAGTCGGTGAGCATGACTGAAGAATAAGGAAAGGGACGGCATGGCAGTCGCACTTTACGCGCGCGTATCTACGACGCGGCAAGCGGACAAGGACTTGTCCATTCCGGATCAGTTGCGTCAGATGCGGGACTGGTGCCGAGCGCAAGGGCTCGCGGTCGCGGTGGAATATGTCGAGCCCGGCGCCTCGGCCACCGACGACCGGCGCCCGGTGTTTCAGCAAATGATTGCCGACGCGACGCTGTCGCCATCGCCCCACGAGGCGGTGATTGTGCATAGCCGCTCCCGCTTTTTCCGCGACCTGTTTCAGTTCCTTGGCTATGAGCGCAGTCTGAAGCGTGCCGGGGTCAAGCTTATCTCCATCACGCAGCAGACGAGCGATGACCCGGCCGGTGAGATGGCGAAGACCATCTTCAGCCTGTTCGACGAATATCAGAGCAAGGAAAACGCCAAGCACACCCTGCGGGCGATGCTGGAGAATGCCCGGCAGGGGTACTTTAACGGCAGTCGACCGCCTTTCGGCTTCCGGGCGGGGGAGACTGAGGCGCCCGGAAGGAGGGGAAAGAAGAAGCACCTCCAGATCGACCATGCTGAGGCCGCTATCGTGCGCCAGGCGTTCGATTTGTACTTACGGGGGTACAAGGGCTCACCTTTGGGCGAAAAGGGCATAGCGGCTCATTTAAACGTTCATGGCGTGAGCCTGCGGGGGCAGAAGTGGACCAAGAACAAGGTTCACCAGCTGCTAAGCAACACGGCCTACTGCGGCGAGTACGTGTTCAACCGGATTCGCAACAAAACCGGCGAAGTGAAACCGGAGACCGAATGGATCAAAATCGCGGTCGAGCCAATCATCGATCCAGGGACATTCGAGCAGATACGCTCGCGCCGTGCTTCCAGGGCTCCGGGGATCGCGCCGCCTCGGGTGGTGAACTCTCCGACCTTGTTGACCGGCCTACTGCGCTGCGGCGCTTGCGGGGCCGGGATGACCCTCGCGACCGGCAAGGGAGGCAAATATCGCTACTACAAATGCCAGAGCCGAATCGCGCAGGGAAATTCCCAATGCGCGAGCAAGAATATTCCAATGGAGAAGCTTGACGCGCTGGTGCTAAATGCCTTCGCTGAAAAGGTTACCGCGCCCGCCCGCATGAAGGCGATGGTTGCAGAGGCCAGGCGCCACCTGCAAAACGGGCGTTCAGACCATGACAATCAACTGAAGCTGCTCACCCACGAGTTAAACGATCTGCAGGCGCGCAGCGGACGGCTGTTTGAGGCTGTTGAAACCGGCCACCTGCCACTAGACGGCGCACTGCGGCAACGAGCGCAGAAGCTTCAAGGAAGGCGGCAGGAGGTACTGATTCAGATCGCCGGAATCAAGCAGCAGGGAGAAACCCCGCTCAAGCTGCTCAATGCCAGTCAGGTAGATGCTTTCGCTAGGGCGCTGAAATCAAAGCTGACCACCAATTCGCCTTTTGCTAAGCAATATCTCCGATTGCTTGTGAGCGAAATCAAAGTCAACCAGGACGACGTGCAAATGCAGGGAAGTTATGCGGCTCTTGTAGGTGCCATCGCCAACGCCGGGGGAACAGGCATTGCGCCCGTGCCCAGTTTTGCACCTAAGTGGCTCCCCGA
>JBQMQE010000334.1:0-4659 GCA_052172655.1 Burkholderiales bacterium
CCTGCCCGGCGGACTTGAATTCGGCCACCGCAGCGGCCTTGTCCCCGGGAAGCACCTGGGCCCTGTAGTTGGCTACGCCGGCGGCCTCGGCAATCGCCTTTGCCGTCGCCGCATTGTCGCCGGTCAGCATCACCACATCGATTCCCATGTCCCGCAGCTTTCCGACCGCTTCCCTGGAGCTTGCGCGCAGCTCGTCGGCAATCGCGAGATAGCCGAGGATGCGCCCCGCCCCGCCGACCGCGATCACGGTCTTGCCCTGCTTGACCAGCGGCCCGATCGCCGCGGCGTCGACGGGCAGGCCCGCTTCCGTCAGGAACGCCGGCGCGCCCAAGAGCAGCGTCTGTTCTGCGCCGAGCGCGGGAACATCGAGCAGCGCCTGCACGCCCATGCCGGTGACGGAACGGAACTCGCGCACCGGCGTCAGCGTCACAGCGAGCTGTTTCGCATGCTCGAGCACCGCGTGCGCCAGCGGGTGCGCGGAGCCCGATTCAAGGCTCGCCGCCGCCACCACCAGGTCGGTGGTGGAGAACCCTGCAGCGGGAACCACATCCGTCACCACTGGCTTGCCCTCGGTCAGCGTGCCGGTCTTGTCGACGATCAGCGTGCGTATCTTCTCCGCCCGCTCCAGCGCCACGGCGTTCTTGACCAGCACCCCTACCTGGGCGCCGCGCCCGGTGCCGACCATGATGGCGGTCGGCGTCGCCAGGCCGAGCGCGCACGGGCAGGCGATCACCAGCACCGCGACCGCATTCACCAGCGCCGGCGCGAGCTCGCCGCCGATGCCCCACCACAGCGCAAAGGTCAGCGCGCTGATCGCGACCACCACCGGAACGAACACGCCCGCCACCTGGTCGGCCAGACGCTGGATCGGCGCCTTCGTGCCCTGGGCCTCGCGCACCAGGCGGATGATGCCGGCCAGCATGGTCGCCGCGCCCACGCCCTCGGCGCGGCAGCGCAACAGTCCCTGCTGATTGAGCGTGCCGGCGTATACCTTGTCGCCGGACCGCTTGCCCACCGGAAGGCTCTCACCGGTGAGCATGCTCTCGTCGACGCCGGATTCCCCGCTCGCCACCAAGCCATCGACGGGTATGCTCTCGCCGGAACGGACAACGAATATATCGCCCTTCTGCATGCTCGCGACCAACACCTCGATGAGCGCGCCGTCGCGTTCCACGCGCGCAGTCTTGGGCTGCAAGCGGATCAGCGCCTCGATGGCAGCCGAGGTGCCGAGCTTGGCCCGCGCTTCGAGCAGCTTGCCCATGAGGATCAGCGTGATAATGACCGCGCTGGCTTCGAAATAGACGTGCTGGTTCTGCAGACTGAACAGCGTGACGATGGCGGAGAGGCCGTAGGCCATGCTCGTGCCCAGCGCGATGAGCACGTCCATGTTGGCGCCGCCGCCGCGCAAAGCCTTGTAGCCGCCGACGTAGAAACGCCGGCCGATCCAGAACTGCACCGGCGTGGCAAGCGCAAGCTGGAACCAGCGCGGCAGCCACTCGTGGCCCGCACTGTCGAAAGTCGCGAACATCTGCAGTACCAGCGGCAGGCTGAGTGCCATGGAAACCCACAGCAGCCGCAGATCGGCGCGGTAGGCCTTAGCACGGCGCGCTTTTTCCTCCTCGGCACTGGCCTCGACGCGCTCGCTCGCATCGTATCCCGCTTTTCGGATGGCGGCGCTCAGTTGCTCGACGCTGGCCAGCCCCGGAACGTAGCGCACCCGGGCGGTCTCGCTGGCGAAATTGACTTCGGCGCGCACACCCTCGAGCTTGTTCAGGGTCTTTTCGATGCGCACGGCGCAGGCCGCGCAAGTCATGCCGTAAATCGTGAGTTCGGCCAGGCGATCCGGAACCGAGTACCCGGTCTTGCGGATCGTCTCGATCACGCCAGCGGCCGAGATCGCGCCGGGCTGGACGGTCACCAGCGCGGACTCCGCCGCAAAATTCACGTTCGCCGCCACGCCCGGCAGTTTGTTAAGGCTCTTTTCGATGCGCGCCGCGCAGGCGGCGCAGGTCATGCCCGCTAGCGGCAGGTCCAGGCGAAGCACTAATGACGATTCCATAGATCTCTTGTCCAATACTGCGTTGAGGCAGTTGGATATTATACCTGTCAGGGGTATTTGTCAAATACCTCTATGGGGTATAATGATCACCAGTTCCGGCGGTGAAACGAAATCCGCGAATGAAGGAGAAACGACAATGACGATTGGGGTCGGCGGCATCGCAATCCGAGTCGGTGGGACGCGAGCGTTCTTCGGGTCGGGCATCTTGCTCTTGATCCTGGCAATCATGTTTGCGATGTTTGCGCCCGCGTTCGCAGCCGCCCCGCCCGCGCGCGCCGTGCCCAAGGGGAACCCGCATCTCGCCAGCCTGCAGATCGAAATCTGGCCGGAATTCGACCGCCCCGCGACCGCGCTGGTGATACTCAAAGGCGAGATAGCGGCAGGCGTTAGGCTTCCGGCCGCCGTAAACCTTCGCATCGCGGCCAGGTCCGGCGGTCCGACCGCGGTTGCGTACTCGGATGAGTCAGGCGGCAATCTTTTCAATTTGAAGTATGACCGCGAGGACGCAGACGACTTTATCACGCTGAAATTCAATGCGCCGGACCGCTTTTTCCACATTGAGTATTACGACCCGCTCTCGGCGAGAACGCCCGGCCGCAGCTACACTTACCTCTGGAACGGTGACTTGGCAACGGAACGATTGCGCGTAGCTCTCCAGGAGCCCGCTGCCGCAAGCGACATTTCGGTACAACCGCCCCTGGCTGATACGGCCGTGGACCCGGACGGGTTGCGCTACCGATCGGCCGAGCTGGGTGCATTCCAGGCGGGAGAGCAGTTGGGCGTGCAAGTCGGCTACACCAAGGCCGATCCGCGAACTACAATCGCGATACTCAAGCCTGAAGCTCCGCTTGCTTCGCCTGCGGCCACCGCTGGCCGGAGCAAGAAGGAGCTCGCTCTTTGGCTCGTCGCTATCGTCGCCGTTTTAGTCGCGGGTGGGATAGGGGCCACCGCATGGTGGTACCGTCGCAAGCCTGTAGCGGAAGCTCAATCAAGCGGCGCCGCATTCTGCACCAAATGTGGATCGCCGTTGGCGCTAGGCGATCGTTTCTGTTCCAAGTGCGGCGTAGCGCTGACTTAGGCGGGCCATGGAGGATATCGCGGGCATTCCGGAAAGATCCTCCTGCCGACCGGCAGATGAGAAGTGGTGCGGCGACCCCGAGGCGTGGCGCTTCTTGCTGTGGCATTACCTGCCGACCTTCGCGGTATTCAACCTGCTCTGGGAAGTCGCCCAGTTGCCGCTCTATACTCTGTGGACGGAGGCGCAGCCGGCTTACATTGCCTACGCAGTGCTCCATTGCACGGTGGGCGATGTGCTGATCGGTTTCGGCGCGCTGCTGACCGCCCTCATCGCCACGCGCGCCGGGAGCTTGCGCGAATGGCGCTGGATCCGGGTGGGCGTCGTTGCCGTCCTGTTCGGCCTGGCTTACACGGCGTTCAGCGAATGGATGAACACCGTCGTCCGTGCCGGCTGGGTCTATTCCGAATGGATGCCCGTCCTACCCGTTCTGCGGATCGGCCTGTCACCGGTGTTGCAATGGCTGGTGGTCCCGATGGCGGCGCTGGCGGTCTCGCGCCGGCGGGCTTCGTCGCAATCGGAGCGGCGGTCAATACAGCGCCAATCAGGGGATCGACAATGACGTTGTTCCGCACCCGCGCAATTCCTGTCATCCAGAAGGGTACACCTGCACCAGACATAAAGGGGCGGATTTCCGCTCGGCTCGCGCCGGCGAGCGGGAACTGAATGTGAAACTACGGGTCACGGCAAAGCCGGGTGTCGTTCCGATCCGGAAAGGCTGACATACATGAGTTTATACGACAGTTGGATCCTGCCAAGGGTATTGGACCTTGTCATGCGCAACAAGGAAGTGACGCGCTACCGCTCCAGGCTCGTGCCAGGGGCAGGCGGGGTGGTCCTCGAGGTGGGAATCGGCTCGGGACTGAACTTGCCGTTCTACGGGCCGCAGGTAGAGCGGGTCTATGCCATCGATCCGTCGGAGAATCTATTGCGCATGGCGCGCAAGAGAGCTCGGTCGGTCTCGTTTCCGGTGAAGTTCTTCGCGCGCTCGGGGGAGGCGATCCCGATCGAAGACAATAGCGTGGATACTGTCGTTACTACGTTTACCTTGTGTACGATTGCCGACCCGCTTGCGGCATTGCGGGAGATGCGCCGCGTCCTCAGCCCCACCGGCCGTTTGCTCTTCGCCGAGCACGGATTCGCCCCGGATCCGGCGGTGCAGCGCTGGCAGCATCATTGCAACCCGCTGTGGAAGAGGATTGCCGGGGGCTGCAATCTGGACCGGAAAATGGATGAACTGATCGGTACAGCAGGTTTCCGTTTCACGGAGCTGACAGTCGAATACGCCAAAGGCCCGCGGCCGCTGAGTTATATCTACGCAGGATCCGCGCGGCCCTAGTGCATTCCGCCCATCATCACGTTTACCGTGCTGGCGGCGTCAGTCACCGTCATGCCCGCATTTTGCATCGCGGTTTGCATGGACGCGGAAGAAGTCATGTCAACCGGTTCCATGTCCATGATACCGTCGGCTTTGAGAATCGGCATGCTTACGGCAGTTACGTTCTGGGCATTCAATGCGGTAAGC
>JBQMQE010000335.1:0-4641 GCA_052172655.1 Burkholderiales bacterium
GATAACGGTAGTAATCGCTGTCCGTCGTCAGTATCACCGTCGAGTTCTCGTTCTGTGCCTCCTTGTAGGCCTCCAGAGTTCGCGAGAAGGCGTAGAACTCCGGGTCCGCGTTATAGGCCGCCCCGTAGATGCGTGTCGCTTCGGCGTCCGCCTTCCCCCGGATTTCCTGGACTTGCCGATAGGCGGTGGAGCGAATCTGGCGCAGCTCCTTCTCCATGGTCCCCAGGATCTCGGCGCTCTGGCCTTCGCCCTCGGAGCGAAACTGGGCCGCGATGCGCTTGCGTTCCGAGATCATCCGCGCATAGACCTTCTCCCTTACGCTCTGCACGTAGTCGAGGCGCTTGATGCGCACATCCACCAGCTCGATGCCGTACTGGGGGATGATCTTGCGGGCTTCGGCCAGGATGGTACGGGTGATCTCCTCGCGTCCGCGCACAATCTCCTTCTTCAACTCCTCGCGCACCTCGGCAGGCACTTCCTCCAGGACCTGTCCCTTCGGAACCTTCCAAGAGGCACTGCGGACCAGCTCCACCAGCTCGCTGCCTGAAACCTGGTCGCGTACCACGGAGTCGATGATGTCGTTCAGGCGCGATCTGGCGCCTGCCTCGGAGGCTACGTTCTCGAGAAACTTCTTGGCATCGGCGATGCGCCAACGCGCCGTAGTGTCGATCCAGATGAACTCGCGCCCTTTGGTCGGGATCTGATTGGGGTCACCATCCCAGATGAGCAGGCGCTTCTCGAACCGGCGCACATCCTGGATGAAAGGCACCTTGACGTGCAGCCCCGCCTCGGTTATCGGCTCCCCCACGGGCCGGCCGAACTGGACGATCACCGCCTGCTCGCCTTCCTCCAGCGTGTAGAGGGTTCCGGAGAAGGCGACGATGATCGCCAATACGAGGATTCCGAGTCCGATACTCAGCGTGTTCTTCATGGCTGTTTCCCTCCCTTGGTGCCTGGTGCCTGGCCCACTTCCTTGCCTGCAGCAGAGGGCATCTGTCCCGACTCCAGGCGGAGCAAGGGCAGCAGCGTCTTTTGGTCGCTATCCACGATATACAGGGCTTTCGCTTCGGGCAGGATGCTCCCCATGGCTTCCAGATAGAGGCGGCGGCGCGTGACTTCGGGCGCCTGCTGGTAGTCGGCGAGGATGGCGCGGAACCGCGTCGCCTCTCCCTTCGCGCGGTTGACCCGCTCGACGGCGTAGCCCTCGGCCTCGGTGACCGTCCGGGTGGCCTCGCCGCGCGCCTTGGGAATCTCCCGATTGGCCCGTTCCTGCGCCTGATTGATCGTGCGCTCCCGGTCCTGGCGCGCCTCGTTCACCTCGTTGAAAGCGGGCTTGACGGTGTCCGGCGGCGTCACGTCCTGAAGCTCGACCGTCACCAGGCGCACGCCGGTATCGTATTCGCTGAGAATCTTTTGCATCTCCGTCTTGACTTCGGCAGACACCGCCACCCGGCCGACGGTAAGGACATCGCTGCCCAGCCGGTTGCCGACCACCCGGCGCATGACTGCCTCGGCGGTGTCGCGGATTGTCTGCTGGGATCTGCGAACCTGAAACAAGAAGCGGACCGGGTCTTCGATCCGGTACTGGACGATCCATTGCACATCAATCACATTCAGGTCGCCCGTAAGCATCAGCGACACATCCTTGAATGTCTTCTTGTCAACCGCGTACTGCGTTCTCCCTCCGCCATCCGCAGCAGTGGTGCCGAAGCCGAATTCCTGCTTCAGCACCCTGGCCGTTGGAACCAGGCGGACGCGCTCGATGCCGTCGGGGAACTTGAAGTGCAGGCCCGGACCCACGGTGCGGTTCACCGCCCCGAAGCGCTGCACGATGCCCGTCTCCTCGGGCTGCACCGTAAACCAGGTCGAGCCGAGGAAGATCAGCAGCAGCACTGCGCCAATACCAATGGCGATGCGCCGGCCGCCGAGCGCGGTGGCGCGTCTGCGCAAGTTGATGACAATATCTTCGGGGTCGTATGTCGGCATGGTCTGTTTCCTTTTCGTAATGGTCTTCGAGGCCGTTTCAGAATTGCCGAAATAGACCCTGGCATAGACGAGCGTGAGGCGATGCGTGCCGAAAGTCTCGAAGCCACTTAGTGGGAAAGCCGCCGCCTCGGACGATATCCCACGGTTTCAAAGTCGGCGCTTCGTGCAGCGCGGTAGATTAACGTTTATGTCGCGGAAGATCCGCAGTGGCTGGCATCGGACTGATCTGAGATTGCCGATCGACTTGGACCACGTAGCAGGAGTCATTTTGCCACGGTTCGATTTTGCGGGGCGCGAGGGGATGTCTCCCCTCGTGTTGTTACTCTTACTGGCCGCTGATAGAGACGACGAAATCCATCTTCTCTTCCTTGAATGGCGACGGGATGTAGGACAGCTGGAGCCGGATTTCCTTCAGCTTCTTCGACTTCAATGCCTCGACCGGGAATTCGGCATCGACGGTCTGCGTCGCATCCTGACCCGGATCGAGCCGTTCCGGCGGACCATATGTAGAGCCGGTCGAGATGGTGGGTGCGGTGCGGTTGTCTTTGAGTTCGATGGACTGGCCCTGGTCGTCGATGTAGAGGATCTTGCCTGCGATCAGTCGGACGGTCTGGTCCGCGGACATGTTCTTCAAGACAAGCTTCCCGCTAAGCTTCGCGGGAGCGGTAATGCGGCCGGAACCCTCCTCGATACGCTCCGTGACTTTCATCTCCGTGAGCTCGCCGCTAACGATACCGGCAGTCACCTTAAGCGAGTCGGGCGTTACCGTGTAAACCTTGTCGTTGATAACCGCGGCTACCGCTGAGGGCGCCGGGGAGCAGCCGAAACTCGTCGCCGTCACCAGCGCCACCATGGCAAATGCCGCCGCCATCCTGATCGGCGCTTCCGCTTTCTTCTTGAACCTGGGTGAATGTGTCATGGTATCCCTCATCGAAAATATTACGATTTGTCCGCCTTGCGTTCTTCGTATTGCTTTTGTCCATCGACCTGCCAGCAAAGCGGGAGATACTGACTGATGGTTTCTGCCTGGAATGTTACTTATGATAAGATACAGACTGGTAACTCTCTTGTCAATCAGAGATTGGACATGGCCAATAAGCTGAAGATGACGAATGCACGATCACCCGTTCACAAGGTTCCCAAGCGCGATACGAAACGCCCGACCGCACGTGAGCGCATCTTCAATACGGCGGGCAAACTTTTTTACAGCAAAGGTATTCGCGCCGTAGGCGTCGACACGATCGCGGCACAAGCAGATACCACGAAAATGAGCCTGTACAGAAACTTTTTCTCCAAAGACGAATTGGTAGCCGAATGGCTACGCGACCACGACACAAAATTCTGGCAGGCGTGGGACGCGACGATGGCCCTGCATCCCGGTGATCCCCGCGGGCAGCTCAAAGCAGCCTTTGGTCTGCTGCAGAAACATGTTGCCGATCCCGAAACCCGGGGCTGTCCCATGGCCAATGCGGCAGTGGAACTCACCGAGTCAGGTCACCCCGCGAGAAAGGTGATTGAGGCGCACAAGGCGCAATTGCGCGCCCGGCTTTCCAAGATGTGTACCCAGATGGGCGCTCGATCCCCCGGGTTGCTGGCTGACCAATTGTATCTTCTGATGGAAGGTGCGCAGATCACTATCCAGACTTTGGGGTTACGCGGTCCCGCCAAAAACGCGGCTCGCGCCGCACAGATGCTGATAGCTGCGCACATGGGAGCGACTTGATGCCTGGGCAAACGATCAAGAGGTCAATGCAGCGTTGGTGAACGTCCGCTTTGATGACTATGCGCCGAGCGCATCCCGCGCAAACTCGGTGTGGCACGGCGCGCACGCGCCGGGTCTGGCTGCTTCTTTTGCGTCTGGCCTCGCGGCGCTCACCGGGGCGTCACTTCGGAACGATCAGCACCTGGCCTGGATAGATCCGGTCCGGGCCTTCGATCAGGAAGGAATTCGCATTGAAGATGTCGGGCCAGCGGTTGCCGTTGCGATAGAAAAAGGCGGCAATCGTTGAGAGCGAGTCGGCGTGCTGAACGGTGTAGATGCCGCGCGCGTCAGTAAGGCGCGCAATTTCGGCTTGTACCTCCTCGAACGCTTTTCTGGTCTTCTCGAGTTCGGCCTTCTTCGAGGCATCCGCCGCAGCAAGTTGCGACTTATCCTCGAGCAGTCTTTCGTAGGCCTTGCTTAGCCTGGCCGAGCGTGCCTTGGCCTCGTCCAGGATCTGCGCGGTCGTTTTGAGTTCGCGCGATAGATCCGCGCGCGCTGCGGCTGCCTCATTAGCCTTGCGCTCGATCTCGTCGAGCTTCGCTGTCAGCGCCGCATTCTCGGCGCCGAGGGCCTTCATGCGCTCCTGCGCGGCATCGTGGAACCGGCGCTGTTCGCTCAACTCGTTGCGCAACCCGTCGAGCGTCTGTTCCGTTGCGCCGGCACTCGCCGCGCGTTGGTCTTTCTCGGTGGCGAGCTCTGCGTTCTTTTCCTGCAGTAACTTCAGTTCGCCCTCGAGGGCGCGCATTTGATTGCGCTGCGCCTGTGCCTCGCTCCGCAAGGCATCGCGCTCGCCGCTCAAACTGATATTGGCGGCGGCCAGGCGCTCGCCTTCCTGGCTCAGTTCGCGATAGGTGAAAAACAGCGCGGCAGCGATCACTCCCAGCGCGGCAATA
>JBQMQE010000336.1:0-4606 GCA_052172655.1 Burkholderiales bacterium
GCTTTTGAGCGAGCTCGACGCAAAGTAAGTCGCACCTCCAACCACGATTGCGGCGATCAGCATCGGCAGCCGGAAGGCGAATACTTTCAAAGAACGTTGGAGTTTCGAGATGTACGCGCGAACGACGATTCCGCCGCCCAAAAGCGCGAGCAGGCCACCCAGCACCGTTGGGAAATACCCGGGCCCCATACGCGCTGCCGAGCCCATCGAATAGTTGGACGCAGTCAGCACGAAGCCGAGGCCAAAGCCGATAAATATCAAGCCCGCCCAGAAATCCGTTCCATTCCTTATTTGCATCGCCTCCTCCTATCCAAAAATATGATTTATCCGACTCTAGTTTGGGTCACCCGGGGGCACCCCTTGCATGGTTGGTCGGTATCACTGAAGCCTTGGTGTTCGCTTCCTTTGCTACACGCTGCCACTTCGCGATCCCGTATTGATGAAATTGGCGAGTTCTGCCGCATTCAACTATCCAGGAAACCCCGTCGCTGGCGCTCAGAAACTAGATTGATTCCGAGCCTTTGGAGCTTTGCACCGCGAGCTTAAATGTCGTTTGAAATCCAATCACTAAATCGTCCACGGAACCGGGGCAAGGGCCAAAACGCGAGTACATCACCACGGAACAACTATTCGGTAAACACCGTTCGTGCCCACGCCGTCAAACTATCCATGCGTTTTCGCAGGTCGTTCACGCTGGCAAAAAGCTAAGCCCTTGTTTCCCAGGAAAGCTCAATCCAGGCGGCTAAACGGCGGGGGCTAACCCCCGACATGGCACGCTCAGCGTGGGGAAATTTGAGGTAGCAATAGCCCGGGCGACGCGCTTACGAGCCTATTGCAATGGGATATTTTTTTCCTTGATCACCTTTCCCCAGGTCTTCTGTGCTTCGTAAATAAAAGCGGAAAATATTTCAGGTGAACTGACCACCACCTCGAATCCCTGTTCGGCCAGACGTTTCGCGATCGTAGGTTCTTTTACGGCTTTTGTGAGTTCCTTGTTCCAGAAAGCCACGACGGAGGGTGGGGTTCCCGCCGGGGCCAGCAGGCCGATCCATCCATATACCTCAAAATCGGCAAACCCTTGTTCGACCGCCGTCGGCAAGTCGGGAAAAGCTGCGCTTCTGGTAGCGCTTGCCTGACCAAGTGCTTTGATCTTCCCGGTCGCTACCAACTTTTGCGCATACGGTGCTGTGCCCCACATAAACTGGATCCTGCCAGCCATAAGGTCTGTTTGCGCGGGCGCCCCACCTTTGTAGGGCACATGCGTCATGGCAATATTATCGGCCTTCATGTTGAACAGTTCGGCGGTCAGGTGGCCGGAACTTCCAGCACCGACCGAGCCGAAATTAATTTCCGTTGGATGCCCTTTCGCATATTTGACTAACTCACTGAGGCTATTGGGCGCAAATTTTGCGTTAGCCACCGCCACCATGGGCGCGCGCGCGATCAGCGAGATGGGTAAAAAATCCTTTCTGGTGTCATAAGGAAGATCTTTGTAGACCAACGGGTTGATGGCGAAGCTATCCAGAGCCAAAAGCAGTGTGTAGCCATCGGGGGTCGCTTTGGCCACGACTCCGGCGCCAACCGATCCACCGGCGCCGCCGCGATTTTCCACCACGATAGTCTTTTCTGTCGACGACGCTATTTCGCGCATCAGCAGGCGCCCAATCGAATCAACCAAGCCTCCGGCGGGAAACGGCACGACCACGTGCACCGTGTTGATAGGGTAGGCCTCGGTTTGTGCCTGAGCCGAGCCTGTCAGTGCTGCGGCAGAAAGACAAAGGGAGGCAAGGAATGTACGCACTTTTGAGCTTGCTAAAATCATGTTGATTCCTTAAATGTGAGGTTGGTTTGGCAGGGCTCGGGTTAGGTGTAACCAAATAATTTATCAAGTTCGACGGCAGTGGGGGGGCGCTTCGCGACAGCGCCATAGCCGCCACCCCCAGGAGTGCGCAGAACGACTTGGTCACCAAACTGGATGACATGCTGACGCCGAGCGTCAACCGGCTGGCCGTTGATTAACACGGCGCCACACTGACCTGGGCTGCCTTCTGCGAGACCAAGGGCCGGCTTGTGCAAGCGTTCGGTCAGGAAGACAATCGACAGGGGGCCGCTGTGGCGGACTTCAAAGCAAATCTCCTGCGCGAGTCCGCCGCGGAAGCATCCTGCGCCCCCTGATCCCGGAACCAATTTTTTGTAGTGAAAATGAAAGGGGCCGTCACGCTCTGCGATTTCCACCGGAGTTGGCGAAATATTGCTTGGCCATGACATGGCAGCGTTGCCGTCCTTGCGGGCGGTGGCGCCCATGCCGCCGTTGAAAAAGAACACCGTGGCGAATGGCTTGCCGTTCGGGCGCAATCCGTTCATGTTAACGATCCACAGCGGCGAGCCGACCCCGGCCATCACACGATTCGGCAAGATGGCGTGCAGCGCGCCGAAAACCACGTTGGGCACATAGTGGCCGGTACAGGCTCGACCACCGACCGCGGCGGGATATTTTGGGTTCACGAGCGAACCTTCCGGCGCCTTTACGTGAATGGCGCGGAAAAGTCCATCATTGTTGGGCAGATCGGGCAACAGCAGGCACTTGATTGCATAAACCGTCATGGCATAAGTGTAGGCGAGAACGCAATTGATCCCCCGCGGCTGTTGCGGCGACGTACCCTCAAAATCACAGGTAATCTGACTATTTTTTACGATGACTTTAACCGCAAATGTGAACGGTGTTTCAAAACCGTCCGTTTCAATCGCGTAGTCATATTCTCCTTCTGGAAGCGCTGCAATAGCACGTCGCATGGCCTCTTCACTGCGATCAAAAAGCGCTTCGGCAATTGTGTTGATGTCAGCCAGATCGTACTCAGTCATCACTTCCTGCAGCCTGCGATCGACTAGCTCGGTAGCAGCGACCTGCGACCACACGTCGCCGACGGTCTGCTCAGGCGTGCGTACATTGGTCCGCAACAACTTGAGCAGAGACTCGTCGGCCACACCTTCCCGAAGTAAAAGCATCATTGGAATGTGGAAGCCTTCCTCGAACAGTTCACGAGCTTCCACCGAGCGGATCCGACCGCCAATATCCGGCATGTGCGCTGCCGTGGCGGAAAAAGCGACCAGCAGCGCGTTATGGAAAATGGGTTTGACGAAACAGAAGTCATTCAGGTGCCCCGTACCGGTCCAAGGGTTGTTGGTGATGTAGACGTCGCCGGGGCGCATGTTTTCACTGCCGATCTCGACGATGGCGCTGCGCACGGTAGCGGGCAGCGTACCAATGAAGGACGGCACGCTGCCGCTGTTCTCAACTAGAGATCGTCCCTTTGAGTCGGTCAACACGACTGCGAAATCATTGGCCTCAGTGGACAGAGTAGAAAAAGAAGTCCTCACGATCAGCTTGGCGGCTTCGTCCACAAGCGATCGCGTGCGCGTCCAGAATACTTCTAGGAAAATGGGGTTCAGTTTGTACATGCTGCGGCCTGACCTAGCGTGGCGTTGCCCATTTTCGTAACCTCAGAAATCGTGATGACAATATTTCCGCTCGATCGCTGCTCCACACGGCCGGATGGGCCGATCACGAGGGTGGAACCAGCGTCCTCGATCAGCAACGGACCATTCAGAACGGCGCCTGCAGGCAGGGTCGCTCGCGCATAGACGGGAGTTGAGACGTAGCTAGCGACTTCTGCAAAGTACACATCTCGGCGCGATTTTTCCTTGACCGGACCGCAGGCAAGCAAAGTTTCTGGCACGAACATCTGCCGCGGCATGGCGGACACTGTGGCGCGCAGGTTAACCAGTTCCACGGGCACATCGGGTGGTGTCCGGCCGAATTTGTCACGATAAGCGCTTTCAAAAGCTTGCACTAGGCGCTGCTGCGTGGCGGCAGTGTCTGCCTCAGCGCCTGCGTATGGGCCGTCAGGCAGTTCGACTGTCAGAGTGAAACCCTGGCCTATGAAGCGGCCGTCAGCATGGCGTGTGGCAACGGCAGGTCCGAAGGAGTCCATCAATGGCTTCAGGCTGGCAAACGCATCCGCTTCCAGTGAAGCAAATGTGTCCTCCAGTGTAACAAGGGCATCTATATCAGGCCGCCATCCGACCGTGCGCGAGCGATCGACCCGGGCCGGCGACACCAGCAGGCCCACGGCCGAGGCGACGCCGGCAGAAGCTGGGCAGACGATCGTTCGCACCCCGATCTTGCGTGCCACCGAATAGGCATATAGCGGTCCCCCGCCGCCAGTGCACACCATGACGAAATCGCGCGGGTCATGGCCGCGTTCGGCCACGTGAACGCGGGCTGCGCCGGCCATATTTTCAGCCACAATGTCGTGAATGCCTCGAGCCACATCTTGTGCCGTAAGCCGCAGCGTACTGCCAAGTTCACTGAGTGCTTTTTCGGCCCGCCCAATATCGATTCTGATGCTGCCGCCCGCAAAGTAGTCGGGGTTGAGGTAACCCAAGACCAAGTCCGCGTCGGTGACAGTGGCATCGGTGCCACCCAGGTTATAACATGCAGGACCAGGTTCTGACCCAGCACTTCCGGGACCCACTTTGAGCAACTGCATGTCATCGACGCGCGCAATGCTGCCGCCGCCAGCACCAATTTCGATCAGATCGACGG
>JBQMQE010000337.1:0-4594 GCA_052172655.1 Burkholderiales bacterium
GCAAGCGGCCTTTCCTCCCGAGTCTTCGATGCCCATGTTGTGGATAGCACTGCATCTGCCGCAGTTGCCGCTGGAAGCATTTCAGCGCGGCTTGCCCTCGCCTGAGCCCTGCGCGGTCGCCGAGCGGCAACGCATCCTGGTGTGCGACGCGAAGGCGGCCGCGCGCGGCCTGCGTGCGGGCATGCCGGTGACCGCGGCGCTGGCGCTCGCGCCGGGCCTGCGTCTGCGCGAACGCGAGGCCGCGGCCGAAACCGAAGCCCTGCTCGGCATCGCCGCCTGGGCGATGCAATGCACGCCCAGTGTCGCGCTGGATTTTCCCGACCTGGTGCTGCTGGAGATATCGGGCAGCCTGAAGCTGTTCGGCGGTTTGGGAGCGATCGCGGCGAGACTGCGGCAGGGGCTCATCGCCATGGGCTACAGCGCGCGCCTCGCCGCCGCGCCCACGCCACGCGCCGCGTCCTGGTTCGCACGCGCCGGCAAGTCTTGCCTGATCGCCGATGCCACCATGCTCGAAGGCGAACTGTCCGCCCTGCCCCTGTCGGTGCTGCAAAGCGGGGAGGAGGAAGCCCTGGCTTCCATCGGCGCCGGCAGCATCGGCGATCTGCTGGCGCTGCCGCGCGATGGGCTGGCGCGCCGCTTCGGCCAGGGCCTGCTCGATGCTTTGGACCAGGCCCTGGGCCGCTTGCCGGATCCGCGCGGCTTTTGTGTCCTGCCGGAGAAATTTTGCGCCGCCATCGAACTACCGGCCGAAGCCACGCAGGCCGCAGCCCTGCTGTTCGCGGCGCAGCGGCTGCTGGCGCAACTCGAAGGTTTTCTCGCGGCGCGCGCCGCCGGCACGCGGCGGCTGCTCATCAGTCTGTCTCATCGCGCCGCGCCCGCCACCCGCATCGAACTGGGCCTGGTCGCCGCCTGCCGCGAGGCCGCGCACTTCGCGCTGCTGCTGCGCGAGCAGTTGCAACAGACGGCGCTGTCCGAGCCGGTGCGCGCGATCACGCTGCAAGTGGAGGCGATCGAGCCGCTGGAACATTCCAATCTGAGCTTGCTTCCAGACGAATTGCAACAGGAGGGCAATTGGCCGCGGCTGATCGAGCGCCTGCGCTCGCGCCTGGGCGCCGCGGCGGTGCACGGCATGGTTCTGTGCGCCGATCACCGTCCGGAACGCGCCTGCGCAGAGGCCGAGCCCGGCGCCAGGCAGCTCGCCCTCGATTTCAACCTGCGCCCGTTCTGGCTGCTAGCGCGGCCGCAGGCCTTGGAGGAAATGGGGTCTGTCCCCTGCCATCACGGACCGCTGAAGCTATTGGCCGGCCCGGAGCGCATCGAGTCGGGCTGGTGGGACGGCGCCGACCTGGCGCGCGATTATTTCATCGCCCGCAGCGCCGACGCAGCGCTGTTGTGGGTCTACCGCGAGCGCAGCCCCGCGGGGGCTTGGTATCTGCACGGCATTTTTTCCTAAGCTTCATTATGGATGCTGTCCTGCCCGCCTATGCGGAGCTGCATTGCCTGTCGAATTTCAGCTTCCTGCGCGGCGCGTCGCACCCGGAAGAACTCGTCGCCCGCGCGCAGCAACTGGGCTACAGCGCGCTCGCCCTCACCGACGAGTGCTCGTTCGCCGGCGTGGTGCGCGCGCACATGGCGGCGAAGGAATGCGGCCTGCCGCTCGTCATCGGCAGCGAAATCCGCCTCGCCAACGGTCCCAAACTCGTGCTGCTCGCCACCGACCGAGAGGGCTATGGCAACCTGTCCGAACTCATCACCCGCGGGCGCCGCAGGGCCACGAAAGGCCGCTACGCCCTGGAGACCGTGGATCTGGATCAAGGCCTGCCCGGCTGCCTAGCCCTCCTCCTACCGGGAGCGGTGCCCGATGTCGGAGAGGCGCGCTGGCTCGCCGAGCGCTTTTCCGGCCGCGCCTGGATCGTGGCGGAGCTGCTCTGCGGCGCGAACGACAAGGCGCGCCTCGCCGCGCTGCGCGAACTCGGCCAGGCTTGCGGCCTGCCGCTCGTCGCCGCGGGCGACGTGCACATGCATCTGCGCTCCCGGCGCAAGCTGCAGGACACGCTCACCGCGATACGCCTCGGCAAGCCAGTTGCGCAATGCGGACTGGCGCTGTACCCGAACGCCGAGCGCCATCTGCGCCTGCGCCTGCGCCTCGCCAACCTGTATCCGCGCGAACTGCTCGAAGAAACCCTGCGCATCGCCGCGCGCTGCGCCTTTTCGCTTGATAGCCTGCGCTACGAATACCCGGAGGAAATCGCGCCGCCCGGCACCACACCCTCGGGCCATCTGCGCGCGCTCACCGCAACCGGCCTCGCGCGGCGCTTTCCCGCTGGCGTGCCCGACAAGGTCCAGGCCCTGGTCGAGCACGAACTCGCGCTGATCGCCGAACTCGCCTACGAGCCCTACTTTCTCACCGTGCACGACATCGTGAGCTTCGCGCGCAGCAAAAACATTCTCTGCCAGGGCCGCGGTTCCGCAGCGAATTCGGCGGTGTGTTATGCGCTGGGCATCACCGAGGTCGATCCGGCGCGCATGAGCATGCTGTTCGAGCGCTTCATTTCGCGCGAGCGCAACGAGCCGCCCGACATCGACGTCGACTTCGAGCACCAGCGGCGCGAGGAAGTGATCCAGTACATCTACGCCAAGTACGGGCGCGAGCGCGCGGCGCTGGCCGCGACGGTGATCCGCTACCGGCCGAAGAGCGCGATCCGCGACTGCGGCAAGGCGCTCGGCCTGGAACTCGCCCAGGTGGAGCGGCTGGCGAAGTCGCTGTCCTGGTGGGACCGGCGCCAGAACCTGCCCGAACGCTTGCACGAAGCCGGGTTCGACCCGGCCAGCCCGACCGTCTTGCGCCTGCTCGCGCTGGTGGAGGCGCTGCTCGGCTTTCCGCGCCACCTGTCGCAGCATGTCGGCGGCTTCGTCATTGCGCGCGGCCTGTTGTCGCGCCTGGTGCCGATCGAAAACGCCGCCATGGTCGAGCGCAGCGTGATCCAGTGGGACAAGGACGACCTCGATGCGCTCGGCTTGCTGAAAGTGGATGTGCTCGCGCTGGGCATGCTCTCCGCGATCAAGCGCGCGCTGGCCCTGATCGGACAGCAGAAAGACATTACTTTTGCGATGAGCGACGTGCCCGCAGAAGACCCCGAGGTCTACGCCATGATCCAGCGGGCCGACACCGTGGGCGTGTTCCAGATCGAATCGCGGGCGCAGATGTCGATGCTGCCGCGCCTGAAACCGGCGAACTTTTACGACCTGGTGATCGAGGTCGCGATCGTGCGCCCCGGGCCGATCCAGGGCGGCATGGTGCATCCTTATCTGCGCCGCCGCCAGGGGCTGGAGCCGGTAAGCTATCCCAGCGACGCGGTCAAGGCGGTGCTAGAGCGCACCCTGGGCATACCGATATTCCAGGAGCAGGTGATGCAACTCGCGGTAGTCGCCGCCGGCTTCACCCCGGGAGAAGCCGATCAACTGCGCCGCTCGATGGCGGCGTGGAAACGCAAAGGCGGCCTGGAGCATTTCGAGCAGCGCCTGATCCAGGGCATGGGCGAGCGCGGCTATGCGCGCGAGTTCGCCGAGCGCATTTTCCAGCAAATCCTCGGCTTCGGCGAATACGGTTTTCCCGAATCGCATTCGGCCAGCTTTGCCTTGCTGGTCTACGTGTCGGCATGGCTCAAGCGCCACCACCCTGCCGCGTTCCTCGCCGTGCTGTTGAACAGCCAGCCGATGGGTTTCTATGCGCCGGCGCAACTGGTGCAGGACGCGCGCCGCCACGGCGTCGAGGTGCGGCCGGTGGACGCGCTCGCGAGCGGCTGGGAGTGCACGCTGGAGCCCGATGCAGACGGCGCCCCGTCCGTGCGCCTGGGCCTGCTCATGGTGAAAGGCCTGTCCGAGGCCGGCGCCGGGCGTATCGTCGAGGCGCGCGCGCAGGGCGAATTCGCTTCGGTCGAGGAGCTGATGCGCCGCGCGCAACTCGATAGGCACGAACTCAAATGCCTCGCGGCAGCGAACGCGCTCCAGCGCATCGCTGGCCACCGGCGGCTCGCCTACTGGCAGGTCGCAGGCGTGGACACCGCGCGGCACCTGCTATCGGAGGCGCCGATCCATGAAACCGATCCGCCATTGCGCGCACCGAGCGAAGGCGACGGCCTCGTCGCCGATTACCGCAGCCTGGGACTCACCCTGGGCCGGCATCCGCTGGCACTGCTGCGCTCGCGCCTGAAACGCATGCGGCTCGCCGCCGCCGATGAAGTCCGCCGCCTGCCGCACGGCAGCGCCGTGCGCGCCGCCGGCATCGTCATCGGCAGGCAGCGCCCCGACACCGCCTCGGGCGTAGTGTTCGTGACGCTGGAGGACGAGACCGGCTGCGTCAACGTCATCGTCTGGCGCGACCTGGGCGAGCGCCAGCGGCGCGAACTGCTCGGCGCGCGGCTGATGGCGGTGTATGGATCGGTAGAGCGCGAAGGCGAAGTGGTGCACGTGATCGCGAGAAGGCTGGCCGATCACAGCGAGCTGCTGGGCAGGCTGGAGACGCGATCGCGGGATTTTCACTAGTATCGAGACACATTAGTTCTGAAACATCACGACAGATGCGAACAATGTT
>JBQMQE010000338.1:0-1061 GCA_052172655.1 Burkholderiales bacterium
ATTTTCTCGGCGCCGCTGACCACCAGGGCCGCCACCTGCTCGCGCAGGGCTTCCTTGGCACTTGATACTTCCTGCTGGATCTCGGACTTGGCGCCGGTGACCAGGCGATCGCCCTCGGCCTTGGCCGAGTTCTTGGCTTCCTCTATCATCTGCAGCCCGCGTTTTTCGGCGAGAGCGATGATTTCGGCGGCGCGCACGCGCGCCTTGCCCAGCTCCTCGCTCGCGAGCTTGCCGGAGGCCTCCAGCTGCTGCTTGCCCTCTTCGCCGGCAGCCAGGCCGTCGGCAATCTGCTTCTGCCGCTGTTCGATCGCTTTCATCAGCGGCGGCCAGATGAATTTGACCGTAAACAGAATGAAAAGCGCGAACGAAATCGCCTGTGCAATCAGTGTCAAGTTGATGTTCATGTTCGATTTCCCTGGCGGGCACTGGTCCAGTGCGGCAGGACCAGCGGTGCTGGTCAAGTTAACTGGCGACGACGACGGCGAGCAGCGGGTTGCCGAACGCAAACAGCATCGCGATGCCGACGCCGATAATGAACGAGGCGTCGATCAGGCCGAGCAGCAGAAACACTTTGGCCTGCAGTTGCGGGATCAGTTCGGGCTGGCGCGCCGCGCCCTCGAGGAAGCGGGCGCACATCAGGGCCACACCGATGCAGGCGCCCATGGCGCCCAGTCCGATCATCAGGCCGATGCCGATGCCGGTGTAGGCCTGAATCATGGCCAGAGCTTGAATTTTGTCCATCTTGATTTCCTTTCTAGAACGAAGCGTTGCCGGGGTTAATGGGGAAGTCTTAGTGGCTTTCCTGCGCCATCGAGATATACACGATGGTCAGCATCATGAAAATGTACGCCTGCAGCACCCCGATGAAGAGGTCGAATAGCGACCAGCCGACACCAAGTACGGTGGCGAAGAACACTCCGCCCACGCTGGTCGCGGCCCACAACCACAGAAGCAGAAAAATGATCTCGCCGGCGTAAATGTTGCCGTAAAGCCGCAGCGAGTGCGACAGTGACTTCGACACGTATTCAACCATGTTGAACAGGAAATTGCACGGCCACAGC
>JBQMQE010000338.1:1071-4583 GCA_052172655.1 Burkholderiales bacterium
CAGCAGGGGATGCGAGCCGAAGGGGGCGCAGAACAGTTCGTGAATCCAGCCGCCCAGGCCTTTGACCGCGATGGCAAAATAAATCGATAGCAGCAATACTGAAAGAGACAGGGCGAAAGTCGTGTTGATGTCGGCGGTAGGAACGATCCTGAATTCGTGCTGATGGAACACGTGCGTCAATATCCACGACATGATATCTGCGGGCAGGACATCCATAGCGTTCATCAGCACCACCCAGACGAACACGGTGAGCGCGGTCGGCGCGATGAAGTCGCGCTTGCCGTGGAATATGCCCTTCACTTGGTCGTCGACGAAACCGAATAGCAATTCGACGAAAGCTTGGCGTTTGCTGGGCACGCCAGAGGTCGCGCCGCGCACTACCCACCAAAGCAGGCCGGTGGCGACCACGCCGAGGACAGCGCCGACCACCAGCGAATCGACGTACAAGGTCCAGAACGGATGGTCCCCGACCGACTGGGCGCCGAAGCTCAGATGGTGCTGAATATAACTTGTTGCGTTGAGTTTTTGCTCGGCAGCCATTCTGTTTAACCTGATTTTTCCATATTCAGTTCAAGAGCGCGCTAAGTAGCCATTACAAAACGAGGGCATCTTTCATGCCCTCAGGTTTCATCGCCGGCAAATAAGGCCATGCTGAAAATCAGGATCGAAACGACAAACGACCCCAACAGCCCGACCACGACGACTTCTTGATAGAGCGCCAAAACGAGCCAAAGCAGTAATCCGGCGAGGACAAGTTTGGCCGCTTCAGCCTTGAGGGCGGCGAAAAGGACCTCCCCTGCGAATTTCCCTTTTTCTCCTGCGCTTTTTGCAGCTAGAAACACGAAGGCCAGCCCGGCCGTGATGCTGATCAGGCCGCCAAGAAGCGCCGATATCGCGCCGTGGATGCCGGCAAACCAGGCCGCAATCGATGCGATGATGGCTGTGGCCAGTACTTGCGACCCGAATACCAGGCGGAACCTTCGCCACACTCGCCGCTATCCTCGCTGCAAAACGGCGAGATTATAGCGGCTTTGGCCGTGTACGGTCAATTCGCTATCCCCCTGTTACGCATGCAATGCCTTGATCCACATCAATATGGGCGGCGGAGTTTAAGGGTATTCGCTGGCTTACTCGATCGAGTAGATTCTTCGCCGCGGCGCGAAGCCGATCGCCGCAATGGCCATGCCGAATGTGCTTCGGCCCGCGCCCGGCGGCGCTTCATTCGAATCGCTTCGCCGGGCGAGGGCCGGACCCCGCCTGCGCCCGGGATGACAAAGGCAGGTTGGCGAACTAGACTGAAAACTATGGGTTCCGGAGCAAAGCGACGTTCGATCCTGAGTACGCTGGGCTTGGTCGCCGCCCTGGCCGGCGGCAGCGCCCAAGCGCAGGATCTGTACGCGCGCGAGCGTGAGGCCCTGCTGAAAGAGATCGAGGCTATGGCGCGCGAGACCGGCATGGAAACCGGACGCGCGGTGTTCAGCACGCGGGTGATGGCAGCCATCGCCAAAGTGCCGCGCCACCGCTTCGTCCCGGCGTCCTACGGCCCCTTGGCCTATGCCAACCGCCCCCTCCCGATCGGACACGGCCAGACCATCTCTCAGCCCTATATCGTCGCGCTCATGACCGAGCTGCTCGACGCCAAAGCCGGAGACGCGGTGCTGGAAATCGGCACCGGCTCAGGCTACCAGGCGGCGGTGCTGGCCGAACTGGTGAATCGGGTGTATTCGATCGAAATCATCGAGCCGGTGGGAAAGAATGCCGCGGCCTTGCTGCGCCAGCTTGGCTATAAGAATATCGAAACCAGGATAGGCGACGGCTATGACGGCTGGCCGGAACACGCGCCCTTCGATGCCATCATCGTCACCGCCGCCGCCCCGCAGGTTCCGCCGGCGCTGGTCGCGCAATTGAAGCCCGGCGGACGCATGGTGATTCCGGTCGGCGCGGAAGGCGATGTGCAGTTCCTGCACGTGATGATGAAACAGGCCGACGGTTCGATTTGGACCCAGCGCAGCCTGCCGGTGCGTTTCGTGCCGCTTACCCGCAGCAATTGATGGCGCGATAAGCGGGGGAGGCGCTGGCGCGAACTTCAGCCCTTGAACTTGGACAGCAGGTCTTCGAGATGCTCGTGGCTGGCATAATTAATCACCAGCTTACCCGTACCCTTTTTGCCGGGCTTGATCTCGACTTTGGTGCCGAATTTTTCCGACAGTTCTTCCTCGAAGCGCAGGATGTCGCGATTGGTCTTAAGCCGGCTCGATTTCTTTGGCTTCGGATTGAGGATGTCCTGAACCGCCTTCTCGGTTTCGCGCACCGACAGCCCGCGCTCGGCGACCCGCTTTGCCACGTCCTCCTGGGGCCGGCCTTCCAGCGCGAGCAAGGCGCGCGCATGGCCCATGTCGATCTTGCCGTCGTATAGCAGCGCCTGCACCGATTGCGGCAGGTTCAGCAAACGCAGCAGATTGCTGGTCGCGGCGCGTGAGCGGCCTACCGCCTCGGCCGCCTCCTGGTGCGTCATTTTGAATTCGTTGATCAGGCGGTGGATGCCGCTCGCCTCTTCCAGCGGATTCAGGTTCTCACGCTGGATGTTCTCGATCAAGGCCATGGCGAGTGCGGCCGCATCGGGCACCTCGCGGACGACCACTGGTATTTCGCGCAAGCCGGCAAGTCTGGCCGCACGCCAGCGCCGCTCGCCAGCAATGATTTCGTAGCGCCCCTTGGCCAGAGGGCGCGCCAGAATCGGCTGCATCACGCCCTGCGCCTTGAGCGAGCGCGCCAGCTCTTCCAGAGAAGCCTGGTCCATGCGCGTGCGCGGCTGGTATCTGCCCGGTTGCAGTTCTTCCAGCCTGACTGTCTTGAGGGTGTCGCCGCCGCTCGCGTCTTCGTCCTTGGCCAACAGCGCATCCAGCCCGCGTCCCAGTCCTTTCATTCTTGCTTCCTTCTCTAGCCGAGGATGGCCGAGCGCGACAGCAATTCGTCCGCCAGCGCCATATAAGCCTGCGAGCCCTTGCACGCCTGGTCCAGGCTCACCGCGGGCGCGCCGTAGCTCGGCGCTTCGGCGAGGCGCACGTTGCGCGGGATAATGGTCGCATACAGCTTGTCGCCGAAGTGCTGCTGCAGTTGCGCCGAAACCTGCTGCGCGAGCGAGTTGCGCGGGTCGTACATAGTGCGCAGCAAGCCCTCGATCTCGAGCCGCGGATTGAGGTGCTTGCGCACTTTGCGTATGGTTTCCACCAAGTCGCTCAGGCCTTCCAGAGCGTAATACTCGCATTGCATCGGGATCATCACCGCGTCGGCCGCGACCAGGCCGTTGAGTGTGAGCAGGTTGAGCGCCGGCGGGCAGTCGAGGAGAATGAAATCGTATTCCTCCGCGATCGTGCCCAATGCCGACTTGAGCCGCGTTTCACGGTTTTCCAAATCCACCATCTCGACCTCGGCGCCGGCAAGTTCGCGGTTCGCTGGCACCAGGTCGTAGCCGCCGCTTTCAGATTTCTGCCGCACCGACTGCACCGTCG
>JBQMQE010000339.1:0-4577 GCA_052172655.1 Burkholderiales bacterium
GGCCGCGAAGCGCCGCCGGCGGACCGGGTGCCGCGCTACCTGCTTCAGCTCGACGCGACGCAGACAAGCGCCATCGTCATCGATGCCGAGCGCTCGCGCGTCTACGTGTACGCCATTGAGCGTGGCGCGCCGCGCCTGGTGCGGGATTTCTATACGTCGATCGGCAAGCTCGGCATCGGCAAGGAGCGCGAGAGCGACAGGAAGACGCCGATCGGCGTCTACCAGGTCACGTCGTGGCTACCGGGCAAGAAACTGCCCGACCTGTACGGCAGCGGTGCCTACCCGATCGACTATCCCAACGCACGCGACCGGCTGCTCGGGCGCACCGGCTACGGCATCTGGATCCACGGCGTGCCCTCGGACACCTACGCGCGCGCGCCGCTGGCGAGCGACGGCTGCGTCGCGCTCGCCAACCCCGACCTCGAGGCGCTCGCGGCCTATGTGCGCCCAGGTGCGACACCGGTGGTGATCGCACCGCAGGTCGAGTGGGTCGCGCCGGAGGCGTTGCGCGCCGATCGCGACGCCTTTCTCGCTGCGCTCGACGCGTGGCGGCGCGACTGGGAGAGCAATGACGTCGAACGCTACCTCGCGCACTACGCCAAGGACTTTCGCACCAGCGACAAGGATCTCGAGGGCTGGAAGGCGCACAAGCGCCGCGTGGGCGCGGGCAAGTCGTGGATCAAGGTCGCGCTCGACAAGCTGAGCGTGTTGCGCGATCCCGGGGCGAAGAATCTCGTGAGCGTGACTTTCGACCAGGACTACCGCTCGAGCAATCTGTCGCAGCGCACGCGCAAGCGGCAGTATTGGACGCGCGAAGGCGCAGACTGGAAGATCGTGTACGAGGCGCCGCTGCAGGCGCCGGTGCTGGTGCTGCCGGAATCCTACCCGGCGGGCCGGCGCGCTGAAGCGCCGGCGGCAAAGCGCCCCTGAACGTGTCAGGTATTGCCGTCACGCAGATCGACGTGGCACGACGCGCGCGCGGTGCACTGCGCAGGGGGTCTGCGCGAAACCAAAAAAAACACGGCGAGTGCCACACAATACCTATGGGGGGTACTTGACATATACCGACTAGGGGTATATGGTGCCAGTATCGGACGCGCTGAAACGACCCCGACAATGGAGCCCGCTCTACGCGCCCCCGGCGAATCGCCAGGGTTGCTGCCGGGCGGTGCGGTGATGCTGGTTCTTTAACGTTCGAAATTTTATTGCGAAGGAGAGATCAATCATGCAAACCGATCCGGTATGCCGCATGCAAGTCGAGCCCGAGCGCGCAGCGGCGCGAGCGGAACACAAGGGTACGACTTATTACTTCTGCTCCCAACACTGCCACAAGGCGTTTGTCGCCGATCCCGAGAAGTACGCCGGCGCAGGCGCGCCTGCCACCGGGCACGGGGCAGGACACCAGCACCACGGATAGCGCTGAGCGACCAGGTCGCGCTCCCAGCGTGATCAGCCAGTCATCGCGCAGGCCACTGCATGGACACCCTCACTATTGCGGGCGCCGGACCGGCCGGCCTCGCCGCAGCCATCACGCTCGCGCGTGCGGGGCGCCGCGTGGTGGTGCACGAGATGAGAAGCGAGGTGGGCGCGCGCTTCGGCGGCGACCTGCAGGGTCTGGAGAACTGGACCAGTCGCAATGACGTGCTCGAAGACCTGCGCCAGCTCGGGATCGGCACCGGCTTCGAGGCGCTGCCTTGCCACCGCGGCACGGCTTACGACGCATGGGAGCGGGCGTATCCGGTTTGCTCGGCCGCGCCGCTGTTCTACATGGTGGAGCGCGGGCCCGGCCCCGGCACGCTCGATTCGGTGCTGCTCCAACAGGCGCGCAGTCTCGGGGTCGAATTACGCTTCGGCAGCCGGCTGGACCGGCTACCCGGGCCCGGCCTTCTCGCGATCGGGCCGAAAGCGGCGGATGCGATCGCCGTCGGTTACCACTTCGACACCGACATGGCCGACGGCTTCTGGTTCATCTGCAACGACGAATTGGCGCCCGAGGGCTACGCCTATCTGCTCGTCATGCGCGGGCGCGGCACGGTGAAAAGCTGCATGTTCACCGGGTTCAAGCAAGAAAAACTCTACGTCGAGCGCACGGTGAATGCGTTCCAGCGCCTGGCGGGCTTGCGCATGAACAATCCCCAAGCGCATGGCGGGATCGGCAATTTTCGCCTGCCGGTGACCGCATTGTCCGGTGGCCATCCGGTTGCCGGCGAGCAGGCCGGTTTTCAGGACACGCTGTTCGGCTTCGGCATGCTGTTCGCGATCCGCTCCGGCGTGCTCGGCGCGCGCGCGCTGTTGGATGCGGGCGGCTACGACGAACTGTGGCAGCGCGATTTTCGGCACCTGCTTGCCGCCTCGATCGTCAACCGCGGGCTTTACCGTCTGGCGGGCAACCGCGGCTATCGCGCCTTGCTGCGCTGGCAGTCGGGCCGCGACGCGCGCTCCTTCCTTGGGCGCCTATGCCGGACTTCATGGCATGCGCGCCTGCTGTTCCCCTGGGCGCAGCGGCGTTATCGCAGCGCGCGGCACGATGAGAGCTGCAACCACGTGAATTGCGAATGCGTCTGGTGTCGCTGCGGCAGCGAATATGCCTGATCGCCCTGGCAGCGCGCTCGCATTGTGCCGGTGCGCAAAGTGAATATTTCTTAAAGGAGAATACATGGCTATCGATCCGGTATGCGGCATGAAGGTGGATGAAAAATCGGCGAAGACCACGCGCGAGAACGAAGGGACCACGTACTACTTCTGCTCGCCACGCTGCGCGGCCAAGTTCGACGCTGATCCGGGCGCTTACCTGAACAAGCCGGGACCAGGGCATGCGCACCAGCCGGCCGCCGCCGCTGTCGGCGGCAGCCACTCTCACCAGCCAGCCGCCGCTACTGGAGGCAGCCACGCCGCAAAGGCCGCTGCCGCGGGCTACACCTGCCCGATGCACCCGGAAGTACGCCAGCCCGGGCCGGGCACCTGCCCCAAATGCGGCATGGCGCTGGAGCCCGAGGTCCCGCTTGCCGCAGCGGCGACGCAATACACCTGTCCGATGCATCCGCAGATTGTGCGCAACGAGCCGGGTTCCTGTCCGATCTGTGGCATGGCGCTGGAACCGCGCACCGCAGCAGGCGCGGAAGAAAACAACGCCGAACTGATCGACATGACGCGGCGCTTCTGGGTCAGCACCGCGCTGGCGCTGCCCGTGTTCATCCTGGCGATGGGCGCCGAGTTCTTCCCTGCGCTGGTGAGCGGGCTTATCGCCCCGCGTCCGCTGCACTGGATCGAATTTGCGCTATCGACGCCGGTAGTGCTGTGGGGCGGTTGGCCCTTCTTCGCGCGCGGCTGGCAGTCGGTGGTGAACCGCAGTCTCAACATGTTCTCGCTGATCGCCCTGGGCGTGGGCGTGGCCTGGGTCTATAGCACGGTCGGCCTGCTGTTTCCGGGTTGGTTTCCGGCGGGCATACTCATGGACGGCGGACTGGTTCCAGTCTATTTCGAGGCGGCCGCGGTGATTACGGCGCTGGTGCTGCTCGGGCAGGTGATGGAACTGCGCGCGCGCAGCCGCACCAGCGCGGCGATCAAATTGCTGCTCGGCCTCGCGCCCAAGACGGCGCGCATTGTGCGCGCCGATGGACGCGAAGAGGACACGCCATTGGAACAGGTGCAGCCCGGCGACATCCTGCGGGTGCGGCCCGGGGAGAAGGTCCCGGTCGATGGCATCGTCACCGAGGGTTCGAGTTCGGTCGACGAAGCCATGGTGACGGGCGAGCCGATCCCAGTCGAAAAACACGCGGGCGAACGCCTCATCGGCGCCACGGTGAACGGCACCGGCAGCCTGCTGATGCGCGCCGAGCGCGTCGGCGCGGACACCTTGCTGGCGCAGATCGTGCATATGGTGTCCGAGGCCCAGCGCAGCCGCGCGCCGATTCAACGCCTCGCCGACACAGTCGCGGGATACTTCGTTCCGGCCGTGATTGCGGTCGCCCTGCTCACCTTCGCGGTGTGGTGGATTTGGGGACCGGAGCCGAGGCTTGCGCATGCGATGATCAATGCGGTGGCGGTGCTGATCATCGCCTGCCCCTGCGCGCTGGGGCTGGCGACGCCGATGTCGATCATGGTCGGTACCGGGCGCGGTGCCATGGCCGGAGTGCTGATCAAGAACGCCGAGGCGCTGGAAGTCCTGGAGAAGGTGAACACGCTGGTAACCGACAAGACCGGCACCCTGACCTTGGGCAAACCCCAACTCAGCGCAATCGTGGCCAGGCCGGGTTTCGGCGAGGACGAGATTCTACGCCTGGGCGCGAGCCTCGAGCGCGCCAGCGAACATCCTCTGGCCGCGGCGATCATTGCGGCCGCCGAGAAGAAGGGGTTGACGCTGACCGCGGTCGATGCCTTCGAATCGCATACCGGCAAAGGCGTCAGCGGGCGAATCGAGGGCCGGATGGTGGCGATCGGCAATGCCAAGCTGCTCGAAGCGCTGAAGATTGCATTGGGCGAACTGGTAGGCGTTCAGGCTGAAACCATGCGCGCCGAAGCGCAGACGGTGATGTTCGTCGCGGTGGACCCCAAGCTCGCGGGACTGATCGGCGTCG
>JBQMQE010000340.1:0-4571 GCA_052172655.1 Burkholderiales bacterium
CTCGCCGACAGCGGCGTATTTCCGCTGTCACAGCAGGAAGCCGAAAGCCTAGCCGACAGCCTCAACGCGCATTTTTCCGGAGATGGCCTGGTTTTCTATCCGCTGCGGCCGGATCGCTGGTATCTGCGGTTAGCGCAAGCGCCGGCGCTGGAAACGACGCCGCTCGCGCAGGCCGCAGGCAGGAGCATAGACGCCTTGCTGCCGCGCGGCGCCGACGCCCCCGCCTGGCGCGCGCGCATGAACGACATCCAGATGCTGCTGCACGGCCATGCGGTCAACGAACAGCGCGAGGCCGCGGGCCAGTTGCCGGTCAACAGCGTCTGGCTCTGGGGCGGCGGCAACATCGCCGACGCCGTGCCGGGGCCGTTCCACGCGGTCTGGTCCGCGGACCCCTTCGCCGCGGGACTGGCGCAGGCGGCGCGCATCGCGGCGCGCGCGCTGCCAGAGGATGCGGCGCAATTGTTCCGCGCAAGCCCAGGCGAAGGCGTCAACCTGATTCTGCTCGACCGGCTGCGCGCCTCGGCACAGTACGGCGATGCGCATGGCTGGCGCGAAAGCCTGGCGCAACTGGAGCGAGACTGGTTCGTCCCCCTGCTGGAAGCGCTCAGGCAGGAACGCATCGGCATGCTGAGCGTGCACGCGCTCGGACCCGGGGGCGCGGTTTCGGTCGAGACCACGCGCGGCGACCTGCACCGCTTCTGGCGGCGGGCGAAACCACTGGCGGATTACGCATAGTCATGAGCAGCATCGTCACCCGCCCCATCCCCCAACGTGCGCGCGACATGCTGGCGCAGCAGGGCCTGCATCCGGTTCTGGCGCAACTGTATGCCGCGCGCGGCGTGCTGGACAAAAGCGAAGTCGGGAGCGAATTCTCCGGGTTGATACCGCCCGAGCGGCTGCTGCATGCGGGCCGCGCCGCGACGCTGCTCGCCGATGCGATCGAAAAGAAGCAGCGCCTGCTGATCGTCGCCGACTACGACTGCGACGGCGCCACCGCCTGCGCCGTCGGCGTGCGCGCGCTCTCTGCGTTCGGCGCGGACGTGGGCTATCTGGTGCCCAACCGCTTCGAATACGGCTACGGGCTCACGCCCGAAATCGTCGATCTCGCCGCGCGAGCGCCGCGGCGCCCCGACCTCCTGATTACGGTGGACAACGGCATCGCCAGCAACGACGGCGTGGCGCGCGCCAACGAGCTTGGCATCGCCACGCTGATCACCGACCACCATCTGCCCGGCGACGCGCTGCCGCAGGCTACATGCATCGTCAATCCGAACCAGCCGGGCTGCGACTTCGCTAGCAAGGCCATCGCCGGGGTGGGCGTGATGTTCTACGTCATGCTCGCGCTTCGGGCGGAACTGCGTCGGCGCGGCTGGTTCAAGGACCGGCCCGAATTCAACCTGGCGACGCTGCTCGACCTGGTCGCCCTGGGCACGGTGGCCGACGTGGTGCGGCTGGACCGCAATAACCGCATCCTGGTGGCGCAGGGGCTCAAGCGCATCCGCGCCGGCAAGATGCAGGCCGGCATCGCGGCGCTCTTACGCGTGGCCGGGCGCGAGGCAAAGCGCGTGTCCTGCTTCGATCTGGGTTTCGCCGCCGGGCCGCGGCTCAACGCCGCCGGGCGCCTGGCCGACATGGCCCTCGGCATAGAGTGCCTGATCACCGACGACACGGCGCGCGCGCTCAACATCGCGCAGGAGCTGGACCAACTGAACCGCGAGCGGCGCGAAATCGAAGGCGGCATGCAGGAGCAGGCGCTGACCATGCTCGAGGGACTGGGTCTGGGCACCGATGCAGATTCGGACGCAGAAGCGGCCTACACCCTGTCGCTTTACGATCCGTCCTGGCACCAGGGCGTGGTGGGCATACTCGCCGCGCGCATCAAGGACCGGCTGCATCGGCCGGTGATCGCATTTGCCGCCGGCAATGCGGGCGAGCTCAAAGGTTCGGGGCGATCGATCGCTGGTCTGCATTTGCGCGACGCGCTCGATCTCGTCGCCAAGCGCGCCCCGGGCCTGATCCTGCGTTTCGGCGGACACGCCGCCGCCGCCGGCTTGAGCATACGTAGCGAGCGCCTGGCGCAGTTCAGCGAACTGTTCGAGAGCGCGGTGCGCAGCCTCGTCGCCGCGTCCGATCTCGCGCGCAGCATCGAGACCGACGGCCCGCTGGAATCGGCTTACATGAATCTGGACACCATACGCATGCTCGAGCGCGAGGTCTGGGGCCAGGGCTTCCCGCAGCCGCTGTTCTGCGATCGCTTCGTTGTCGCCAGCCAGCGCGTAGTCGGCGAGAAGCATCTGAAACTGCGCCTGCAGAAGGACGGCAAGTCGTTCGATGCGATACGCTTCAATTCGCTCGCCCCGGCGGGTGCGGCCATTCGTGCCGCCTACCGGCTGGCGGTGAACGAATACAATGGCGTGCAGAGCGTGCAGCTCATCGTCGAAGAGTGGGAGAGCGCCGCATGAACATCGGCTTTCTCGAAACAACCCCACTGGCGCCGCTGCCGGCCTTCCTCACCAGCCTGGCGCTCGGGCTGCTGATAGGCCTTGAGCGCGAGCGCAATCCCGCCAGCAAGGCCGGCCTGCGCACCTTTGCCCTGGTTGCGCTCCTGGGGACGCTCGCCAGCCTGATCGCCGACAAGACCGGTTCGCCCTGGATCGTTGCAGCCGGCCTCGCCCTGGTCGGCCTGATGATGATCGCCGCCTATGCGCGCACAAGCGGCGAGGCGGCCGACCCCGGCACCACCTCGGTGGCGGCGGTGTGCGTCTGCTACAGCCTGGGCGTGCTGATCTGGCTGGGCTATCCGACGCTGGCGGTGATGCTGGGCGTGCTCACCACCATGCTGCTCTACTTCAAGCCCGAACTGCGCGGCCTGTCGCAAAGCCTGACGCGCCAGGACCTGCTCTCGATCCTGCAGTTCGCCGCGCTCTCCTTCGTCATCCTGCCGGTGCTGCCCGACCAGAACTACGGGCCCTACAATGCGCTCAACCCGTACCAGATCTGGCTCATGGTGGTGCTGATCTCGGGCATCAGCCTGGCCGGCTATGTCGCGCTGCGCATTAGCGGCGGACACCATGGCGTACTGCTCTTGGGCCTGTTGGGCGGCTTGGTATCGAGCACCGCCACCAGCATGGTGTACGCACGCCACGCGCGCGACCCCGGCATGCTGCAGCTTGCCGCAGTGGTGATCCTCACTGCCAACTTGGTGGTGCCGGCGCGGCTGGCGGTGCTGGCCGGCATCGTCTCCCCCGCCATCCTGCCGCAGCTAGCGCCGGCGCTGGCCGCGGCAATCGCCTGCGGTGCGGCTGGTACCCTGTACTGGTGGCGCAAGCTGAGCCGGCAACCTGTGCTGGAGCTGCCCGAAATTCGCAACCCGACCGAAATCCGCACGGCACTGGGATTCGGACTGCTGTTCGGCGTGGTGCTGTTCTTTTCCGCCTGGCTGTCCGATGTCGCCGGCAGCCGCGGGCTGTATGCGGTGGCGCTGGTGTCCGGCCTCACCGATGTGGACGCAATAACGCTTTCCACCCTGCGTCTGTACAGCCTGGGCACATTGCAGCCGCTGCAGGCGGTGAGCGCCATCGTGCTGGCGCTGGCGTCGAACATCGCGTTCAAGCTCGGGTTGGTGTTCGCGCTCGGCGGCGGCGTGCTCGCCCGCCGCTGCGCGCCGGCCATGCTCGCGGCCGCGGCCGGCGCCGGCCTGGTCCTCGCTTTTCTTCCGGCTTGAGGAGTACAAGATGGAACGCAAGCGCGTCAAATCCGACAAGGTGCGCGCGGTCGGCTACGACCCGAAATCGCGCGTGCTCGAAGTAGAACTGAGGGACGGCAGCGTGCTCGCCTACAGCGGCGTGTCGCAGGAGGTGCACCGGCAGTTCATGAACGCGCCCTCACCTACCAGCTATTACGAGGACAAGATCGCCGACGAGTTCTCGGCGCGGCGGATATAGGATTCGGTCTTCTGCTCTACAGGCCACGCATGTGCTGCACCATGCGCCGGCGCATGGCCGCATCGGGCAAGCGTCCCAGCGCCGCGCCCATGTTGTCGACCAGGTAATCCGGATTGCGCGTGGCGGGAATGGCGCAGGTCACGGCCGGGTGGGACAGGATGAATTTGAGAAAAAACCGCGCCCAGCTGTCGCAGTCGAATTCCTGCGCCCACTGGGGCAGTTGCTTGCCCTTCACCGCCCGGAACAGCGCACCCGCCTCGAACGGACGGTTAACGATCACCGCGGTGCGGTACTCCGCGCAGATGGGCAGCAGGCGCTCCTCGGCAGCCGTGGTCAGCACGTTGTAGTTGAACTGGGCGAAGTCGATCTGCTCCGACTTGATCAGGCGCTCGAGTTCGGCGTAAGCGCCCTCGTGATAGTGGGTGATGCCGAGGTAGCGGATTCTGCCCTGCTCCTTCCACTCGCGCAGGGTCTTGAGCTGGGTGTGCACGTCGGTGAGGTTGTGCACCTGCATCAGGTCCATGCGCTTCGTGCGCATCCGGCGCATCGATTCTTCCATCTGGCGCATGCCCGCCTCGCGCCCGCTGGTCCAGACCTTGGTGGCGAGAAACAGCGATTTTTCCACGG
>JBQMQE010000341.1:0-4566 GCA_052172655.1 Burkholderiales bacterium
TAGGCATTCGGAATGCATACGGACCAGCGCCGGAGCGCCGTCGTTAATACGCCCGATAGTCAAGGCGACATGCTCCCGGTCACTGCCAATCTCCTCGAAACCATGTAGATCAAACTCGGCCCAAGGGGTGTGCAATTTGCAGGAGGCGACAAGACAAGCAAGCGCCGACTTATCGCGGAGCTTTTTGCCATCACCGAGCGTGGCTTCAACGGGAGTGATCATTGCGTCGCCTCCCAGATCGCAGACTGAAGCGGCGAGCGGGCCGAGCGATCGTCTTGCGCTTGGCCACACCATTTGGGCCACGGTTTGCGAAACCGTTCCTCAATTGGCGCGGCCACTACGCCCGTTCGCTCGATAGACCGCGGCACGCCGCGTAGTCGAATGAATGGCTGCCCGCATCCACGCCAAGGTAGCGACCGTCGTAGTGCACCAGCGGCAGCCCCCCGTTCATGCGCGTAACCCTGACTTCGCCAATTACTATGCGATGATCCCCGCCCGCGTAGGTATCGATGAGCTTGCATTCCAGCACGGCCAAGGCGTTAGCGAGCACCGGTAACCGTGTAGTGGCGCTCAGATCGTAAACAACGTGTTTGAATTTTTCGGTGCGCCCTTTCGATGCAAAAGTTCGGGCTAGCGCTTCCTGCCCCCGGCCTAGAACATTGATCGCGAATGCACCACTTTCAAGCAGCGGACCCAAGGTATCGGATTTTTCGCCGACGCAGACGAGGAACAATGCCGGTTCGAGAGAAAGACAGACGACTGCGCTCATGGTGAGGCCATAGGGATATCCCTTCACGTCGCACGTGGTTACGACGGACACTCCCGCTGCCAGTTGGCGCGAACAAGCCCGCAATTGCTCCGGAGATACGATTCCATTGTTGTTCATGGCGTTATTGCCGTTCTCTGTCCCTGAAAAACGTCTTGTCGGCTGAAGCAAAGCAGCGCTCGCGCCTGTTGAATGTGGTAGTCGTCTCATCCATTGTCTTCCCGGCGCTCAGCCGACCTTGCCCATGGCCTTCTCACAAGCCTGGATGAGCGCCGGCACCACTTCGTACAAGTCCCCTATGACGCTGTAGTCTGCTTCGCCATGAATCGGAGCCTTGGCATCGTTGTTGATGGCCACTACCGTGCGTGCTCCCTTCATGCCGACGATGTGTTCAATCTGTCCCGAGATGCCACAGGCGATGTACAGATTAGGTTTGACGGTCTGGCCCGAAAGCCCGATACGCCTATCCACGGGCAGCCAGTCCACATCGCCGGTCAGCGGTCGCGAGCCTGCCAGCACCCCTCCCAGCAGCGTGGCGAGCTTCTCCAGAAGTTGAAGGTCCTCCATTGCCTTCACGCCGCGCCCGGCGGAAATGATGACTTCCGCCTTGGAGATGTCCACTTGACTGTGCGAGCGCGGATTCACGCTCACTGTCTTGATTCGCGGCGCAGGAAGCTCGACCTGCAGTTCTTGGATGCTGCCATGCGACTCGGAGACCTTCTCCGCTCGGGGAAAACGCTTGGGCGGCACGGTAGCCATGCGCGGCGCGATGTTGAGCAATTGCCGCGACACGAATCGCCCGCCGTACACCCGCCGATCGACGCTCAAATTGCCCGCGTCGTCCATTTCCAGCGCAACGCAACTGCTCGCGCAAGGAATCTGCAGCAGCTGCGCCGTGCGCGCGGCCAATTCGGCGCCGGTGCGCGTGGCGCCTACCAGCACGACTGCGGGGGCTGATGCGCGAATCGCCTCGCACAGCGCGGTCGCTATCGACTCATCCGGGACGATCCCATCGCCTTGTGAGTCACGTACGGCCAGCACTTCGTCAGCCCCGCGCGCTAATCCTTCATCAAGCAAGGCCTGGGCGTTGCGGCCAACGGCCGCGACGATCAGCGGGCGATGCAAGCGCGATGCGAGCTCGCGCCCCAGCGTCAGCAGTTCGCCAACCGTTTCGGCGTTCTCCGAGAAAAGAAGAACTCCGCCACTTTCGCCGTCTTGGTGTGTGGCCATCAAAGCGTTACCTCCCCGTCGGCGCCCAAGCGGCGCAGCAACTCCGCCACGATCTCATCGGCAGACTCGCCTTTGATCGTGACCTGTTTGCGCGCGCTCGGTGGTGAAAACACGTCCAACACTTCTACCGCGGGAAAGGCCTTCAGCTGATCAATGTCAAGGCCGGTGAGCTCCGCCAGAGTCAGTTCGACCATCGGCTTGCGCCCAGCCCCCATGATCTGCAACACCGTAGGCATTCTGGCGGTATTGATCTCTGTGCCAACAGTGACAAGCGCTGGAACATTCACCTCTAGTGTCTCGGATCGATCCTCAATCGCGCGCTCAGCACGCAACACGCCGTTCAGCAGGGTCAGGCCAGTGGCATAGGTGATCGCCGGTAAGTTCAAGGCGGCAGCCAGACGCGGACCGACCTGTTGGTTGTATTCGTCGGCAGATGCTTCGCCACAGATCACAAGGTCCCATTGGGCGAGACTTTCGCGTGCGGCGATCGTGCGCGCCGTTGCGGCAAGCACTGTTGCGACGCGTAAGGGGTCGCGGGCCAGCCGCTCTTCGTCCTTGACCAGGTAGACCGCAGCTACGCCCATGGCGAGGGCCTTGAGCACGACGTCCTTTGGCGGCAATTGGGCGCAAAGACTCATCGCGACAGCGCGACCCCCGTGCTCCGCGGCAAGCTGAAGCGCCGCCTCGATGGCATTCTCGTCGAAGGTGCTGATTCGAAACGGTGAGCGCTTCAGATCCGGCCGGCCCGTCGAGGGCTCGGCCTGCAACTGAGCGGGATCCGGAACGAATTTGACGCAGACAAGGATGCTCGGTACCGATGCGATGCCCGCCGCCGTCATAAGCGCTCCTTCATCTGATCGCGGTGCTAACAACTGCCGCTCGCGCGCTGCGCTGCGACATCCCCCTCGTCGAGCGCCTCGGCGACGATCTCCGCGATGTCTCTTATCCTGACTCCACTGCCTGCGACTGCCGACTGCGCACCTTGCTCGAGCATCTTGATGCAAAAGGGGCACTCGGCCACCACAGTCTGCGCACCCGCCTGTACCGCCTCCCGGATGCGGATCACTCCTGCCGCTTCTTTCTTAGGAGCGTCGTACCAATAATTTGCACCGCCCGCGCCGCAGCAGAAGCTTTGCTCTCGGTGGCGCGGCATCTCGACAGTATCGGCCCCGTGGACTGCCCGTAGAATCTCGCGCGGCGCATCGAAGATTCCATTGTATCGCCCGACGTAGCACGAATCATGGAGTGTGGCCACCGAATGGGTCTCGGGTTTAAGCCGAACCCGGTCTTCGCGCAGGAGTTGTGCAATGAGCTCTGAGTGGTGATAGACCTCGAAATCGGCGCCGAAGCTTGGATATTCATTCTTCAGCACATGGAAGCAGTGGGCGCAATGAGTCACTATGCGCTCCACCTTATGGCGTTTGAGCCTGGCAATGTTCTGCAAGGCAAGTTGCTGAAACAGTCCCTCTTCGCCGAGGCGCCGCGCTGCGTCCCCCGTACACGCTTCTTCCTCGCCCAAGAAGTTGACCTCAATACCGGCGGCCCTGATGACCTTGGTGGTCGCCTTGACGATGGCGGCGATGCGCACGTCATAGTTGGCCGCGCATCCGGTCCAGTACAGGTAACTCTTCGCGATGGGGTGCATGTTGGTCCGCAGAGACTGTGAGTGGCTGGTTTGCATACGCTGTGTTCTGTCTAGGGTGCGGTGTCTGCCGCGTTCAGTTCTACGGCCAGCCGCGAGCGGTTTGCCGGCGGCAAGCCGTAGGGATTGAAGCTGCGCCCGAGGTTGCCAAGAAACTCGATCTGACGCTTGTCAATCTGTTGACGCGTCACCAGTTCGCGGCGGAATGGGACGATGTAGTCAACTGGCCGAATGAACACGGGGCAGGCTTCTACGCATGCGCAGCACGTCGTGCACGCCCACAACGCCTCGGCAGACACGGTTCCTGAATCGAGAAGATCGGTCGCGGTGTCGTTGGCTAACTGCTTGCTGCGCAAGCTCTGCACCAACCGTCGGGGCGACAAGGCCGTTCCGCACGCGAGTGCCGGACATACGTCGTCACAGCGTCCGCAATTCGTGCACGCCATGAGCGCGAAACGCTGTGCTCGACTCAAATCAGCCAGCGTTGACACACCTGCCTTTACGTCGAAATTGCCGCTGGCCTCGATCTCCCGAAGATCGAAGGGTGCGTCCAACGCCAGCTTCGGGTGACCCGGATGAACCATCAGGTTCAACGGTGCAGCCACCGAATGGAGAAAGGCGAAATAGGGCAATGCGGCGATGAGCGTGAACGCGACGACAGCGTGGCTCCACCACAACGCAAGGTAAGTCGTCTCCCCACGCTGCTCTAGACCCAAAGCGTGCAACGGACCGACCAGCTCGTTCCCGATGAAGGACCAATCCGCCCAGGGCACCGGCCTGAGCGTCAGCCTCAGACCCTCCAGAATGAACCCTGTCATGCCCATGTAGAGCAGGCCCACGATCAGCAGCACGAACTGCCACTGCATGCGCCGCTGATCAGACCCGGTACCACGCAGCCTGATCAGCCGCCAGGCAAGTGCGACAATCA
>JBQMQE010000342.1:0-4550 GCA_052172655.1 Burkholderiales bacterium
GCGGTCCTGAACGAAAAGGCCGGCAATATCAGCAAGGTCACCACGACTATCACCAAGGTGGCCGATCAGACCAACCTGCTTTCGCTGAACGCGGCGATCGAGGCCGAAAAGGCCGGGGAATACGGGCGCGGGTTTGCCGTCGTCGCGACCGAGATCCGCCGGCTGGCCGATCAGACTGCGGTGGCGAGCTATGACATCGAGGTGATCGTGAAGGAGATTCAGTCCGCGGTTTCGGCCAGCGTGATGGGCATGAACCAATTCTCGGAAGAAACCCGCCGCGGTCTGGGAGAAATTCAGCAGGTCGGCGGGCAGCTGTCGCAAGTCATCGAACAGGTGCAGACCTTGGCGCCACGCCTGGAAGCCGTCAACGACGGGATGCGTTCGCAGACCACGGGCGGGGAGCAGATCACCGATGCCTTCGTTCAACTGACCGACGCGATGCAGCAGGCCACCGATGCGATCCGCCAGTCCAACGTGGCCATAGAGGACGTAAGGCAAGTCGCCACCGGCCTGAGCAGTGGTGTTTCCCGGTTCAAGCTGGCATAGCCGCAAGCGGTCGGCGCCGCGCCGCTAGCATGCGCCGCCGTGGCTACGACCGAGAGGATAATCGAAATGCTGTTTCTTCAGTTCCAGCTGGGCCAAGACCGCTACGTACTCGATTCCAGCCAGGTAGTGGAGGTTCTGCCGCTGCTCGGGATCAAGCAGATCCCGCAGGCGCCGGCCGGGGTGGTCGGCGCATTCAACTACCGCGGCAAGCCGGTACCGGTGATCGATTTGAGCGAATTGACGCTGGGTTGTCCGGCGCGACGGCACATGAGCACGCGCATCATCATCGTGCTCCATCCCGGCGGCAACGGCGGGCTGCATCTGCTGGGACTGATCGCGGAAAGGGCGACCGAAACCATGCAGCGCGACCCCGCGGACTTCGCCGACTCGGGTGTCGTCAACGACGATGCGCCCTATCTTGGTCCCGTGGCCACCGATCCCAATGGGCTGGTGCAACGGATCGAAGTGGCCAGATTATTGCCGGCAGCGATACGCGACGTGCTGTTCAAACAACCGCTGGAATGGCAATGACGACTGTCGCGGAGTTCGCAAACCTGCTGAACAAGACCATGGGCTTGAGCGCCGACACAGTCGGTCTGTCAGTCATCGAATACGCGGTGAAGACACGCGTCTCGGCATGCAAGTCGAAAAACCTGCAGGATTACTGGGAGCATGTCCACGCCTGCGATGGCGAGCTGCAGGAGCTGATCGATGAGGTCATCGTGCCGGAAACCTGGTTCTTTCGCGACCGCGAGGCGTTCGCAGGCCTGGCCAACGAGGCTTATAACAGGTGGTTGCCGCTGCATGCGGAAGGCCAATTGCGTTTGTTGAGCCTGCCGTGTGCGACCGGCGAAGAACCGTATTCCATGGCGATGGCATTGCTGGCAGCAGGTGTTCCGGCAGGTCTGTTTCGAATCGACGCCATCGACATCAGCCCGCGTTTGTTGAAGCGCGCCGGGCAAGCGGTGTACGGGAAGAACTCGTTTCGCGGAAAGGGCCTGGAGTTCCGCGACCGGTTTTTCGAACCGGTGGGATCTGAATTCCGCGTCGCGGACGCAGTGCGCGCACAGGTGCATTTCCATCACGGCAATATGCTCGATCCTCTCTTCGCGCCGGACACGGCGGCCTACGATTTCATTTTCTGCCGCAATGTGCTGATCTATTTCGATCGCGATACTCAGGATCGCGCCGTCCAGGTGCTGACGCGCTTGCTCAAGGCGGACGGCGTCCTGTACGTCGGTCCGTCCGAAAGCGGTTTGATGTTGAACAATGATTTCGCATCGGAAAAATTGGCGCTGGCGTTCGCTTTCCGCAAAAAGGCGCATACCGCGCCCGGCCTCGACCCGAGCGCCGCCCGGTTGCCCAAGCCCAGGCGGGCGACGGCGAGGGGGGTCCCCGCGCCCGCCGCAAAACCCGTAGTCAAGCGGGTGGCGCCTGCGCGGCCCGCCGCGGCGATCGCCCAGCCCGTGGCGGCGCAGACCGGCCTCGACGAGATCTCCAGATTTGCGAATCAAGGGCGCCTGGGCGAGGCGCTGCAGCGCGGCGAAGAATTCCTGCAAACCTGCGGTCCGTCGGTGCAGGCGTATCACCTCATGGGTTTGGTGCACGACGCAACCGGCATGCACCAGGAAGCCGAGCAGTATTACCGCAAGGCGCTTTATCTCGATCCGGACCACCATGAAGCTCTGGTCCATCTTGCTTTCCTGCTGGAACAGCAGGGTGACGCGGCTGGCGCGCAGCGTTTGCACCGGCGAGCGAAGCGGCTGAGTGCCGGGGGGCGCGCCTGAAATGAACGGATTATCCCAAACCGCGGCAATCACCGCCGCTGCAATCGTCGTTGACTGCTGGAACAAGGTCGGCGTGCACGGCGATGGCTCGTGCCCGAAGCTGCAACAGCATATTCACTGCCGCAATTGCCCGACCTACACCGCGGCGGCTTTGGCGCTGCTCGACCGCGATCTACCGGCTGCCTACCTCGATGAGTGGACGACCCACTTTTCACGGGAAAGCCGGATCGAGGAATCCGACTCCGAGTCGATCGTCGTGTTTCGCATCGGCGACGAATGGCTCGGCTTGCCGGCGGCGGTATTCTCCGAGGTCGTCGACGTGCGCACCATTCATTCACTGCCGCACCGGCGCAACGGCATTTTGCTTGGCCTGACCAACGTGCGCGGCGAACTGCTGATTTGCGTATCGCTGGAAAAGCTGCTGGGGATCGTGAAGGAAACGAAAACGAAAAAACTGCAGCAACGCGCCGCGTACCAGCGGCTGGTGGTAATCCACGACAAGGACAGCCGTATCGTTTTTCCCGCCGACGAGGTCCATGGCATTCATAAGCTTCACCCGAGTGAGCTCAGGGACGTGCCGGCTACGGTGGCCAAGGCCACGGCCACCTATGCCAGGGCAATGCTGCCGTGGGAGGACCGGGCGATCGGCTGTCTCGACGAACAGTTGTTGTTTTACTCGCTGCAGCGGAGCCTCGCATGAGTGCCGTTGACCTGAGCCAGATGTCGATGCTCGACATGTTCCGCCTCGAAGCGGAATCGCAGACGCAGATTCTTACCGCCGGGCTGCTGGCGCTCGAACGCGATCCCGACACGACCGATCAGACCGAGGCCTGCATGCGCGCCGCGCACTCGCTCAAGGGCGCGGCGCGCATGGTCGGTCTTGGCGTCGGCACCAGCGTGGCTCACGCCATGGAAGATTGCTTCGTCGCCGTGCAAAAGGGCCGCGTGAAACTGCGCAAGAGGCAAACCGACCTGCTTTTGCAGGGCGTGGATTTGCTGATGCGCATCGCCAAGACGCCCGAGGCGGATATCGCGCGCTGGGACGCCGAAGGCAAGGAGGAAATCGACGCGTTTCTCGCGGCCCTGGCCGGGGTGCTCGAAAACAAGGACGATTCCGCCGAAGCAGGCGGCGAAACGACGCCGGGTCCGGTGAAGGGCGACGCGCGTTCGCCACAGCCTGCGCTGCCTGCAGGAAACACGGATTTGGCAGCGGAAAAAGCCATCGACAGCGTGTTGCGTGTGACGCCGGAAACTTTGAATCGTCTGCTTGGTCTGGCCGGCGAGTCACTGGTGGAGTCGCGCTGGCTCACGCCGTTCGGGACCTCGCTGTTGCGGCTCAAGCTGATGCACAATGAGACGAGCCGCATGCTCGACGTTCTGCGCGACGCGCTATCGGGACAGACGCTCAGCGAACAGGCGCAATCCGCGCTGGCAGAGTCGCAGCGGCGCGTCATGGAATGCCAGCAGTTTCTATTGCAACGGCTGGTCGAACTGGAGGTGTACGATCGTCATAGCGTCGATCTCGCGCACCGGCTGTATGAGGGTGCACTCGCCTGCCGCATGCGACCCTTTGCCGACGGCGCCCAGTCGTGGCCGCGCATGGTACGCGATCTGAGTCAATCGCTGGGCAAGACAGTACAGTTGAAAATCAGCGGCGAGGCGACGCAGGTCGACCGCGACATTCTGCAAAAACTTGACGCGCCGCTGGGTCATTTGTTGCGCAATGCGGTCGATCACGGCATCGAATCGCCGCAGGAGCGCCGCGCCGCCGGCAAGCCGGAGGAAGGGACCGTGCGCATCGAGGCGCGGCACAATTCCGGCGTGCTGCAAATCCTCGTCTCCGACGATGGCCGCGGCGTCGACCTGGACCAGCTGCGCGCAGCCATCGTCGAGCGCGGCCTGACCAATGCGGAAACGGGTGCGCAGCTGAGCCAGGCCGAACTGCTGGAATTTCTGTTTCTCCCCGGATTTACCATGACGGAGACGCTTACCGAAATTTCCGGCAGAGGCGTGGGGCTGGACGTGGTGCAGGAAATGGCGAAGCAGGTGCGCGGCAGCATACGCGTTACGTCCGAGCCCGGCCAGGGAACGCAGTTCCTGATGCAGCTTCCGCTGACCCTTTCGGTGTTGCGCACGATGCTGGTGAATATCGACGGCGAGCCCTACGCTTTCCCGCTTGCGCACCTCGAGCGCACGCTCAAGATTGCGCTGGATCGC
>JBQMQE010000343.1:0-344 GCA_052172655.1 Burkholderiales bacterium
GCCTTGGACTACATCAACAGCGACCTAATGCAACCCTCAGAACTGGTTGGTCAGAGTTCGGCCTTGCTAAGAAATCACGCGATTTTGAGCGGGGCTAAACGACCTGCCTAGCGATTTCGGTCGCGCTTGGTAGTGGCAATAGCGCTTGACTGGAATTAGGGGCTTGCTGATGGAATTTTCGCGATTAGCCTGATGTCAGGAGGTCGATATGCGGAAATTTTTCTTCTTCGCGATCCTGGCGATTGGTGCAGGGATCGGATTGCTGGTAGCTATCGCAGCAAAAGGCGAATGGGGCGCAGAGGCAGTCATGGTGGGTATTGGGCTGTAACCGGTAATTGTGCGGC
>JBQMQE010000343.1:354-4493 GCA_052172655.1 Burkholderiales bacterium
AAACCGGGACCGAACAGGCGCACGAAGTAGAAAGCGGCGGCTTGCCCTTCAAGATTCTCAACGTCGCCGGAGCGCACGCGCCTAGCGTAGGAGTCCAGACGGTCGACGCCCTCGCGCCCGGCAAGCCGCAAACAGGCGGCCTGATTCTCGATCTTGCGCCGAACGATGTTGGCCCACGCCTGTTTGGCCAGCGGTCGAGCCACGTCGAGTTGGAGGCGCATCACGCGATTGGTGCGCGAATGCGGCAAAAAGGGCAGGAAGACACCGCTCGGCTGATGTAACCGGTAATTGTGCGGCGTCGGTGCTCAGCGTTGTCGGGGGTGCAGGTCGGAACGATGCCTCAGATAAAAGGCGAAGAAGCTTTCACTCAATCGTTTCAGGTGTGCCCGATCTTCATATACGGCGGAACAAAGGCCGCCGCGCTCGCGAATGGTCAAGCCGGCGACCAGACGATAAGCCGTCGGCCCATCACCTTCGGGCAAGTTGTCCAGTAGCGTGACGCCTCCTTTTTTCTCATGCGCGCACCAGGCAGGGAACCATGTCGCATCAAGATCGCCCAGGTCCGCCTGGAAGTTGCGCCAATCTCGTGCCAGTGCCGCATCGCCTATTTCCTCAACGAAGACACTGAATCGTTGAGGCGCAAGCCAGGCATAGCGCAGCACCGCGCTCCTGCTGAGTTCGGTTTCCCCGCAACGGTGATATCCCAAGCCCAGCCAACGTTGTACTGCCGCGCGCATGGCCGCCCCCGGCACCCTTTGGGCCGTGCGCACAACCTCGGACGATTGCGCCGCGCGCAAATAGAGTTCAGCGGCGAAACAATCAGGATGTTCGGGGCCAATGTCAGCCGCCTCGGATTCCCTGGCCAGATCGGACCAGCACTTACGCACCAGCGTCATTCCTGCGTTGCCCATCGTAACGGCTGCCGGGATGATGCGTTCCCTGATCAATTGCACCGCTTCGGCAACGGCTGCGGGGGTCCGGAGCCAGCCCGGGGCATCACCAGCATCGGGCCAGTTATCGACGAACGCACAGAGCACCTGGAAGTGAGCTAGCCCGGCATGCTCGGGGTCTGCTGACGCCAGCATTTGCAAAGCCTGCCGGGAGGCCGTGCGATCAAAGCGGCTCAGCGCGGCAATCAGGGCGTTGGCTCGCTGAACCGGGACCGAGTCTGCAAAAATGTCGAGTTGTTGCACGACGGGTAACCCTACGCTGAGTTGCAGTAGGCATCGGAACGCAGCGGATGGCTGGCGAAGTGCTGCTTCCAGAGTCGCGGGGTGAGTTCGTGGACGCGATTGGCCGGATGCTGGCCGACGCGTTGCAAGACATCAACCAGATAGTCGTAGGGATCGATCCCGTGCAGGCGGCAGGTCACGATCAGGCTCTGCATGATGCCGACGTGCTTGGCGCCAAGTTCGGTCCAACAAAAAAGCCACGATTTCCGGCCCATGGGAATGGCCCGCAGGGCGCGTTCCAGATGGTTGGTGTCGATTTGCACGTCCGGATCGGTCAGATAGACTTCCAGCCCGAATCGTCGCTCGCGGGCGTAAGCCAGCGCTTTGGTCAGGGGATTGCTCGGCAACAGGCCCTGCGCCTCGAATTGCTGATTCACCCAGGCGAAGAACTGTTGGGCAATCGGCTTGGCGTGCATCAGGCGATAGTCGAGTTTCGTCGCGGCGCTCAGCTTTTGCTCGCGGATGCGTTCTTCGACGGCGTAGAGCGCGCCAATGAACGCCAGTCCCTGCGCCGCCACCGCCGGTTCGGCGTCCTGCGCCTCAAAGAGATGGCGTCGCGCGTGCGCCCAGCACTGGGCGTGGGTCAGCCCGGTCTTCTTCGTGTAATGCGCATAGGCGGTGTAGCCGTCGGTCAGCAGAACGCCGCGCTCGACCGGCGTCAGGCCCAGCGCCTGCTCGACGTGCTCGATCCGGCGACTCTCGAAGAACGGGAAGCAGATCTCATCGAGTTCGCCATAGACCGGCCAGAAGTAGGCGGCTTTGAGCTTCCCCGGTCCGGCACGGCCGGCCTTGATCGGTGTCTCGTCCATCGCCTTGACGCGGGAAGCGCGGATCGAAGCGAACTGCGCCTCGTAGATGGGCTCGATCAATGCAATGCCTTGCTGGCCAACCTGCGTCAGCCACGGCCGGCTGACCGTGATGCCGCCGTCACCCATGCGCTGGTGCTGCCGGTAAAACGGCAGGTGGTAGGAGAACTTGTCGATCAAGAGGCCGGCAACGAAACTCACATCGGCCCGGCTGCCTTCGATGACGCCAAGCGGCGCCGCCGGGCAGACAATGGCTTGCGTCGCCTTGAGCTTGATCACCGGCCGCCGGTACTTGAGGACGACGTAGCTGCCCGGGCGCTGGGCGAGGCGGTAGCTGTCCTTGTGGCCGATCACTTCGAAGGCTTCCGGCGCCAGGCCGGCGGTCTCGGGAGAGGCGAGCTCGATGACTTCAACCGGGACGCGCGTTTCATCGAAGAAGGGGACGCTGTCATCGCCCGTGTCGGATTTCTTCGCTGCCGAGCGCCGCGTATGCGCCGCGACCGGGCGTTCAGCCGGCGCCGGCGGTGAGGCAGGCTGTTCGCGGTCGATAGCTTCGCCGAGACTCATCTGGCCATCGGCGCCGTCGATGATCCGACGTTCGCTTTTCTGGCCGAAGATCTGGCGCTTGAACCAGTCGAGCTGATGCTTGAGGGTTTGGATTTCCTGGCGCAGCATCACTTGCGAGCGCACCAGTACGACGATCTGCTGCGGGCTGAAAGCCAGCGCCTCGTCGAGGCTGGGTACGCGGGTTAAGGAGGCCGAACTCATGCCGTCATTATACCGCTGAAACCCTTGCTATCAGGGTGTTTATAGCGTTTTCTGACGACTTTTTCTTCGATGCCTTCAAGCAATAACTTCAGCCCGGTCCAGTCCATTTCCCGCGTCGTCACTTGGCGCCAATTGGACAGGAAACGCCCCTGTTCGAGCCGCTTGGCCCACAGGCAGAAGCCGGTACGATCCCAGTAGAGCACTTTCATCTGCGTCGCGCGCCGGTTGATGAAGACGAACAGGCGACCACTCAAGGGATCCTGCCCCAGTTCCTGACGCGTCAGCGCGTAGAGACCATCGAAGGATTTGCGCATGTCGACCGGCTGGCCGTAAAGGTGGACCCGGATCTGGCCTTCGGGGAAGAACATCAGCTGCGCACCAGATGCAGGATCAGGCCGTCGCCGAGATCGAGTTTGAGATCGATGCGCGGCCTGGTCGTTGGCGCCGAATTCAGCGCCCCCAGATCGATGAAGACTGGCTTGGTGCCGCGACCTGCATCGCCGCTTCGTTCATCCTGCAGGGATTTTTGCGGCGCTTCGCTGAGCCGGCCCCGCCACCGATAGAAGCTCGCCTTGCTGATCGCTTCCCGGCGGCAGAAGGCGCCGACGCCCGATTCACTTGGCGCGAAGCGCGCCAACAGCGAACGCCACTCGTGCTCACTGCGTTGCACCCCCTTGCCTTGCCTTCTTCCCGCCATTTCTTGCGCTCCCGTCGATCAGTTCATCTCGGAAGCTATTCTCCTCATCCCGCGCCCGGCGGGAAGATCGCCGCTGGCTTACCGGTTACTTTGGCACGGTCAGTCTGGACGGCACCAAGATTCACGCCAACGCCAGCCGTCACAGCGCCCTGTCGTATGGACACGCCGAGAAGATCGAAGCGCATTTGAAGGCCGAAGTGCAGGAACTTGTGGTTTTGGCAGAGGCAGCGGATCAATCGTCGGTGCCCGACGGAGTGAGTCTGCCCGACGAGATCAAGCGTCGGGAGGACCGCCTGGTGGCGATTGCCACGACGAAGGCCAAGATCGAAGCGCGGGCCAAGGAGCGGTACGAGCAGGCGCAAGCGGAGCATGAGGCGAAGATGGCGGCCCGCGCAAAGAAGGAAGCGGCGACCGGCAAGAAGCCCGGCGGCAAGCCGCCGAAACCACCTGAGGCGGGGCCGCGCGCCGACGACCAGATCAACCTGACCGACGAAGAATCGCGGATCATGAAAGTCGCCGGCGGGGGCTTCGATCAATGCTATAACGCGCAAGCCCTGGTCGATACTGAATCGATGTTGGTCCTCGTGCCGCACGTCAGACAGGACACGAACGACAAGCAGCAGGTCGCATCGATGA
>JBQMQE010000344.1:0-4493 GCA_052172655.1 Burkholderiales bacterium
GCTGCAGATCTTCTGGTACATCACCCTGCCGCTGATCCGGCCGGTCCTGATTGCTGCCCTGATGCTGCGTTCCCTGGATAACCTCAAGGAATTCGACATTATCTACACCATCACCCAGGGCGGGCCCGGCATCGCCTCGGAGACGCTTTATCTCTATTCGTACAATGTGAGCTTCGGCTACTTCAAGGCCGGTTACGGTTCGGCTCTGATGGTGGTGGTGTTTCTGGTGGTGCTGGTGTTCAACGTGGTCATGAACCGCCTGCGGCGCGATGCGTCGGCGGTCTGACCGGGATGACACTATGAGAAAAATGGCAAAAACTCGAACCACCAGAACTTTGAAGACAATCTTTTTTTACGCGGGCGCCTTATTGCTGTGCGCGCCGCCATTGTTCGTTTTCGTCTGGATGATCCTGACCGGCCTCAAGACCGGCGTGCAAAACATCTCCTACCCGCCGGAGTTCATCTTCCTGCCGACGCTGGAAAATTTCCGGGCGGTGTTCGCGCAGTACAATTTTTTCCACTACCTGATGAACAGCCTGATTATCGCCACCCTGGCCACGGCTATCTCGCTGGTGCTGGGACTGCCGGCAGCCTATTCCATCGCCAAGTACCGGCAGGGAAAGATCGGTCTTCTGATCCTGATTGCCCGGATGACGCCTTTCGTAAGCTATCTGCTGCCCTGGTACATCATCTTCCGCTACCTGAAGCTGATCGACAGCTATACCGCCCTGACGGTCACCCACCTGATCATCACCATGCCGATGGTGATCTGGCTGATGGTGTCTTTTTTCGAGAGCATGCCGGGCGAACTGGAGGACGCGGCGATGATCGACGGCTGCTCCCGCTGGCAGAGCTTTATCCTGATTGTGCTGCCGCTGATGCGAAACGGAGTCGCCACCTCGGCGATCATGGCCTTCATCTTCTCCTGGAACCAGTTCCTCTTTTCGCTGATCCTCTCCGGGCCGCAGACCAAGACCGTGCCGGTAGCGGTATATAACTTTATCTCCTACGGCAAGATCGACTGGGCCGGCATCGGCGCCGCCGCGACCCTGATTGTCCTGCCGGTCTCCATCTTCGCCTTTTTCGTGCGCAAATCCATCGTTCAGGGATTGACGATGGGCGCGCTGAAGGATTGAGCGTTCATTGCAAAATGAAGGCATATCCCCGACGGGGACTTACTTCGGGGCGCATTCCCTCATACTCCCCTGTATCGGAGGCTATTTCGGAAATTCTGAAATGGTCTCTATGAACTTTGCGAGGAAGCACCTCAGTACAGCGCCGGAAGATGCTTTACAGCAAGGTTCTCACTGCATCCGGCCCGGGTAAGGGCGCGACGGCGCCATACCCCTGTATTGCCAGCGCGGCTGCCGCATTGGCGTAGCGCGCCGCTTCAAAAATGCCGGCACCCTGCGCCATGCGGGCCAGCAGGTTGCCGCTGAAGCAGTCGCCCGCACCCGTGGCATCGATCAGTTTGACCGGGTGGCCGGCGATGCGCTCGCGCCGGATACTGTCGCTGACCAAGGCGCCGCCGCCGCCCAGTTTCAACACCACTGCCTTCGCGCCCAGTGCGTGGCCCCAGTCGATGATTCGATCCGGTTCGTCCAGACCGCACAGCTTGACCGCGTCCTCCAGACTGGGCAGGAAGATATCGCTCATAGCAACCGCTTCGGTGATGCAGGCCCGTGCCCGCGCCAGCGGCCAGAGTTTCAAGCGAAGATTGGCGTCGAACGACACCAGGGTTTTGGCTTCGCGCGCCAGTTGCACGGCGGCAAATACGGTGTCGCAGGCGCTGCTGGAGATAGCCAGTGAAATGCCCGATACGTGCAGGATCTTGCTGGCCAGCAGGATGTCTTTCACCTTCTCGCCTTGCAGCCACGACGGTGTCATCCGGCTGGCAGCCGAGTTGGCGCGCAAGTAGCTGAACTCATGACCGCTCTTGCCGTGCGTAACAAAGTACATGCCGGTGGGGTGGTCGGCGTCAAGCTCGATTCCCGTGGTGTCCATGCCTTCGCGCGACCACAGGGCCAGCAGCAACTGGCCGAACGCATCCCGGCCCACGCGCGAAAGGTAGGCACAGCGGGCACCGCAGCGTGCGGCCGCGATGACGGCAGTGCTGGTGTCGCCCCCATAGTCCTGAAGGTAGGCGGGCTCGCCTGCCGTGGTCTGGTTGAACTCCACCATGCCTTCACCCAGCGCCACGACATCGAAGGCTTTTCTCATCGGATAATGGCTGCGTGGCAGGCGGTCACCCTAGACCCGGATGTAGCAGACAAATCCGTCGCGGTCCGACCTGCCGGGTGAGGGGTTCTGCGGGGTTCATTTGGGCGTTGGTTGTAAGGGTCATGGGGGCAACTCTGAATAGGCAATCGTATTATCGTCGTATGATAGCAATTAGAGGCTATGCAAAACAGACCAAGGACTGACCAGGACCCGTTGCAAACCCCATACGAATATACAAGGAGCCAAAGCGAATGAAAATGACATTTCGCTGGTATGGCGAGTCCGATCCCGTCAAGCTCGAGTACATTCGCCAGATTCCCGGCATCTACGGCATCGTTTCCGCTGTCTACGACGTGCCGGTCGGCGAAGTCTGGCCGCTGGAGAAGCTGCAAACGCTACGCAAGCGCATCGAGGACGCGGGCCTGAAGTTCGAAGTGGTGGAAAGCGTGCCCGTGCACGAAGACATCAAACTGGGCAAGCCCACGCGGGTTCGCCTGATCGCCAATTTCCAGGAAAACATCCGCAATTGTGCGGCCGTTGGCGTAAAGGTGATCTGCTACAACTTCATGCCGGTGTTCGACTGGACCCGCACCGAGATGGCCAAGGTACTGCCTGACGGCTCGTTTACGCTCGCCTTTGATGCGGAAGCGGTCGCCAGGATCGATCCGGAAATGGGCATTGCCCTGCCGGGTTGGGACGCCAGCTACAAGCCCGAAGCGCTCAAGAGTCTGCTCGGCGAGTACGCGTCGGTGAGCGAAGAGACCCTGTGGGGCAATCTGGAATACTTCCTTAAGGCCATAGTCCCAGTGGCCGAAAAGGCAGGCATCAAGATGGCGATGCACCCGGACGATCCGCCCCGACCGATCTTCGGCCTGCCGCGCATCGTCAAGAACCGCGACGATCTGGCGCGTCTGCTCAAGATTATCGATTCTCCCGCCAACGGACTCACGCTGTGCTCGGGCTCGCTCGGCGCCGATCCGGGCAACAACATCGAAGCGCTGGTGCGCGAATTCGGCGGCATGGGGCGCATCCACTTCGGTCACTTGCGCAACGTGAAGGTCGAACCCGACGGCACCTTCTACGAATCCACACATCGTTCTTCCGATGGCTCGCTGGATATGGCGGCCATCGTCAAGGCGTACCACGATGTGGGCTTCGATGGTTACGTGCGTCCGGACCATGGTCGAATGATCTGGGGCGAAACGGGCAAGCCCGGCTACGGCCTGTATGACCGTGCGCTAGGCGCGGTGTATCTGAATGGACTGTGGGAAGCATTCAGCAAGTTCGGCGACAAAAGCGCTGCGCGTGCCTGAAGAGGCGTGTTCACTCGCTGCTTATGCCGGCGTCAGAGATGATATTTGGGAGATTGATCCATGGCCGCTAAAGATCGCATGGCCGTTCTGTCCACAATGATGCAGCAGGGCGTGATTCCGGTGTTCTACCATGCGGACGTCGACGTCTGCGTCAACGTCATTCAAGCTTGCGCCGATGGCGGTGCCAAATGCGTCGAATTTACCAACCGCGGCGAGTTTGCCGCCCACGTGTTTTTCGAGGTGACCAGGCACTTCGCCAAGGCGGATCCTTCGGTGATCATGGGTGTCGGTTCCGTCGTCGATGCCGCAACTGCCGGCATCTGCATCGCAAACGGCGCCAGGTTCGTCGTCGGCCCGCTGATCAGCGCGGATGTCGCCAAGCTGTGTAACCGTCGCGGCATCCCCTATAGCCCCGGCTGCGGTTCGGTAACCGAAATCGGCGACGCGCAAGAACTGGGCTGTGAAATCGTCAAGGTATTCCCGGGTTCGTCGGTGGGTGGTCCCGACTTCGTCAGGAGTGTGATGGCGCCGATGCCTTGGACGCGCATTATGCCGACCGGCGGCGTCGAGCCCACCGAAGAGTCCCTGCGCGAGTGGTTCGGTGCCGGCATCGTGGCCTGCGGTATTGGCTCCAGGCTGATCACCAAACAAATGCTGGATGCCAAGGATTACAAAGGCATCGAAGAGAACGTGCGCAAGACCGTGAAGTTGATCAAGACCATCCGCGCGGAACTGGCCGGCGAAGGATAACCCGTCCGACATCCACTCCCCGCCATTGCGGACGGCCGGAGTCTGCGCGTCGCGCACCAGCCTGGTGGGGTTGCGGCTATGCGTTGTCCGGACGCGGGGCGCGGGCAGCGGCGCTTCAGGGGGGGTGCCGGCTGACTTCAGCACTTCCGGGTTCACGACTACGACGCCTATCCTGCCGTAACCGTAGATTCCCAGAGTTTTTCCGCGCAG
>JBQMQE010000345.1:0-4465 GCA_052172655.1 Burkholderiales bacterium
CACGCCGGGATCTGTGCGGGGGGCAGCGGGTAACCGCTGTCCCTACCGCGATGATGAAAAGCGCATCCGTTCAGAAAACGAAGTTTCAGTGGAGGCTAATGCGCGAAGCGCGTTATGCCGGAACTAAAACACGACTATGAGCAAAAACAAGGGCAGTGCGGGGATTCCATACAAGCTCGATCACTGCAGCTCAAAGTATCGTCCTTCGTCGATTGATGCCGATGGGTGGACGGTTTCTCGTCCGCGCCAGGTTTTTTTGCGCGGGCGAACCTTACCTCGCGGTCCAGCCCAGGTCCATGGTCAGCGCGGCGCCGGTGATCACGCCCGCGTTCTCGCCGCAAAGATAGGCGGCGAAGTCCGCCACCTCGGCTGGCTCGATCAGGCGCTTAACCGCGGCCGGCTCGAGCATGATTTTCTCGATGACTTCCTCGGCCGGGATGCCGCGGGTGCGCGCCTGGTCGGCGATCTGCTGGTCAACCAGCGGCGTGCGCACGTAAGCCGGGCAGATGGCGTTCGCCGTGATGCCGAACGCGCCGCCTTCGAGCGCCGCGGTCTTGGTCAGACCCACCAGCCCGTGCTTGGCGCTGATATAGGAACTCTTGTTGGGCGAGGCGATCAGGCCGTGGATGGAGGAGATATTGATGATGCGCCCCCAGCGCTGTTGTTTCATCGCCGGCCAGACGTACTTGGTCAGCAGGAACGGCGCGGTCAGCATCACCGACTGCATCCTGTCCCACACGTCCTCTGGAAAAGCCTCGATGGTCTCGACGTGCTGGAAGCCGGCGTTGTTGACCAGGATATGCACCGTGCCGTAGGCGGCCAGGGCCCGGTCGATGAGCGCGCGGCAATCGGCGCGCCTGCCCATGTCGGCCTGCACGAAGGTTCCGCCGAGCCGGGCAGCGACGCCTTTGCCTGCGTCCGCGTTGATGTCGGATACGACCACCTTGGCGCCGTCGGCCGCGAGCCGCTCGGCAATCGCCAGGCCGAGGCCGCTGGCGGCGCCGGTGACGACGGCGATCTTGCCCGTTAATCGTGATTGAGCCATTGGCTTCAGTTGAGCGGCAGCAGCACGCTTTTCTTGAATGCCGCGCGCTGGGAGAGGCGCTTGAACCAGGCTTCCACGTTGGGCCTGGATGCTCGCTCCATGTCTATGCCGAACCAGCGCCAGCTTATCGTACCCAGCGCAATATCGCCGATGGTGAGCACATTGCCGGCAATGTAGTCGCGACCGGTGAGCGCGGCGTCGAGGATTTTCAGAATCTCGCCGGCCTTGCCGCGGGCCGCCTCGATCTCTTCCATGTTGCGCTTCTCAGGCGGCGTTCTCACCAGACCCCAGAACACCGTGCGCATCGGCGGCCAGTACACGGTCGCGCACCAGTCCATCCATTTGTCGGATTGCGCGCGAACCGCGGGGTCTTCGTCCCACAGGCTGCCCTTGCCGTATTTCGCGCCCAGATAGCGCACGATGGCGTTCGACTCCCAGATCACCGTGCCGCCGTCCTCGATCACGGGCACCAGGCCGTTGGGGTTCATTTTTCGGAACTCCGGCGTGTCGACCACGCCGTACTGCATGCCGGCATCGATGCGCTCATAGGGCACCTTCAGCTCCTCCAGGCACCAGATCGCCTTTTGCACATTGACCGAATTATTGCGTCCCCAAAGCTTCAGCATGAATAACTCCTATGTCGGACAAACCGGAGGCAAACGAAGCGTCTTCGGCCGGGGATTAGCCCTCGCTTTCAGAACCCGACCGCCTGCCCGTCCCGGCGCGGGTCGGAAGCGCCCAGATAACCGTCTTCAAGTCTGTATATGAGCTGCGCACTGCCGAAATCCATGTAGCCCTCGACCAGTTCCACGATCTGGTGGCCGCGGCGTTCCAGTTCAGCCAGCGTCTCCCTGGAGAATCCGCCCTCGACGTTGACACGCAGGCCTTCGACCACGCGAAAGCGCGGGCCGTCGCAGCAGGTCTGCGGGTTCTGCCCGTAGTCGGCGAGCCGTACCATGACTTGCGCGTGGCCCTGCGGCTGCATGCTCCCGCCCATCACGCCGAAACTCATCACCGGCCGCCCGTCCTTGGTGACGAAGCCGGGGATGATGGTCTGGAACGGGCGTTTGCTGGGGCCCACCTGGTTCGGATGCCCGGCCTGCAGCGTGAAGGTCGCGGCGCGATTCTGCAGGCTGACACCCGTGCCCGGCACTACCACGCCCGAGCCGAAGCCCATGTAATTGGACTGGATGAAGGACACCATCATGCCGCTCGCATCGGCAGCGGTGAGATAGACCGTGCCGCCCTTCCCCGGCGTGCCGTGGTTGAAATTCTGCGCGCGCGCGAGGTCGATCAGTTTTGCGCGTCCGGCGAGATACGCCGGATCGAGCAACTCGGCATTGCGCACTGTCATGGTTCTCGGGTCGGACACATAGCGGTAGACGTCGGCGAACGCGACTTTCATCGCCTCGATCTGCAGGTGCACGCTGTCGGCCGAATCCACCGGGTAACTCGCCACGTCGAAATGCTGCAGGATGCCCAGCGCGATCAGCGCGGCGATGCCCTGGCCGTTGGGCGGCAGCTCGTGCAGAGTGTAACCGCGGTAATCCTGCGCCAGCGGCTCGACCCAGTCCGAAAGGTGCGCGGCGAAATCGGCTGCGATCATCAGCGCGCCATGCTCCTTCGCGTGAGCGGCGATCTTGCGCACGATCTCGCCGCGGTAGAAGGCGTCGCCGCGGGTTTGGGCTATCAGTGCCAGCGTCTTCGCCTGGTCGGGGAAACTGAATTTCTCCCCCGGCAGCGGCGCGCGGCCGTGCGGCATGAAGGCGTCCCTGAAGCCGGGCTGCGCCTGCAGTTCCGGCACCTGGCTGGCCCATTGCTTGGCGATGGTGGGCGAAACCAGATAGCCGTCACGCGCATAGGCTATGGCCGGCTCAAACAGATCGGCGAAAGGCAAAATGCCGAAGCGTTCCGATAGTGTCACCCAGGCCGAGACGCAGCCGGGCACGGTCACCGCGCTCCAGCCGCGCTGCGGCATGGTCTTGTGGTCTTTGAAAAATTCCGGCGTCAAAGCGGCGGGGGCGCGGCCCGAGGCATTGAGGCCGTGCAGCTTTTTTCCGTCCCAGACGATGGCGAAAGCGTCGCTGCCGATGCCGTTGGAAACCGGTTCCAATACGGTCAAGGCGATGGCGGTCGCCAGCGCCGCGTCCATGGCGCTGCCGCCCTGTTGCAGCATGCGCAGCCCGGCCTGGGCGGCTAGCGGCTGCGCAGTCGCCACTATATTGCGGGCGAGGATGGGCTTGCGGTGGGAGGTGTAGGGAAACTGCCAGTCGAAGGCGGACATGCAAAGATCCTCTTGTGGAAGGTCTGAACCAGCGTGGCTTATGCGGCGATGCGGCTAAGCGGATGCGGCGTGAATTAGTTCACATTCTAGCAGCTTGCTATCGGCGACAGGCTGCTCAACGCTTGCTACCATGAAAGCCGCTGCAACGAATTCACGCATGAGCAAATCATCGCATAATCACTCTTATGTCCGCTGCGGTTCCTGCCACCGTAGTGTTTTTATACGATCCCGGCGCTGCCCGCATTGCGGCCATCTGATGCGCTGGAACCTGAAGCCTCTGGCCGTGTGGCTGGCCGCGGTAATAATCGGCTTTCTGCTCAGCCTCGCCCTGATGCATTGGCTGGAAGATGGCGAGGAGCATAGCGCCTGGCCGGCGCCGGCTAGTGCCAACAATTCATAGCCGGCGCCGGACCGCAATGCCTGCGCCGTTCTACGCTTTCACCGCCTGTGCCAGTGCCTGATCCAGATCCCAGAGGATATCTTCGATTTCCTCCAGCCCGACCGAGATACGCACCATGTCGGGCGTGACGCCGGCCTTGGTCTGCTCCTCCTCCGACAACTGGCGGTGGGTGGTCGAGGCGGGATGGATCACCAGCGTGCGCGCGTCGCCGACATTGGCGAGGTGGCTCATGAACTGCGCCGCGTTGATGAACGCCTCGCCTGCCTTGGCGCCGCCCTTGACGCCGAAGGTCATGATGCCGGCGCAGCCCCGCGGCAGGTATTTTTGCGCGAGCGCGTGGTAGCGGTTGGAAGCCAGGCCGGGATAGTTCACCCAGCTCACTTGCGCATGCGCTTGGAGGAACTGCGCCACCTTGAGCGCGTTGTCGCAATGCGCCTTCATGCGCAGATGCAGGGTTTCCAGGCCCTGCAGCAGCATCCACGCGTTGAACGGCGACAGTGCCGGGCCGAAGGTTCTGAGCGTCTCCATGCGCGCCTTCATGGTGTAGCCGAAATCGCCGAAGGTCTCGAAAAAGCGCACGCCGTGATAGCCGCGCGAGGGCTCGGTCATGCCGGGGAAATTGCCGTTGTCCCAGGGGAATTTCCCCGACTCGACGATCACCCCGCCCATGGTGGTGCCGTGGCCGCCGATGTATTTGGTCGCCGAGTGCACCACGATGTCGGCGCCGAACTCGAAC
>JBQMQE010000346.1:0-4462 GCA_052172655.1 Burkholderiales bacterium
AGTTCCTCGGAGAGGCGGAACAGGTTGGTCGCGTACAGCGTCGAGGACTGCTTCGCCAGCCGGCTCGCCAGATCGGTATAGCCGACGATGGTCACGCCGTGCTTGACCACCGACTTGCCCGGCTCGGTGAGTTCGCAGTTGCCGCCGCGTTCGGCCGCCATGTCGACGATGACACTGCCCGGCTTCATGCTCCGCACCATCTCGGCGGTAATCAGCCTGGGCGCGGGCTTGCCGGGGATCAGTGCGGTGGTGATGATGATGTCGACTTCCCTCGCCTGCTTGGCGTACATCTCGCGCTGGGCCTGCAGGAAGCCCTCGCTCATCACCTTGGCATAGCCGCCGCCGCCGGAGCCTTCTTCCTCATAATCGACCTTGACGAATTCACCGCCCAGCGACACCACCTGGTCGGCCACTTCGGCACGGGTGTCGTTGGCGCGCACGATGGCGCCCAGGCTGGCTGCGGTGCCGATCGCCGCCAGGCCGGCCACGCCGGCGCCAGCGATGAAGACCTTGGCCGGCGGCACCTTGCCCGCGGCGGTGATCTGGCCGTTGAAGAAGCGGCCGAAGGCGTTGGCGGCCTCGATCACGGCGCGGTAGCCGGCGACACCGGCCTGCGAGGTCAGGGCGTCCATCTTCTGGGCGCGGGAGAGCATGCGCGGCAGCGAGTCGATGGCCAGCACGGTGACCTTGCGCGCCGCGAGCTGCTGCATCAGCTCAGGGTTCTGCGCCGGCCAGATGAAGGTGATCAGAGTCTGCCCCTCGTGCATCAGGCCGACTTCTTCAGCGGTCGGTACGCATACCTTGAAGACGATGTCGGATTCCGCCCACAGCTTGGCCGCGCCCTCGACGATCTGCGCACCCGCGGTGCGGTAGCTATCGTCACTGCAATTCGCCGCGTCGCCGGCGCCGGACTCGACTGCGACCTTGAAACCGAGCTTGATCAGCTTTTCGACAACTTCGGGCACGGTGGCAACGCGCTTTTCGCCGGCTGCCGTCTCTTTTGGTACGCCTATGACCTGAGGCATGAATCCCCCTTGTTCATTGCTGGATATTGACTAGCGATCGTACCGGGGTACGTGTCGTTCTGGATGATTGACGCGGTCGCGCGCCAAGACTTGCGTACTGTACTTTTACCTGCAAATTCTAGTTTGATGTAGATCAAACATGGATCATACCCTCTACGCGCGCCGCTGCAGCGCCGGAAACGCGAAGTGTTCGATCAGCTCGAATAGGCCCTGGATGATGAGCGCTAATGCCGCCGCCGGTATCGCGCCTGCGAGCAAAGTCATATTGTCGTTCAGGGCCAGGCCCTGCGCGATGCGCTCGCCATAACCGCCGGCACCGATGAACGCTGCGATCGTGGCGGTGCCGACGCCGATCACCGCCGAGGTCTTGATGCCGGCGAGTATCGCCGACGCGGCCAGCGGCAATTCGATCAACAGCAACTGATCCATCGGTTTGAGGCCGAGGGCCTGCGCCGCCTGGCGCATGCCGCGTCCCACACCCGCCATTCCCGCATGGGTATTGCGCACGATCGGCAGCAGCGCGTAGAGAAACAGCGCAACCAGCGCCGGCACGGTGCCTATGCTGCCGAGCAACGGGATCAGGAACGCGAGCAGTGCAAGCGAGGGGATGGTCTGGATCACGCCGACCACGGCGAGAACGGGCTGGGCGGCGGATTCGACCCTTGCCGCGAGCACACCCAGCGGTATCGCCACGACTATGCCCGCGACCAGCGACGCGAACACCAGCAGCAGATGCTCGCGCGTGAGCCGCCAGAAATCATCGCCGAAAAGCGCGCCAAGGAAGCTGCGCGCGGGCGCGGTAGCGGTGCCGCCGCCGGAAAGAAAGGACTTCGCCACGTCGGCGAAACGCTTTCCCTCGAGTTCGGCCGCGGCGTTGAGACGAATCATTTGCTGCTCGCTGATCCTGCCTTCCAGGGTCTGCAACGCCTTCCACGCCTGCGGCAGGCGCTGCGGCAGATCGAGGCGGTACAGCAGCACCGCGTCGTAGCGCGGAAACACGCCGCGGTCGTCCGCGAGCACGCGCAAGCCATAGCGCTCGATCTTGGCGTCGGTGGAATAGATGTCCATGACATCGATCTTCCTCGCGGCGATAGCCTCGTAGGCGAGACCGTGGTCCAGCCCCGTCGGCGTCTGCCGCATCGCGTACGCGCTCCTGAGAGCGGGCCAGCCGTCCGCGCGCGCAATGAATTCCTGCGACAGCCCGAGCTTGAGCGCGGGATGGCGCGCGAGTTCGGACAGCGTGCGCACGGACAGGCGCTCAGCCTCGGTCTTGCGCATGGCCAGGGCATAGGTATTGTTGAAACCCAGGCGCACGGCCACGCCCAGCCCGTCGTGCGCCAGCCTCCGCTTGAGGTCCTCCAGCGTGAATGCGCCCTGGATCTTCAGAATTTCACGCGCGATGGTGCCGGTGTACTCCGGGTAGAGATCGATGCTACCGGCCTTGAGCGCGGCGTACACAATGCCGGTGTTGCCCAGCCCCGGCCTGTGCTCGGCGCGGCCGGGCACGCTCTGCGCGATGATCTCGCCGAGGATGTAGGACTCGGTGAAGCGTTTGGAGCCGACGCGCAATATCTCGTCGCCCGTGGCGCCGCTTGCCACGGCCAGAAGCAAGCCGAACAGAACGAGCTTCACAGACCCGCCGCGACCGCTGCGTCCGCGCCCGCGCCCGTACCGAGGAACTGCAGCGCCGCCAGCCTCGCGTACAGGCCTTTTTCGCGCACCAGTTCGTCGTGCGTGCCGGTGGCGATGATGCGGCCCTCGTCCATCACCACGATGCGATCGGCGTTCTGCACCGTCGCCAGGCGGTGCGCGACAATCAGCGTGGTGCGGTTCTGCATCAGGCGCGCCAGCGCCAGTTGCACGTAATGTTCGCTCGCCGCGTCGAGCGAACTGGTCGCTTCGTCGAGCAGCAGCACCGCGCGGTCCGCAAGCAGCGCGCGCGCGATCGACAGCCGCTGGCGCTGCCCGCCGGAGAGACGCACGCCGCGCTCGCCGAGGAAGGTGTCCATTGTCTCGGGCAGGCGCTCGATGAACTCGCTCGCATAGGCCGCGGCGCAGGCTTCCTGCACGTCCTCATCGCTCGCGCCGGGCCGGCCATAGCGCACGTTCTCGCGCACCGAGGCGGCGAAAATCACCGGATCCTGCGGCACCAGCGCGAGGCGGCTGCGCAGCGCGCGCGGATCGGCGCGGCGCAATTCGACCCCATCCAGGCTGATCACGCCGGCGTCGGCGTCGTAGTAGCGCAGCAGCAACTGCAGCACGGTCGATTTGCCCGCACCGGAGGGGCCGACCAGCGCGACCCTCTCACCCGGCTTCACTTCGAGCGAAAAATCCGCGAGCGCGAGCGCATCCGGGCGCGAGGGGTAACGAAAGCTGACTTTCTCGAATTTCACTTCGCCGCGCGCAGGCTCGGGCAGCGGCTGCGCGCCCAAAGGCGCGCGGATCTGCGGCTCGGAGGCGAGCAGCTCCATCAGACGCTCGGTGGCGCCAGCGGCGCGCTGCAGATCGCCGATCACCTCGGACACCGCGCCGAAAGCGCCCGCGACCAGCACGGCGTAGAACACGAAGGCCGACAGTTCGCCCGCGCTGATGCGCCCGGCGAGCACGTCGTGGCCGCCGATCCAGAGAATCACGCCGACGGCGCCGAAAGCGAGCAGCATCACCAAGGCGATCAAGAGCGCGCGCTGACGGACGCGCTCGGCCGCGGTCGCGAACGCCTGTTCGACGCGCTCGCCGAAGCGCGCGCGGTCTTCGTTCTCGTGGCCGTAGGACTGTACCGTGCGGATCTCGTGCAGCGCCTCGTCGATGTAGACACTGACGTCGGCCACGCGCGCCTGGCTCGCGCGCGACAGCGTGCGCACGCGCCGCCCGTAGAGCAGGATAGGCGCGATCACCAGCGGCACGCCGAGCAGCACCAGCGCGGTGAGCTTGGGGCTGGTGACGAGCAGCATCACCAGGCTGCCCGCCATGATCAGGGTATTGCGCAACGCGAACGAGGCGCTCGATCCGATCACCACCTCGAGCAAAGAGGTGTCGTTGGTGAGGCGCGAGATCACCTCGCCCGTGCGCGTGACCTCGAAAAAGCCCGGCGACAGGTCAAGCAGATGGCCGAACACCGCGCGGCGGATGTCGGCGGTGACGCGCTCGCCGATCCAGGAGACGTAGTAGAAGCGCGTATAGGTCGCGATCGCCATGACCACGATCACGCCGAGCAGCGCGAAGAGCGCGGCGTCGAGCAGCGCCGCATCGCCGCTCGCGAATCCGCCGTCGATGACACGGCGCAGGCCCTGCCCCAGCACCAGCACGCAGGCGGCGGCGACCACCAGCGCCACCAGCGCGATCGCGACCTGGCGCCGGTAGGGCGCGAGAAAGCCGAGGATGCGCGCGAGCTGGCGGATGTCCTTGTTCGCCGGCCTGTCGGGGATGCTGTCTCTTAA
>JBQMQE010000347.1:0-4442 GCA_052172655.1 Burkholderiales bacterium
GCGGTGTGCAACCGGCACCATGCGCTGGACCAGCAACTATGCCGTTGGTTGCTGTTGAGCCTGGACCGCTTGCAAAGCAATGAGCTGGTGATGACGCAGGAGCTGATCGCCAATATGTTGGGCGTACGCCGGGAGGGTGTGACCGAGGCCGCCGGCAAATTGCAGGCGGATGGATTGATTCACTACAGCCGCGGCCACATCAAGGTACTGGACCGCGCAAGACTGGAGCAGCGCGTATGCGAGTGCTACGCGGTGGTGAAAAAAGAATACGACCGCTTGCTGCCATATAAGATCCGCGGTCTGCCAAATACCGCCGCATAGGCGCTTGCGCCAAGCTGATGATGACTGCTCGGCGGCTCTTATGTGCAGTTTTGCGATCGGCACCGCGCCAGCCCTAAGCCCGGCTCGGTAGAATGAGCCCTGCGAAGCGATAATTCGATCGTTACTTCGCCAGCAGCTTGCGGATGGACTGCAACTCCCGCCGGCGTTCCGCGGTGGTCTTGGGATATGCCAGCTTGAGTTCGTTGAACACGTCGAGGACGATCTTCGAAACAATCAACCGGGCGTTCTCCTTGTCGTCCGCGGGCACTACATACCAAGGCGCGATCGCTGTACTCGTTGCGCCGAGGCACGCCTCGTAGGCCTGCATGTACTGTTTCCAGAATTTCCTTTCTTCAATGTCGGCAAGGCTGAATTTCCAGTTCTTTTCGGGCTCGTCGATGCGATCGAGAAAGCGCTTTCGCTGCTCCTCCTCTGAAAGATGCAGGAAGAACTTGATGACGCGCGTGCCGTTTCGATAAAGATGATTCTCCAGGTCCACGATGGAGCGGTAGCGCTGCTGCCAGACCGTTTTCTCGTCGAGCAACTTGTCCGGCAGCCCCTGGGTGCGCAGGATCTCCGGATGCACCCGGACGATCAGCACTTCCTCGTAATAGGAACGGTTGAAAATGCCGATGCGGCCGCGTTCCGGCAGCGCCTGCGTCGTGCGCCACAGAAAGTCGTGATCCAGTTCCGTGGCACTCGGGTGCTTGAAGCTGAATACCTGGCAGCCTTGCGGATTGACGCCGGACATCACGTGCCGGATGGCGCCATCCTTGCCGGCGGCGTCCATCGCCTGAAAAATCAGCAGCACCGCATAGCGGTTGGAGGCGTAGTGCAGACGTTGCAGCGAACTTAACTCCTCCACCTGCTGTTGCAGCAGTTTGCTGTACTGCTTCTTCGACTTGTATGCAGGCTTGACGCGCGTCGGCCACTTGTCGAGGTCGACCGCTTTACCCGCCGGTACGCGGAATTTGCTGGATTTGATATTCATCTAGATGCCTTTGTCGATTGCGCCAAAGCGGGCCCGGTCTCGAGTGCCTCGCGCACCTGCGCCAGCCGGCTCTCGAACCGTGCCCGGTCGTGCGGGGACTCGACGGTGCGAGCGGCCAGTTCGCCGATACATTCCACTTGTTCACGCAGTATCCGTCGCCGGCCCGGGCTGTCCGTCAGACTGGCGATGGTTTGAAGCCCGCCAAGCATGCGTAACATGATGCCGACATTGCCTTGCGCGCTGCCTCGTATCTGATCGAACGATTCGGCCACCAGACCGGCAAAAGTCGGCCCGATGGTGATCACTCTCAGGTCCCCGTCCTCATGGCGCTGCGATGAAGGGATGTTGCGGGAGGCCAATCGCGCCAGAATCGCCGTCAGATAATCCACGCACATCACGGCCGTGGTGGTGTCGTTGACGCTGGGCGAGAGCGCGCGCAACGCCATATCCACGATCTGTCTGATGCCAAAAGCCGCATCCTGTTCCAGCGTGCGGTGGCGGCTGATGCTGTATGCGGCCTGCAGAGCGGCGATGACGTTTTTTTCCGGCGGATCCGTTAAAGCGAGGGAGGCCAGCGCGGTGCCATGCACCACAAACATGCCGACGCCGCATTCCATCCGCACGATGGTCTTGTGTTCCCGCGCCAGGCGCAGGAGCGCCGCATTGCCCACGCTCTGGATGTAACCATTTTCCTCGACCGGGACCGCCTGCCAGTTCCGCTCGGGCAAAGAGAGCGGGGTCTGATCCTCATCATCGTCAACCGGTTCTTGTCCAAGTGCCGCCGGGAAAAGCCGGTCAACGGCCGCCATGGTTTCGTCGGCAACCGAGGCGATTATGCTAGAGGCCTGGATCGAAGAAGCGATGTGATGAATGAAATAAATGAGGGCGGCGATGCCGCCGATCGCCAGCATCACACTAAAGCTCACTGCCAGGCTCGGTACAAATCCCGCCGCGTCACCGCCGCGGATGGTGCGCAACACGATCAGACAATAGGTGAAAATGCCGGCGAAGATTCCGAGCACGACCTGCGTGACGCGGTCGCGCATGAAATTGCGCAGGATGCGGGAGGTGTATTGGCTGGAGGCCAGCGCCAGCGTCACCAGGGTCATCGAAAACGTGACCCCGACCACGGCCATCATCGAACCGGCAATGGTCGTCAATATCCCGCGCGCGCCCGCCGCATTGGCGCCAAACAGGCGCGGCCAGCGGGCCAGCCATTGCTGGCTCCCGCTGTAGTCCGCTTCAATCAAAGCCACCGCGAGGACGACGCTGAGCGCGACGATCAGCGTAGGCACAAACCAAAAGCTGGCGCGCAGATTGCTCCCGAACCGTTTGAGTCTATTCATGGTCAAATCTTCAATGAGGTGGCTCTTTCAAGGCCGAATCGCTACTGCGATGCTCCGCGCCGCTCCCCCGACAGCGCCTCGAAACCGGAGACGACGTCGAACAATTCCTCGTCGATGCCGCTCTGGCGCAGCCGATGGAACGCGCCGTTGAGATCCTCGAGCAGGTCGTCGATGTTCTTGTCGGCGCGCTGCATTGCCGCAAGTCGGCTCGCGTTCTCGCTCGCGAGGGATTCGGCGCAGGCGCGGTAGAGCGACACGAAAAGATATTCGCGGATCAGCGCGCGCAGGGTCACGGTGCCCGCACCCATGACCTCGGGCAGGTTTCCCGTCGGCCAGGGCAGTTCGGCCAGCTTGCCCCGCCAGGCATCGTCCAAGGGCAGTAGTCGCTGACTGACAGGCGCATAGACCGCGCCGGAGCTGGGACGGTTGTAGAACAGATGGAGTTCGCTGACCTTACCCTGGCTGTGGCTCGTCTCGCTCTCGACCAGAATCTCCCCGACGAGCGGGGTGATCGCCTTGACGGAATTGGGCACGGCGTAGAGCCCGGCCAGCGGCAGCCCTGCATCCGCCAGGCGGGCGTGCACGCGTTCGCCGACCGCCCAGACCTGGGGTTTGCCCGGAAGAGCGGCCAGCGCCTTCACCGCGAAATCAGCCACCACGTCGTTGAACTGTCCTACCAGTCCCTGATCGGAGCCGAATACGATCGCGCCGACGGCGGCCTTCCCGGCGCGACTTGTGCCTACTGTCATTGGCGCTGCCGGCGCACTATTGCGGAAAAGAATGCTCAAACCCAGTTCCACTGTCCGATAGTAGTCGGCCAGGGCGCGCACCGATTGCTCGTATTGGCCGACACTCGAAGCGGCCAGGGCTTTCATCGAGCGTACGACCGACTGCAGATCGCCGGCACTGCCGATCTTGCGCCGCAGGCTCGCGGTGGTGTCGCTCATCACTCCTCCGGCGTTTGCGGCTCCTGCGGGGACGGGGCCGCCGCGCGACTCTTTTGATCGCGCAGCCGCCCGATCGCGCTCTCGAGCAGTCTGGTCAATTTGACTGCGGCGCCGTCGACGGCCTGGTGCACGGACCCCGCGTGGTGGGTGACGGCTATGGGCTGGCGGCCCTGGAGTCGGGCCTCCATTACGCAGCGCTTATCGTTCTGGCCGCTCTTGTGGCCGACTTCGTCGGTCAGGTGAACCTCGACGCGCGTGACCTGATCGCTGAATCGGTCGAGGGCGCCCTCCACTACGCCGCTGACGTGAGCGGCAAGCGCCTCGCGACCCTCGATGTTATGGTCGGTGTTGATCTGAATTTGCATGGTGTTCTCCGGTTGTATCGTTGCTTGGCTAAATAGGGGTAGTGGCAGCGGGCTTGGACTCGTCCTCGGGCTTGGGCTTGGGCTTGGGCCTGCGCTTGGGCTCGGCTTCGCCTTCAGGTTTGGATTCGGCCTTGCCCTCGGGTTTTGGTTTCGACTCGGGCTTTGATTCCGACCCGGGTCTCGATTCCGGCTTGGGTTTTGATTCCGGCTTGGGCTGGAAACCGGCGAGCGCCTTGCGCGCGATGTCGACGATCGTTTTGCGATCCTCATCGCTCAACTTGTCGGCGGTCTCGAAGCGTGCGCCTACCTCCGCCGGGATGTTCGCTGCCGCTTCGTGCACGGCATGCTCGGCGTCGGTCATCTGCTCAAGCGGCACCGGGTCGAACAATTTCTCGCTCAACGCCAGCAGAATTGCAATTTGCGCGGGCACGGACACCGGGGCGAATTCCGGCTGCTTGAGGCAGGAACGAAT
>JBQMQE010000348.1:0-1744 GCA_052172655.1 Burkholderiales bacterium
GCGCGCCTCCTCGCCGGCGGCACACGCAGCGGTGGAACGCGCTCTGGGAATTGTTGCCTGATCGCAAGCGGGTCGGTGGAGGCTGGGAGCCGGCGCCGCCTTTGATTCTTGCTGCGTGGCATGACACGCCCTATTTGATGAAAATGCTTCGCCTGGCGGAACACATCGAATGGGCCGCTGAGCATGGCGCGCTGGAATCGGTAGCAGCTTTTCTGCGCGGACTGCGCGAGGACGAGTGGTGCCACCTTGGGGATTGAATTGCCGCCTGCCTTCGTCCGCCACATCGGCATCGACTATTCGGGTGCCGAGACACCGAACTCGAGCCTGAAGGGCCTGCGCGTCTATCTGGCGGATCGCGCCTTGCCGCCCGAGGAAGTCTCCCCGCCGCCCAGCCCGCGCAGATACTGGACGCGGCGCGGCATTGCGGAATGGCTGGTGGCGCGCCTCGCCGAAGACGTGCCGACGCTGGTCGGCATTGACCATGGCTTTTCGTTCCCGCTGCGTTATTTTGAAGTGCACCACTTGGCGCCCGATTGGCCGACGTTCCTCGAAGACTTCCAGCGGCACTGGCCCACCGATGAAGACAATCTCTATGTCGATTTCGTCCGCGACGGTCTGCACGGCAAAGGCGCTGATCGCGCCGGCAATTCTCGGTGGCGCCGCTTGACGGAGGAACGGGCCGGCTCAGCCAAGTCGGTGTTTCACTTCGATGTGCCGGGCCAGGTCGCCAAGTCCACGCATGCCGGGATACCGTGGCTGCTGTACCTGCGCCGGCAACTAGGCGAGCGTGTGCATTTCTGGCCGTTTGACGGATGGCAAATCCCGGCAGGCCGGTCGGCTGTGGTGGAGGTCTATCCCGCCCTGTGGAAACACGCCTACGCCGTGAACGGGCGCACCGCCGACCAGCATGACGCTTACTCGGTGGCCGCGTGGTTGCGCCAGGCCGACCTGGACGGGCAGCTCGGAAGGTTTCTCTCCCCGGATCTGACAGGTTCGCAACGCACTGTCGCTGGAGTTGAAGGCTGGATTCTGGGAGTGGGGTAACGGCAGAATCACCTGACCGTTTTTCATCGACTTGATCTCCGCCAGGCCATAGAAACCCTGGCGGAGCCGGGGCTCACCAGATGCGCCTGGCTGCCTGCGGATCCTCACACGGCTATGTAACGAGAAAACTTCGAGTGCGATCTGACCGCACGATCAACACGGATCATTGGTCAGCGGTCAAGCGTCCAGTTCAGCGAAATTGAACGGCCTTACACGCAGGATCGAAACCTGCTCCCACGGCGTTCACGACAGACAACGGCGTGAGCACCTCCACCGTTGCTCCGGGGCTACGGTCCCTGGGCTTTCCGTACCCTTCAAACGACCACGGGAGTAGCTGTGCCCCATGCACCAGGTAGACGGTCGGGGAATCGGGTAACGCGACCATGCACCCGTTAGGCAACTTGTCCAGGGACATTTCTCTCGTCACCTTGCAATTTCCTGCCTGCAGCCGTTCCTTGTGCAATTCGGCGTCGATAACCGCAGCCGTTGCGGATTTGCCCTGAAGCAAAGCGCGATTCCCTTAGGTCCATCTGGCGACAAACTCTTTGTAGCGAGAGCGCTGGCACTCCGAACAAGGCCGGTGCCCGGCAGCCAATGCAGTCGCTTCATCGAGAAAGAAAAGCTCAGTATAGTTACCGGGCGCCATGACCGTCCGTTTGGTCCCCTTGAATTCGACCAAGCAGTAAATCCATGCTTTGCG
>JBQMQE010000348.1:1754-4423 GCA_052172655.1 Burkholderiales bacterium
GATCCTGCCCGCATCATCGTGCAGACACCCGCGGTTACCCATGAGCGTGCCTTTCGCGCTGACTGCGACAATTTCTCCGTACGGCGTAACACGATTTTGTCTGGACATTGGCCCTCCCAAATGTAAGTTTCCGGTCAAACTGCGCTCACGATTCCCGGATCAGGTGAAAGAGTACGTGGTACCCAGTCCGGAAACAATTTCGTCTTCGAGGATGCACCAGTCAGGTCCATATACCGTACTTGGTTTTGACAAATATGCCATTTTTATGGCAATTTAATGGCATGAAAACAACCATTGATTCCGCCGGCCGGCTGGTGGTTCCCAAGGCGCTTCGGCAGGCGCTGGGATTTCATCCCGGTCAGGTGCTTGAGGTGCGTGCCGGCGACGGGCGTCTCGAGGTAGAAATCGCGGCGACCCCGATGGTGTTGAAGCGTCGTGGCAAGGGAGTTATCGCCGTACCTGGCGAGTCGCTGCCGCCGCTCACCGCCAAAACAGTTCGCGAGACGATGGAGCGCGTACGGCGTTGATGGCGGCCGATACCAGCGTGGTGGTGGCGGCGTTCGCGTCATGGCACGAACAACACGATGCAGCGAGACAGGCTCTGGACGATGGCCTTTCGCTTGTGGAGCATTGCGCGCCGTAGACGTATTCCGTACTTACGCGCCTGCTGGCGCCGCACCGGGCACCGGCAGGCGTGGTGCGCGAGTTCATTGCGACGCGTTTTCCGGATCCATGGTTGCGGCTGACCGCTTCCGCCTATCGCAAGTTTATTTCCGGTTTGGCAGAACTGGATGTAACAGGCGGCTCTGTCTATGACGCTTTGGTCGCCGCGACCGCGGCGGCGCATGCTGTGCCGCTGATCACTTGCGACCGACGCGCCGTCCCGATTTACGAACGATACGGGATTCGCGTTCAGATCCTCAATGTTTGACGGCGCCCGGCGCGCGGTCCTTGCGTAGTCGCGCGGCAAGAAATTCAGGAAAGCGTTTCGGCAACCCAGAGAGGTGCCGCTACCCTCCAAGCTCGTGATCGAGGACGATGGGTGCATTGAGCTGGTCCTTCATGTAGTGTCGGCGGCTAAGCAGTGTTTGTGACCGATTACGCCCAGCTTCACAAACATCAGCCCCCCAGCACCCAAGGAGCAACGAGGGAACAGACGAGGGAACAACGCCGTCAGGTGGATTTAACTACCTGACAGCGCTTGACATTTGGCGGAGAGAGCGGGATGCGTAAATCGCGACAATTAACCTGTTGAAGCGATTAGAAAAACGCAGTGCTCTTTTTTGCCGTGTAACACCGAGATGTAACACCCAGCAGAACCAGCAAATTACCTCAAGGCGCGGCCGAAATCAATTTCCATTCTTGGTTTGCATTGGTATTTACGGCCAGCGTGCAAAGTTGTTGGCCCCCAGGCACATGGCTGTTGTTCGCGCGATTGTAGAATTCGGAGATTTCGCTGATGCGAGGTCAACAGGTATAAACGCAAAGCCCCGCCAGGCTTTGAGCCTCAACGGGGCTTCGTTTTGGCCGCAGACAGTTTGCGGCCTAGGTACTGGCGGGCCAGAACATACGCCAACACAAACCGTCTTGGCTCCTGCAACGCTACCTTATTGTTTGATTATAAATCGTTTTTTCTATTTCAAGATTTGACACATTGTATCGTTCGCGATGGCGGCGGATTAGGATCCCTATCTGTGATTCGAACCCTGCCCGACAACCCTGTCAAAACAAGTCCTGACGCTGCCCGAGTTTAGCGTGCCCAGCCAGGGAAATCTTCATCGCCCTGCTTAAGCAAACTGAAGTTCAATCTTGCCGGCGCGGCGGCGTACAGGTCCCACGACAATCTTCACGTCGTGACCCAGCTTGGCCACCAGTTCCAACAACTTGGCTTCGCTGACGCCGCGAAACTGTCCCCGGGTAATGCGCGAAATCTTTGACTGATCGATGCCAAGCAGTGCGGCGGCCCCGGCTTGCGTCAAGCGGCGCGCCTTGATCGCGCGGGCAATCTCCCCAGCAAGCTGTGATTTGCGTTGCATTTCGGCCGCATCGGCATACCCTAAGTCGGCATAGACGTTGGTGCTGCCTTCTTCGATGGACACTTCGTCGCGCTGGCTCATCATCGTGCTCCTTGCTGTGCTTGCCAAACTTCGTAATCCAGCTTTGCGACTTTCAGCCGCACGTTGATCAGTGCCAGATCTTCCTTGGGTGTCTTGATACCGCTCTTGGATTTCTTCTGGAAGCAATGCAGAACGTAAATCCATCCAGCGAATTTGACCGTGTAGACTGCACGATAGGTATCGCTGCGATAGTCTTCGACAACTTCCAACACGCCAGCCGAGCCAAATCCGCTCATTGCCTTGGCATCCTGGTGCTTTCCCCCCGCTTGCGCCAGGTCGATTGCGTGCCCGAACACGTCTTTGACGTCCTCTGGCATTGCGTCAAGATCGCGCTTGGCAGAGCCAATCCATTTGAGGGGCTTGCGCGGCTGCTTCGACATCCATCGCATTATGCCTATTCAGGCATAATCATGTCAATACCTACTTTTGCAAGACCAGCACCGTTGCAGCAATTGCCGCGGCAAAATGCAATGAGATAAGTACAAACCGTACCATATGCATCTATTTTCATGTTTATTCCTTTATTTATTGCTCGCACGTTGATGGCTGAAC
>JBQMQE010000349.1:0-4415 GCA_052172655.1 Burkholderiales bacterium
GAGTCCGGCGTGCGCATCGTCGGCAGCGGCGAAGAGCGCATGCTCTCGGTGCCGCTGTCCGAGGGCGGCAAACCCTACGGCGTGATGCTGCTGCAACTGCCGCCGGACATGCAGCTCGAACAGTGGAAGATGAAGCTGCTGGGATCGATCGGCCACCACATCGGCGCGGCTTTCGCCACTGCCAAGCGCAGCGACGAGCGGCGCGGCATCGCGCTGCTGGAAGAGCGCTCGGTGATCGCGCGCGAACTGCACGACTCGCTGGCGCAGTCCCTGACCTACCTCAAGATCCAGGTGGCGCGCCTCAAAGTGCAACTCAACGCAAGCGGCGCGCTCGCGCAAACAGCCGATGTGGTCGAGGAACTCAAGCTGGGGATCAACAACGCCTACCGGCAATTGCGCGAACTGCTCACCACCTTCCGCCTGCGCATCGACGGCCGCGGCCTCGCCGAGGCGCTGCAGGAGACTATCCGCGAATTTTCGCAGCGTGCCGGTATCGAGATCCGTCTTCACGACCGGCTGCTCGGCCACGAGCTCGACTCGAGCGAGCAGATTCACGTGCTGCAGGTGGTGCGCGAGGCGCTCACCAATGTCGAGCACCACGCACACGCGCGCAGCGCCGAGGTGCGGCTGGCGATCGAGCACGGCCGCATCTGCGTGGCGGTGGACGACGACGGCGTGGGCATCAAGGACGCCGAGCCGCCGACGCATCACTACGGCCTGGCGATCATGCGCGATCGCACCGCGACGCTCGGCGGCACGCTGCAGGTGGCGCGGCGGCCCGAGGGCGGCACGCGCGTCGAGCTCGAATTCTCCCCGCGCGGACCGTTCCGAGTCGGGGCAACTCCGACGGCGGAGGCGGCGGGATGAGCAGGAAGCAGGGGCCCCGCGCAGCGGGGATGCGCCCGGCCGCGATTGCCGCCGGACGCCGACAATGCCTGAGAGCACGCGGCGACAACGGACCGGAGGCGGCGGTATGAGCGAAGGCAATCGCATCCTGATCATCGACGATCATCCCCTGTTTCGCAAAGGGGTGTCGCAGTTGATCGCGATGGCTCCCCACCTGCAACTGGTGGGCGAGGCTTCCAGCGGCGAGCTGGGTGTAGCCGGGGCACGGGAACTCGACCCAGACCTGATCCTGCTCGACTTGCACATGAAGAGCATGAACGGCATCGACACGCTCAAGGCAATCCGCGACGCGGGCCTGGATTGCCGCGTGGTGATTCTCACGGTTTCGGACAATGCGGACGACCTGGTGGCCGCGATCCGCAGCGGCGCGGACGGCTACCTGCTCAAGGACATGGAGCCGGAGGATCTGCTCGCCGCCATCGACCAGACCCTGAACGGCAGAACGGTCATCGGCGAGCGGCTGAACGGCCTGCTCGCACGCGCGATTCGCGAAGAGGCCACCGCGGGTCAGCGCGAAAGCGCCACGCTGACCAAGCGCGAGCAGGAAATCCTGGAAGCGCTGGCGCGCGGCCTGTCGAACAAACTGATTGCGCGCAGCCTCGACATCACCGAAGCCACGGTCAAGGTGCACGTCAAGAACCTGCTGAAGAAGCTCGGTTTCCGCTCGCGCCTGGAGGCGGCCGTCTGGGCCGTCGGCCGCGGCAACAAATAAGGCAGTCCGAATCGCTCGTGTTGATTCGCGCGAGCACGCCAGGATAGCCTGGGCTGCGTCGCCTTGCATGCGCGCGAGCGCAGCCTTCGGTTCCCGTGCCGGAACCGCTCAGTTCCGGTCGATTTCGATGTTTTCTTTGATGCCGCTATTGGAGACTGCGATCATGATGCCAAAGCCGATCATGATCACGACGCCGATCACGGTCCAGGTTGTGCCGATGCTGGCCAGAATACCCAATTTCCAGAGCGCGGCCAGAATGCCGCCAGCCAGGACGACAAAACCAACAAGATACATACCTGCCCATTTCATGACTAAGCTCCTGATGAGATCAGATCCTTAAAGCTGCAACGAGCGGATGAGGGAAAGTCCATTTGCAAGCCTGGCCTGCTCTGCCGCATGCGCTTCGGGATCGCTGCCATTGCCACACGTCACTATGCGCAGAATACGTACCGATGCGGGCACCGTCTGTGTGCTGGCGCACCAAAGGCAAGAGAAGCGGCGTAGTCGTGTGGCGATGAAACGCACAGGCGCGCGGGCCGCGGCTTCATGCATACGGCTTGACGCGCGCGTTTTCCCGCCGCGTGAGCCGGCCCTGCTCAGCCCGCGGCCAGCGACAGATGCACAGTAACCTGCTTGGCCTCGGCATCCGCGGCCGGCGCGGCAATCGTGCGCGAAATGCGGGAAGCGTCGGTGCCCGCGGCCTGCAGCGCGGCCTCGATCGCGAGTCCGCGCTTTTGCGCGAGTTCAGCCAGAGCGTCCGGCGGCAGCGGCTGCGACTCGCGCAGGCGGCGCAGCAAGATCCGGTAGAACTCGCGCGCGTCCACTACCTGCGGCTCGCCAGCGGCAAACTCGCGCACCCGCTCGAACACCGAGGGCGCGGCCAGTCCGGCGGCGCGCGCCTTCGCTTCCGCCTCGGCGCGCAGCCGCTCGAGCTCAGCTTTGGAAAAGCGCTCGGCGAACAGCTCTCTCAAGGCTGTCCGCGTAGGCTTGTCCTCTACATTGACCGGTCCGGGTTCATCGTCCTCGGCAAGCTTGAACCCGGCTCTGCGGCCGATCTCCCGGCCGAGCGTGGCGCGCTTAACGGCGCTCGCGTCGGCCTCGGTGTCGTAGCGTGCCGGAATGAGGAGTTTCAGTTCCGGGCGCTTGGCCAGCGCCGCGGCGACCTGTCCCAGCTTTTCGCGCTCGGGCGGCTGCAGCCGGCTTCTCCCCGGATCGAACGCTATCGTCCCGCCGTCCTCACCGGCGCCGCCGCCGAACAAGTGCCCCAGCGCGCGGAACGGCGCCGAAATGATGTTGCCGAGCAAATTTCCGACCGCCTTCCAGATCAGCGGCGCCAGGCTGAACTGGGGATCGTCGAGGTTGCCGCTAACCGGCACTTCCAGCGATATCCTGCCGTCCGCATCCTTCAGCAGCGCGACAGCGAGTTCGAACGGCAGCTTGAGCGCGTCCGGGCTTTCGACCCGCTCGCCCAGCGTGAATTTATCGAGCGTGATCTTGTTGTCGCCTTCGATCAGGCTGGCGCGCACGCGGTAGTTGAGGTCCAGCGCGAGACGTCCGCTCGCGATGCGGTAGCCGGCAAAGCGCATCGAATAAGGCGATGCGGTGCTAAGGTCGATATTTCGCAGTTGCACCCGGAACGTGGTGCGGTCGCGCGGCGCGAACGGATTGACCGATCCGGAGAGGCGAGCGTAGCCGAATTCGTCGACGCGGCCTTCGAGCGCGAACTGGCTGCGCGATTCGCGCTCGCTCGACAGGCCGTTCGCAGTGCCAGCGAGATCGACTATTTTCGCCACGAACCCCGGACTGAGGCTGTCGTCGGAAAAGTCGAGCGCGCCCTGCTCGACACGCACGCGCCGCACCGCGACCGCAATGGCGCCCTTCTCGCCGGCCCGGGTCTCGACACGCTTTGCCTCGACGTCCTTCGCCGCGGGCGCAGCGTCCGCCGCGCCAGCGCGCGGCGCGCTTTCGCCTGCCGTAGCCTGCTCGCTTGCAAACGCCCGCGATAGGTTGCTGCTGCCGTCTGTCGCAATCGCGAGCCGGCCTGCCGGCGCCGTCAGCAGCAGTTCGTCGATTTCGACGCGATGCGGCGACAGCGTGGCCTTGAGCGATTCGCTCGCAAGCGATTTCCAGCCAAACAAGCGAACCCCGGCCGGATCGTCGAGCGCGAGATCGGCAATGGTGGCGCTGCCGGAGTAGGCGAGCTTCGCCTCTTTGCCGCCGGCCCGCAGCGTACCCGCGAGCGAAACCTCGCCCGAGGCCAGCTTCACGCGCGCGTATCGCGCCAGCAGGGACTGGATCGGTGCAAGCGCGACCCGGTTCACCTCGATTTTCGCCGTTACCCTGCCTGTGGCAGGCACGGCCTGCCCGCGCAGCGCGATGCGTCCGCCGCTTTTCACGCCGGCACTCGCATCGAAGGAGAGGGTCTGCGTCGCATCGTTCGAAATGTTCTTGAGCTTCCCGCTCAGGCGCTGCAGGACAAATGCGACGCCGCTGGCGCGATCGGCCACGCTCACCCTGCCCGTCCCCAATTCAAACGCTTTTACCCGTGCCGATAGCGGCTTTTCGGATTTCGCGTCTCCCGCGGCGGGCAGGAGGTCCTGCAGCGACGCTCGGCCGTTCTCCAGCACGGTGTCCACGCCCAGACTGCCAATGCGCACCTCTTCGGCCGCCAGCGCGTTCTCGCCGCTGTCGTAGTGCGCGCCGGCGAGCGTAAGTTGCGCAAGCCGCACGGCCGGTGACGGTGCGCTTGCCGACGGTGGCGACGCCGCCCTTGCGTCGAGCCGCGCGAGCGCCAATT
>JBQMQE010000350.1:0-4395 GCA_052172655.1 Burkholderiales bacterium
GCGGGAAGAACACGCCGGCAAGCCCGAGCGCGAGCCACAGCAGGATCACGCCCAGAATCAGTTGCAAGACCGAGCCGGATGCGGGCATTACTTGACTTTCATCCCCGGCTGGGCGCCGTTGTCGGGGGCAAGCAGGAAGATGCCGGGCCGAACCGGCGACAGCACCGCGATCGCAAACCAGGCAGTGGCAGCGAGAAGCGAGCCCGATAGCGGGGCAGTCATTATTGCTTGTATTGCCTTCAGAGGGAGCGACGGGTGAACACACGGCGCTCGGCTGCGCCCGTGCCCAGCAAGATCGCTTGTGTTTCGGCGATTGTACCAGATCGATTTCGTGTCACCTGCCAGCATCATTTAGCTACGTGAAGCAATGGGGGCTACCTATTCGGCATCAACGTGCCAGAATCGACGTTCGAGTGCAGACGGCCATATGACCAGCGTTGCCTGTCGTCTGCGTTGGTGATCGCTCGTCGGTTCAAACCGAAGGGTGACCGCGCAATGATGGCGGAAATCGCTATGGAGGCGAGCATGCAAGAACCGGTAGCGGGACGGGTGGCTTTGGTGGCGGGGGCAACGGGCCTGGTGGGCCGAGAGATTCTCTCGGCAATTTTGGCCGACAAGACCTATATAGCGGTGCATGGCGTGGGCCGGCGGGCATTGGCGACAACTCATCCAAAACTGAGCTTCCACGTGCTCGACTTTGCGGCGCTTCCTGCGCTGCCGGCCGTTGACGATGTCTTCATTGCCCTCGGCACCACCATCAAGGTGGCGGGCAGTCAGCGGGCGTTCCGCGCCGTGGATTTCGATGCAGTATTGGCTCTGGCGAATGCGGCAAGGTCATCGGGTGCTTCAAGGCTGGGGATCGTGAGCGCGATGGGGGCGAGCGAGACATCGTTGATCTTCTACAACCGCGTCAAAGGAGAGATGGAACGCGCCGTCTCTCGCCTGGGGTTTGATTCCTTGGTGTTTGCCCGGCCGTCGATGCTGATCGGGAATCGGGACTCGCTCGGACAACTCGAACGCAGTGGCGAAAAACTCGCTCTGATCTTCATGCGGTTTGGAGCGCTGATTCCTGCCAATTACCGCGCGATTGAAGCAGACCGTGTGGCGCGGGCTCTGGTCCATGCAGTCAAAACTGCCGAAAAGGGTACGCGGATTTTGCTATCGGGCGAGATGCAAGCAAGCTGAATTGCCGCGCTGCGGGCTCAGACTGGCCCCAGCCCTCAAATAACAGCATTACGGGAAGCTTCAGCCCGCTCGCCAAAGCGTCGCTCGCATCCATGGGCCGGTTCGCCGCAGCTGACCTTCGCGCTGTGCGAAACATTGGATGATGGGTGCCGCAGCGATAGCAGAAAGCAGCTTCAGTCATTAATTTCTTGATCCGGTGGGGCCGCTGGTCAGGGTCGGGCTGTTCGTGATGCCGATAAACACTGCGCAGGCGGCTACGGTGGTTACGGCGTAGAACAGGGCGGAGAGACGACGCTTCACGCCTTCAGCGCATCACGATTTGGACGCGGGACTAACGCGCCGCGCCCAACTGCGCGAAATCCTTGAAAGAACGGTCATATACCTCGTGATACATCCCTATTCCCTCTGCACCATTTTCCTAAACAACTTGTTTCAACTTCGGCGCCAAGACAGTATCCCCAGGAACAAGAAAGACCGTGTAAACGGAATCCCCGTTAGCGATCATGTTCGCGACATCGGCAGCTTAGACTTCCGTCGCGGCTCCGATCCATGCGGGAATCGCACCATCTACGCCTTGAAGAACAGCGGAAATTACCCGACCGGCGTCATTCATCCGCACGGCTGCAGTTGCATGGAGACCCACCAAAACGAATCCTTGCGGACCACAGCCACGGTGCGCACGGCGTCTTGTCAGCGACGGTCGACCCGCGTGATCCACCACCTATTGACCCTTCCGAGTCGCAGTGGCTCGTGTCGATGGAGTGCCGAGAGAGGAACCATCGGAGTTGGCGTGGTTGACCATAATAGCGCTTGATATTGCTATATGATGCCGTTACAAAGATCTGTTTAACCGGCCAGGGCTAGGGAGGCGCTCGTGACGGCAGACGAGGCGAAACACCGGCTCTACGACACAACGTTTCTTATCGGCGTACTCTGGCGACGAGCTGCCATCAAGGCACTCGCCGAGGTGCCTGACCCGTCCGGCGTGATCGCGCTCGCACAGGCGCTGCGAGAGGGGCACCCCGAAGACGGGCGAATCCGAAGTGTGCTGCGGCGGCTGTCACCGCTGCGCGACGGCAAAAAGATCGCCGCCTTGTGGGCTGAATGGGCGCAAGCGCCGGGCCCCGGGCTCGCCAGGGTTCTGTCCGCCCTGGGCTGGCCGCCTGGGGGCACGCTGGACGCGAGGTTCGTGCGCGCGGGCCTCGCCGCGGCGACTGCGGCTGCGGCACCCGAGGTGCTGGAGGCAGTGGCGGTGTTCGCCCGCGCCCTGCCGGTCAAGGACGAATCGTTGAACGACGGCATCTACGCTGCCTGGATCCGCTGCCAGTCGGCGGAGCTGGAACAACTCATCGATGAACAGGCCCGTCAGGCCAGCAGCCCGGCGCTGGAAGCGCTGCACGCCCTGGTCACCGGCAGGCTGGAACGCTACGCCGAACTGAAGGACGCGGACGGCATGCTGCTGGTTCACGCGTTCGGCATGGCGCCGGAACCCTTGCGCGCGCGCATCGCCAGAACTGTCGGGGCAAGCTCCGATCGCGGCCTTCTGGAGAACTATCGCCGCGCCCTGTCGAGCGTCACGGCCGACGCCGCGCACAACGTCGAGAACCTGAAGCTGGTGGGCGACGAAGACGGGCTGTTCGAAGTGACCCGCTCGCTGCGCCTGCTCGAGGTGCTCGATCTGTGCGAACGCTGGTCCGCAAGCGCGGGCCGGCCCGCCGGCACTCAGCAGCGCGCCGCCGTCGAGCGGGCGCTCGCCGCCTATCGCACTCTGGGTACTTTCAAGGTTGAGGACTCGCCGCCTTTGCCCGATGGGCTGGTGGACGTCTTCGAGTGGTGGCGCGATGAGAAACCTTCGCACGCACAGCTTCGTTCCGATCTCGACGCGCCCGACCCATTCCAGAAAGCCCGGGGCCTCTACCTCGGGCGCGAGGGCGGGTTGGTGGATGATGCGCGTCTGCGTGCGGCAGCCGCGAGCGAGCACTGGCCGGAGCGGTTGGTGGCCCGCCTGCTGGAACCCGACCTCATCTCCGAAGCGGAGCAGGACCACGTCTTCTGGGTCAACGCGTGCGCGGGTGATGCTTCCCTGCTGCACTCGCCGATCGAGGGCACGCCGGAAGACTACACGCGTCACACCGCGCTTCTCGGTCAGGCGCGCGGCCCGATCGGATCGCGCACGCGCGCGTTTCTGGAGATCCTCTGCGCCTTCCAGGGCGTATTCGTGGCGAGCGGGATCGTGGTCGATGAAAGCACCGAGGCCGCTGATCGTGGCGCGGTGGAGATCGAGGACGCGCCGCGCGTCGATTTCTGACGCACGCGCGCAATCGGCCGATCGTTAATGAATCGTGAAGAACGGAACTGCAGATGTCGGGACGTTGGGCGAAGAGGCTCGAACCGGGTGAATCGCGCCGCGTCTCAACTGCGCAGTGCCTGGAGTCCGAAACATGACTGACTCGCGGGCCGGCTTGCTGCGGCAGATCGAGCGGGGCCGTTTCCGCGTCGAGCACCCGCTGGCGGTAAACGCAAAGGACGGTTCCTTGCTGGTGCATGTGCCGGCTGGGGAGTTCGAGATGGGATCGGCCGAGGGCGAGGGGAATGTGAATGAACGTCCACGTCACCGCGTAGAGCTTTCGGGTTACTGGATCGGGGTGTACGCGGTGACGAATGCGCAGTACCTGAGGTTTGTGCAGGCGACGGGGCACCGTGCGCCGGACAATGCGCGCCACCGCGAGCAAGGGTTGGCGGATCACCCGGTGACCGATGTTTCGTGGGATGACAGCGTGGCGTATGCGAAGTGGGCGGGGTGCAAGCTGGCGAGCGAGGCGCAGTGGGAGCGTGCGTGCCGGGGGCCGCTGGGACTCGCGTATCCGTGGGGAGAGGACTGGGACAAGACGAAGTGCCGCAACGACAAGAACAAGGGGAACGACCAGACCAGCGTGGTGTACGGGTACGCGAAAGGGGTAAGCGGTTGGGGAACCTACAACCAGAGCGGGAACGTGTGGGAGTGGTGTGCGGACTGGTATGACGAGAACTATTACGCGAGTTCGCCGAAGCAAGGCCCGAGGGAGCCGGAGCGAGGCGCGTGCCGGGTATTTCGCGGCGGCAGCTGGAGGTACGGCGACCCGGGCTTCTTCCGGGCCGCGTACCGCGGCTGGTACGACCCCGGCAGCTACGGTGGCGGCCTGGGCTTGCGCCTCGTGAGGGCGGCTTCGT
>JBQMQE010000351.1:0-4392 GCA_052172655.1 Burkholderiales bacterium
TCAGGCGCGACCCACGGCAGCATACTGATCGCGGGGGTCGCAGGTCTCGTTGCAGGCGCCATGTCGATGGCGACTGGAGAATACGTCTCCGTTCATTCGCAGGCCGATACCGAAGGGGCCACACTCGATCAAGAGCGCGCCGAACTCAAGGAGGACTTTGGCGGCGAACAACGGGAATTGACGGCAATTTACATCGGCCGCGGGCTTGACCCCTCTCTTGCGAAACAGGTCGCCGAGCAACTCATGGCGCATGATGCGCTTGGTGCGCATGCGCGTGATGAACTCGGCATCTCCGGGACGCTAAGGGCGCGACCGCTGCAGGCTGCGCTGGCTTCTGCCGCCAGTTTCGCGGCCGGAGCCGCCATGCCGCTTGTGGTCGTTGCATTAGTCCCGGAGTCGAACCTCATTCTTGTCGTTTCTGTAGCTTCGCTTCTGTTTCTCGCGTTCCTCGGAGGCTTGGCTGCCCATATTGGCAGCGCGAATGTGGCAACGGGAATAATGCGCATCACATTCTGGAGTGCCTTGGCCATGGGGGTCACTGCAGGCATCGGGGCACTGATCGGAACCGCTGCCTGAGGAACATTCATCAGCGGGAACCATACATGCTGTCTGAACCGGTGCGTCCGGCCTCGAATCGTGTCGTGGCAATAAGTACCAGCGCACCAGCCCACTTCAATAGCCGGATGAATCCAAGCTCTCAGCACTATCTGCATACCGGCCAGCGCACCTGCCATGCTGACGATGGACGCGAGCTTGCGTGCGCAGGTTCCGGCCAGGACGCTGCGTTTGCCGTTGGTGCGTCCTGGCCGGAACCGCGTTTCGACTTGCGCGGCGACGAGGTCGTGGATCGTCTGACCGGTCTCGTCTGGTGTTGCAGTGCCAACCTCGCGGAATTTCCGCTCACTTGGCAGGAAGCGCTGGATTTCGTCGCGGCGATGAACCGCGAACGGCGCGTCGGCCGGCGCGATTGGCGCATGCCCAATCGCCGCGAAATGCGCAGCTTGCTCAGTTTCCAAACCAAATTGCCCGCGCTGCCCGAGGGACACCCGTTCGTCGACGTGTTCAACGGCTGGTACTGGACCGCGACGACGGCGGTGATCAGCCCGGCGCACGCCTGGTACGTGGCGCTCGATGGCGGGCGCATGTTCTACGGCGGCAAAGATCAATCGTTCATGCTATGGCCGGTGCGCGGCGAAGGTCTGGGCGTGGTCCCGCGCACGGGCCAAGGCCTGTGCCATGACGCCGCCGGCAAAATCGTTGCATGCGCCGGCTCCGGTCAGGACGGCGAATTCCGCTATGGCGCACCGTGGCCCGAACCGCGCTTCGAAATTCATCACGCCGGCGTACTCGATCGTCTCACCCGCCTGCTCTGGCGCCGCAGCGCGAAGCTCACAGCGCAACCGCTGCTCTGGCGCGAGGCATTGGCAGCGGTGGCCGCGCTTAACCACGAAGGCGCGGGAAGTGCCTGGCGGCTGCCGACGATCAACGAACTGGAAGCGCTGGTGGATTGCGCCGCCCACAGCCCGGCCTTGCCCTCCGGGCATCCGTTCACCGACGTGCAGGACATATACTGGTCGTCCACCACCAGCCTGTTCGAACCCGATTGGGCCTGGGCCCTGTACCTGGAAAAAGGCGCGACGGGCATCGGCCAAAAGCGCTACGCGCGATTTTCGGCATGGGCCGTGGCCAGTTTCGATTGCGTCGGGGCCAGCACTTTTCACGAATGACAGCAACCATCCAGACAATGGCTAAAATCACGACAAGTTTCGCCCATCAACGGCTCCCTTGCCCATCCCCTCCGTTGGCATGAAAACATTCCGGGCAGCGGTGCTGTTTCTTGCAATTGCCCTGCTATGCACGGGCGCGCGCATCGCTTACGCCGACGCCGTGGACGCGAATTCGGCCGCGTCTCTGCGCGCCAAGTACGATGACCTGCAGGACCGGCTCAGCCACAATCAGTTCCACAGTCCGCTGTATTTGGACTCAAGCGAAACCTCGGATGGCGTGACCGGCGACGTTTATGCGCGCATCGATTACCCGTTTGCGACGGTGCGCGCGGCGCTGATCAATCCGGGCGATTGGTGCGACATCCTGATTCTTCACATCAATATCAAGTACTGCCGCGCTGCGTCGGACAGCCAGGGGGCGGTCCTCAACGTCAGTATCGGCAGGAAATACGATGAGCCGCTGGCGCAGGCCTACCGGGTGGACTTTGCCTACCGCGTTGCCGCGCAAACGGCGAACTACCTGAAGGTGAGACTGAGCGCGGACGCGGGGCCATTCGACACGCGCGACTACCGCTTCGTGCTCGAGGCAGTCCCGCTGGAATCCGGGCGCACATTCATGCACTTTTCGTATTCGTTTTCTTATGGCCTGGCGGGACGGCTCGCGCTGCAGGCCTACCTCGCCACAATCGGGCGCAGCAAGGTGGGCTTTACCGACGCCGGCACGGGAGCCGACGGCCAGCCCGTTTATATCGGTGGCATACGCGGCCTGGTGGAACGCAATACCATGCGCTATTACCTCGCCATCGAGGCTTTTCTCGATGCCGTCTCCGCACCGCCGCAGGAGCGGCTCGAACAGCGTCTGCGCGAGTGGTTCGCCGCCATCGAGCGCTATCCGCGCCAGTTGCATGAAATGGAACGGGGTGAGTATCTCGGCATGAAGCGCAAGGAGTACCTGCGGCAACAGTCCGCGCCCCGGCCGCCACCGGCCTGAGCGCCGGGTTCGTTGGCGATAATGTTCGGTCGAGCACAGACAGCGCTGACGCCTGCTTGTTAGGCTGGCTTTTTCTTCAGAAAGGAGCCATCGCGCAATCTGCCATCGATCGCGGTCCGGCAGGTACCGGACAAAGGACAATTCCCTCTTTGGCCTTGTCGGCGTGTGCAGTCGGCGCTCTGCTGGTCGCGGGCTTGGCTGCGGCCGCAGGCGGCAAACTGTCGGAGGCCCAGGCGCGCTACCAGCAGGAGCGCCGACTCGCTCTTCAGACTTTGCGGCCGGATTGATTCTATTATTTACTGAATCGACTCCTATTAAGTGGCGCCACTATAGGCTGGTCGCTGCGATTTCATTTCGGATCGGATCCCCGTTCGTAGCCGCCCATCTGGTCGGGGCCCATGCGGTTGCCGGAACCGTAGGCGCCCTTCTGGTCGGGGCCCATGCGGTTGCCGGAACCATGGCCACCCATCATGCCGGGTCCAGAAACGCCTTGACCCTGCTTTTGAGGTTGACCTTGCTCTTTGTCTTGGGGTTGGCCTCGCTTTTGACTTTTCTCATGGCTTTGACTTTGCTCTTGGCTTTGACTTTGGCTTTGGCCGCCCATCATGCCGGGGCCCATGCCGTAGCCCGGGCCGTTTCCGCCTTGCGACGGTTGGGCTAGTGCTGTTGTTGTAACGATCGTTGCGCCTATCAATGCGGCCGCGTGCAGGGTCTTGCGAAGGTTCATGCGTTTCATGGCTAAATTCCATTCAGGGGTAATCGCGGGAATATCTCTTATAGACGCAAACTCTTTCTTCGTCCGTGTGCCGCCGCACATAATGCTTTTATGTCCTGTTTTTACCACTGAACTCGCTCCGATCACCCCGTCCGGGTTGCGGAGCGCAGCGAAATGAACATAATGTGCATAGCGCGAAATTCTGCGGCAGGTTCGAGCGCCGGACTGCGGTGCGCCGACAAGCTGCTCAAAGTTCGCAGCTGGATTGATTCGCCTATCCTTCTTTCAACAAACATCAAGGAAACCGCAGCGTGAACCACTTAGTTCGTAAAACAGCCTTCGTCGCCGGGTTTGCGATCATGATCGTTATGTTGTCGGACCCGGCGATCCAACAGGCGAGTGCCGCCGGAATGCAACATGCCCCTGCTGGACCCAGCCCGATAACCGGATTACCCAAAAACCCCAAGGTACCGTTCGAACTTGGCCGTGGCATGAAGAAATTTCAGGAGAATTGTTCCGTGTGCCATGGCCAGTGGGGAGAAGGCACGGCGGACAAAGGGCCGCCCTTGATCCATATCTATTACGTGCCATCTCACCATGATGACAACTCTTTTTATCGGGCGGTGCAATCGGGTGTGAATGCCCATCACTGGCATTTCGGAAACATGCCCCCCGTGCAAGGGGTTGCCACTGAAGACATTGGACAGATAATCCAGTTCATACGCTGGTGGCAAAGGGAAAATGGCATACGTTGAAGGGTATAAGGGAGAATAAAGATGGCTCAGTCAACGACCCCGATTCAACGTCCGCTTTCGGGTAACCACACATAAGCAATGTCGGCTTTGGAGAAGAATCGCCAGTGACGGGTCATGGCCGGGAGTCACCTGTCACTGTTACATTTCAACGCGCCGTTGGCCCCAGAGGCTGCTTACAAAAACTGGGGAGGCCGTACCCGACCC
>JBQMQE010000352.1:0-4391 GCA_052172655.1 Burkholderiales bacterium
CGCCCCCGCGCACCACGCTCGCTACAGGCAGACCGAGGGGTACGTCGGCCGCGATAACAGGGTCGGCCGCGATGAGCAACCCAATGCCGTTGGTCTCGCGCGGATTGACTTCGCCCGTGGGCGTGACGCGCAAGCTAAGCTGCCACAGGCCGGGAACGAACGCCGTCTGCGCCGCCGCGTCGCTCGGCAGCGTGAGTGTCAACTCGGTGCCTTCGATGTTGGGCGTGACTGGCAACTCAATCGCCATGGTTACCAGCCGGTGCGTCAGTAGCACCACGGCGCCGGTGCCGGCGAGCCGCACGCCGGTAACCACGACCGCTTCGCCGAGCCGCGCGACCGTCTGCTGTGCAGGAGGCGCTGCGTTAAACAGTGTCGGCAACATCGGTAGCATGTCGGCGTTCACCACTACGCCTCGATCGCGGTTGGTGACCGGATCGACTACGCCGCGCGACAAGACCGGCAGCGACGCCCGCGTCGGCTGCACCGCTTCGATGAGCACCACCGACACGTGGTACGCGGCGGTCGGCCGATAATGCGCCTGCAGGGCAGACCAGAGCCGCGACATTTCCTCGGAGCCCATCGTCGCCGGCGTAATACGGATTTGTTCGTACTGATCGGCCAAGCCGCAATCGGCAAGTGCCCGCAGGGCAGGCGGCAGCGTTGTGCCCACGTCAGGAGAGGGAGACAACGCCTTGCGAATGGCCGCGCGACCGAGCACGGGGGTTTCGTGCAGCAGTTGCATCGCGTAACCGAGGAGAATTTCGGCATGTAGATCTTCGGCACCGTAGGCGCTGACGAGATAGTGCAGATCGAGCGCCAGCGGCGGATTGGTCAGCCTTTGCCCTCCGGACGCATCGCGGGACGCAAGCGCCGCGTTGCGCCAGGCAGCGTTGGGCGTGACTTGGTGCAGAAACACATTGATCTGCGCACTTTCGGCACCACTGGCGGGTATCACGCGATCAGGCGGCAAAGCGCTCACAGTCACGTTGCCAACCGAGTTACTGACGTCATGGTTAATCATTCCGTCATTGAGCAGATCGCGCAGGACAGCAGTCACGCCGGCAATGGCGAGTGCAGTGCTCACCCGCGAACCCCGCCGCGACCGCGCAGGTAATCGGACAGCGCCACCGTCGGTGGGCGTGTCGCCGGGCTGCGGCGCGCCGTAGTCGCAGGTACGACATTGGCCACCACTTCAATGCGCCCGATCGTCACGTGGACCACCGAGTTCTCGTCTCGGGCATGGCCCGCACGCTGAGCAAGGCTTGCTTCGGACAGCGGCGATGCGACACGCGCCGCGCCAGCCGGCATGGCACTGCTCCGTTTGCCTTGGTTCGCGAACACCGCCGAGGCCGCGACATCCGCATCGACTGTGGATGGCGCCGTGTTCACCGCCCGCTCACCCGCCTGTGCTCGCTGCGGCACAGCGCGCAAAGGGCTCGCCGCGTCAAGGTCGCCTGGTCCGTGCCGGGCTGGCGAACGGGAGGCTTGGGGAGCGTCCCGTCCCGCGTGGAGCAATGGCATTTCGCCGGCTTCCGGCGGCGAGGCGTCCGGCGAACGGGAGGCTCGGGGCGCACCCTGTCTCTCGCCGCGCAATCGCAATTCGCGGGGTACCGGCAGCGAGGCGTCTGGGGGGAGGTCTTCCGGCAGTGAACGACTTTGCGCCGTCAATGCGCCCGGCGCCTCGTGCCGCGCCGAACGCGTCCTGGCGGGGTGTTGCACCGGCTTACGCTCTCCATCTGACGCCGGGACCGTATCGCCTTGCAGCGACAAATCCCGGTCTTCGATGCGCTGCACCGGTCCGGCCTCGCCGATCGCCGCCTGCAGCGGGCTGCCAGCGTCAAAACGCGAAGGCAGTACCGCCACGGCACGGCTGGTATCGGTCTCCCGGAGCGGCGCCAGGCGGCGCAGGAAATCCATCATGTCCGCGTGTTCACGCCGCTGCCATCTGGAGATAGGCGGCGCGCCGCTGCGAACTCAGACCAAGCACTTCGGATTCGGTCCATCCGTAGGACCGCGCGAGCGCGTCCACCTCCAGCAGCAGCCGCTCGGCTGCGGCTTGCACCTTCTGCCACACCATCTGGCCCACATCGAGCCGCGCGTCCCACCGCGTCGCGCACTCAGGGCATGCGAGCGCGAACGACACGCTGGCGCAGGGGTCGAGTGTCTCCATGCGCTGGGACAGCGCGTCGAGCACCGCCACCGGTATTTGACGAACCGACACGCTTTCGCTCCCAAACGTGCACGACAATACGCAGCGCTCGAGCATGTGTTGGGCGAATTCGTCCCCGGCTTTCTCGCCTGCCGCGGCGGCCACGTCAGCGCTGTCGGGCAGGCGAAACTCGATCAGGTGGCCCTGAACTTCCAGACGTTGGGATTGAACCTCCGCGGCCACCGGCATCGCTGCGGCCAGGGCATCGCAGTCGGCGCCGAACTGCGCCACCGTGCCGCACGACGGGCAATGGCTCAGCAATGCAACCTCGCGCCCGAACAGCCGTGCATGGAGTTCAATGAGCCTCGCGTTGCGCTCACCGAGCGTTCGCGCAGTGGCGTCAAACGAAACCCGCAGCAATGCGTCGTCGCGCGCCAGTGCCGGCTGTCCGAGCGCGCTCTCCCACAGCGCCAGCAACGCGGCGGCGTCGGCATGCACGGGTGCTCCCCTCATCGCGCAGGTTCGGTGAAGCTCGGCTCGCTGGGTTCGGTCACCTCGTAGTCGCGTTCCCAGCCCTCGTTTTCCAGCTTGAGGTGCTGGATGGCCACCGCATTGGCGTTCGCGTCGAGATCGGGCAGCGCCTGGAACTCCGACACCCAGGCGCGGAACACCTTGTAGGCGAGCGCCAGTTGCCCGGCCTCGTTGTAGACCTCGATGATCAGGTCTTTGCGGAAGTCCTTTAGCGACACCTCGGCGCCCAGGCCGGAACCGTAGTTCCACACCTTGTTGGCCCACTTCTCGAATTCGGTGTCGTGGGTGACGCCGCGCTCCAGCGTGACGGCCTCGTACTTGGTGCGCCCCGGCGACTTGCGCGAGCTCGACGGATCGCCGCCCTCGCGGTGCTCGACCAATTCGGTCGAGCGCTTGAGCGCGGATACCTTGCTGACGCCCGCAACATAGCGCCCGTCCCACTTGACGCGGAATTTGAAATTCTTGTACGGGTCGAAGCGCTGGGCGTTGACGGAAAACTGTGCCATGCGTGGTCTCCTGGAACGGGGGGAATGACGAGGGTGCGTGTTAGGTCGCGATGTCGCCGGCGATCTGCTGCAGCTTGATGACGACGAACTCGGCCGGTTTCAGCGGCGCGAAGCCGACGATGATGTTGACGATGCCGAGGTTGATGTCGGCCTGCGTCGTGGTCTCGCTGTCGCACTTGACGAAATAGGCCTCGCGCGGCGACTTGCCCTGAAACGCGCCCTGGCGGAACAGGTTCTGCATGAACGCGCCGATGTTCAGCCGGATCTGCGCCCACAGCGGCTCGTCGTTGGGCTCGAAGACGACCCATTGCGTGCTGCGGTACAGGGTTTCTTCAAGAAACAGGGCCAAGCGCCGCACCGGAATATATTTGTACTCGTCCCCGATGCTGTCAGCACCACGCAGCGTGCGCGCGCCCCAAACTACTTGGCCCGTCACCGGAAAGGACCGCAGGCTATTTATCCCAAGCGGGTTCAGTTGGCCGTTTTCGCCGTCAGCCAGATTGACTTCTAGGCCGGCAATCCCATTGATAGCAGCATCCAAACCTGCAGGAGCCTTCCACACACCCCGTGTCGAATCCGTGCGCGCGAAGATGCCAGCAATAGCCCCGCACGCAACAAAGGTATCTATCTGTCCATCCTGCATAGGATCGGATTTTTTGATTCTTGGGAAGAACAGCGCGACGTTTCGCGCCGCAGGACCGTTCAATCCGAGCGCGGGCAGGCCGGCGCTCGCCAGGGAGGCCGCCGTATCGGGGTTGGCACTCCATGCGGTCGGCGAATCGACAATGAGCATGGCGCGCCGGCTGTTGCAGTAGGCCATCGCCGTTTGGTAGACCGTATTATCTGGATGGTCGCCGTCCCGCGTGTCAGGAGGAATGCACAAGAGATTGAACAAATCTGCTTTCTCCAAGGCATATAAACCGGTCTTGTCCAGAGGGCTGCCGTTAAAATCCACCGCAACCGATAAGGGTCGACTGTCGGCGGCCATGCCGGCGGGATCAACGCCGATTGCGGCCTCTGCCGGACGGGAGGTGGGCACTGTACCCACGACCCGCACCAACGAAGATTCGTTGGCTAGGACGCGATTCACCAGGCGAATCGCGTTTGAGATGCCAGTCACATTACGAATCTGCTCGCTCTTGCCGCTCACTTCATCGGCAATCGTCAAGTTAAATAAGTCGGTGTCTGCGCTGCCATCATCATTG
>JBQMQE010000353.1:0-1067 GCA_052172655.1 Burkholderiales bacterium
AGAAAACGCACGTTCACCACGGCGGGATCAAGACACGATCAGCTTGGCGGCCACACACGTTCCGCACTTCTGCGATTAAGCGCCAATAAAGGGTACCGTCGCATTGTCAGACATGCAAGGTAGAGTCTATTTCAATGGCATATGAGGCTGAAATAGGGATTTTAGATCGATCATCTACCCATGGTGATCGATATGAACGAATCACTGCTCGAAACAATTGAGCAAATCCGGGAATGCTTGGCGGGCACTACCGACGTCACCTTTTCCATTCCCGCCGATGAATCGACGCTGCGGACCTTTGTCGCCACCGTGAACAGGCGATTTAGCTATTTCAGTCGGAGCAAGGGGCAGCGCGGCGTGCTGAGCGCGTATCTGCAACGCTTGACGGGCTATTCGCGAGAGCATCTGTCCAGGCTATTCGCTCAATATCGCGACACCCAGTCTCTCAAGCCACGGGTTCGTGCCAGCCCCGCCAGTTTTTCCCGCCAATATGGCCCCGGGGATGCGGCGTTACTGGCCGCGACCGACAGCCTGTACAATACGCTCTCCGGTCCGGCGACCAATGTAATGTTAGTTCGGGCCTTTACGGTTTTCGGCGATGCGCGCTTTGCCCAGCTGTCGCAGATCTCGGTGTCGCTCCTCTATAACCTGCGCGCAAGCGAGCCCTATCGTAAGCGACGACTGCTCTGGCGGGGGACCCGGCCTTCGGCTGTTGCCATAGGCGTTCGCAAAGCGCGGCGCTCTGGGTATGCTCGCAGACGTTGTAGCGCGATACATGTCCTCCCAGCGCCGCGCTGCGGCACTGTTCGATGGCCGACTGATCCAGGCTCAAATGTGCGTGCTGAGCCCGCCGCAAGGCTGGCCCGTGGGTGCGGAAGATATCGGCAACCTCCAGGGCGCCCCATGGAGGTGATCTATGCCGGGTGCGGGGTCTCCAGGGGACTGATCACTTCGCGCAGAAGGTCGGTAGCTACCTGGGCATACAGCGCCCCGTGTCGAGCTTCGTGTGCCCGAGCAGCACCTGGATGACACGGATATCGACCTTCCGCTCCAGCAGATAGGTGGCG
>JBQMQE010000353.1:1077-4324 GCA_052172655.1 Burkholderiales bacterium
ATGTGCATGGCCGTTGTGTGGTGCCTATGTCGCTGGCGACATAGCCGCCACTATCTACCCTTCCTGACTATGTCTTGTGATTCGGGTGAACGGTCAGAATCATTCGAAGAATCATGGTCGCGGAGCAGATCTGCACAAGCAATCACCCGACATAGGTTTCTCTGCCTACAGACTATTTAGAAAGGCGAGGAGCTGGTCTCCTGGTTTGTAGCGCCCTGGCTTGCTGTGCCGTGGGGATGTCTTCGCAAGAGCCTGCTCCTTCATTGCGAGCGTTGCATCGAGATAGATCTGCGTGGTCTGCACCGACTCATGCCCGAGCCACAATGCGATCACCGAACGTTCGGCGCCTGCTTGTAGAAGATCCATGGCCATGGTGTGCCGAAGGCGGTGTACAGTCACCCGCTTTTGAATCAACGAAGGGCAAACGCTGGATGCCGTTGTGCGATGCTTGGTCAATAGGTACTGCACACCATGCACGCTGAGACGTTCACCCTTGGCGCTGGGAAAGAGCACGTTGCCGTCCCCTCTTTGTGGTTCCCGTAGCCAAGCCTTCAAGACGGCGAGAACGGATTTGGCGATGGGGGTACAGCGTTCTTTGCGGCCCTTGCCGATCACGCGCACGTGAGCGCCGACCCCGAGGATCAGGTCCTCGCGTTTGAGCCCGATCATTTCAGATAAGCGTAGCCCCGTCTGCACTGCCATCAGCATAAAGGCGTGATCGCGTCGGCCAGACCAGAAGCGCTGGTCTGGAGCGGCAAGCAAGGCATCGACTTCGGGTCGCGAGAGAAAGGGGACCAAAGTGCGGGTAAAGCGCTTGCTGGGGATGGCGAGCACCCGCTGGATCTGTGCGCAATGAGTCGGCATCTCGAACGCCGCATAACGAAAGAAGGAGTGAATCGCGGTGAGGCGCAGATTACGACTGCGAACGCTTATGCCCTGGCGCTTCTCCAGATCACCCAAAAACGCCACGATCAAGGGGGCATCGATCTCCTCGAAGCTCAGGCGTGATGGCGGCTTATGCAGCCGCTGCTGAACGAACTTCAGAAATTGACGAAAGGTATCGCGATAGGAGCTGACGGTGTGAGGACTCGCCTGGCGCTGCTGCATCAGGCGTTGTGTAAAAAAGCGCTGCAACAATGGAGCGAAGCTGGCAAGGGCCATCATGGCCTAGCCTCCCAGCGGTGCTCGAGCCGGCGCATCGCCTCGCGCATCAGTTCCGGAGAACCGCTTAAATACCATTGCGTGTCGGCGACGTGAACATGGCCGAGGTAGGCGGACAAGATCGGCAGGCGGCGCTCTGGATCTTGATCAGATTTGTACCAGCGCACGAGCGTATTCGTCGCAAAAGCGTGCCTCATATCGTGCAGACGTGGCCCATGACTTTCGGATACGCCGCGCAGGCCAATCTGGCGGGACAACGCATAGAAAGTTCGATGAATATCTCCTCCATCCAAACGACTGCCCCAGCTGGAAACGAACAAGTAGGAGGACACCGGCCGTGCTGCCCAGTGATGTCTGCGCCGCGCAATATAGTCAGCAAGTACTTTGCAAGTTGATGCATGCAAAGGTACGAGTCGAGATTTGCCAAACTTCGTGCCGCGAATCGTCAACACCGCCGCATCAAGATCGACGTCCTGAAGCTCGAGGTTGCGTGCTTCGCCGAGACGCAAACCCGATACGCTCAGCAATCCGAACAGACAATGGTAGGTCCACGGTCGCAGTTCACCGCGCTCATAGCGGCACGGCATGTTGAGCGCGGCGCCCAGTAAGCTTCGAATCTCATCGTCCGAATATAGGTACGGTCGCGCCCGCTTCGGTTGGAATGGCAACAAGCCCTGCGGCGGAACCTGCGTGCGTTGATCGGTGGCGCTGCGATAACGCGCAAATCCGCGTACGAAGCTCAGTCGTTGTGCCCAGTGCGAGGGTTGGACGCCAGAAGGTTGTTGAGCCCAGGCGAGCGCCAACGCTTGGGTGATGTAGGAAGCGCGGTGCTGCTTCATAAACATGGCGAAATCGAGCAATGCCTTGCCAGCCTCGTGTAGCTTGAAGCCCAGAGCACGCCGCATGCTCAGATACTCCTGAACGGCCTGCCGAAGCGTGTTCATCGCACACCTCCTGGCCACGGCAAAGCCAGCGTGCGCAACGCCTTGAGGTCGACCTTGCTGTAAATCATCGTGGTCTGTGGATGGCGATGTCCCAGCAAATCGCCGATCTCGCTGAGCGAAGCACCCTGGCGCAACATCTCGGTAGCCAATCCATGGCGAAACTGGTGCGCTCCTGCGGTAGGGGCATTGATGCCGGCGCGCTTGAGTGAATGCCGAACGATGGACCCGACGCCACTCGCCCCCCGAAAACCGCGGATCGGGGCTTTGGCGCGCAGGAATACCCGGCGGCTTGTGCTATAGGGTCGCCCCTGCCGCAGGTACGCGGCGATCGCTTTGCCGACTTCCGTGGATAAGGGTAGGGCGTTGTGCTGGCTACCCTTGCCGCGCACGCTCAATTGTCCTGCGTTCCAGTCAATGCCATCGAGTTCGAGAGACACCACTTCACCTGCACGCAACCCCAACCGCGCGAGCAAGAGCAAGATGGCATAGTCGCGACGCCCTGTCGCGGTACGTCGATCAATGCTGACCAGCAACTGACGTACTTGATTCGCCGCGATCGCGCGGGCGATCGACGTCATCGACCAGTTGGCGGTGACGGGAACGGCGGCGGCCAAATCCAGCGTGATGTCGCCGCGATAGCGCGCGTAGCGTAGGAACGATCGCAGCGCGCTGGTCATAAGCTTCGCTCGCTTGCGATGCAGACGTAGCACTTGGTGCTGTACATATCGCACGACATCGCTGGCGCACAGCCGCGAAAGCGTGACTTGTCCATCACCGAAACGCTCTTCGAGAAAGTCGCGGATGAATGGCACGTAGTTGACAATCGTCGCTCTGGCCAAGGCGCGGGCTTCGCGCAAGTACTGCTCGTATGCTTCTACACAATTCTCAGCCGGAGTCAGTCGACGTGCTGATATCTTCTCGCTGGGAATCACGCCCTCACAGCGCAGAAAATCAATGAGGTGTCGCAGCGTGGCAGCATCACCACGGCAAGGTCGCTCGTGTCGAGCGCGATATCGCAAATACGTTACCGAGTGATCAGAGCAAACGCTGCGTAACTTGATGCCTCTTTGTTGAAGCCATCGGCTAAAACATGCAGCGATCCGGACCTGCCGTTTTAGAGAATATAGGCAGTAGCCTTGATC
>JBQMQE010000354.1:0-4319 GCA_052172655.1 Burkholderiales bacterium
CGACCCGGAGCTTGCCCGCGCAGTGCGCGCCGACTACGTGGAGGCCTTCTATCCGAGCGACCCGCGCTGGCGCGACGCGGTACTGGCGCAGTCGCGGGTGTTCTTCGACCAGGCAGTGGCCGGTATCGGGTCGTGACTGCTGCGCAAACCCGGACCGTGGCAAAATGACTTTTGCTACGGATTTTGACTACAGAAACGGCTCGGCGCGTTTGAGCAGTTCGTCCAGTCCGGGTTCTTTGGGGTTACGCGGCTTGCCCGGGTGGATGATCGATACCTGGCAGCTCTCCGCCGCCTCCACCAACTGCGCATAGGTGCCGGCGTTGACGTCGGCGATGTACGCCTGCTTGTTGCCGTCGTAGGCGAACATCTTGGCGTTGATCGTGGTGCACTCGTTGCAGGTCGAGCAGCGCGGGGTCTCGATGTAAGCCTCGTCGGGCGAGCGTTCCGGCTCCGCAGACGCGCTCGGCGCGGCTGGCGTGAGGGACGCGCCCAGCGCGGCTGGCGTGGCGGACGCGCTCGTCGCGGCGGATACAACCGGCGCTGCGGCGGCAGGCGCCTGTGTCTCGGCCTCCTGCTGCATGCGTTCTTCCCAGGCTTGTCTTTCGCGCGCGAGCAGTTTTTCCGCATGCGAATTGTGCACCCCGCCCAGTTCCTGCAGGCTGTGCCACATTTCGCGGCAGCGGCGCGCTTCGCGGATCAGCCGCTCGTCGACGATCACTTTCTGCAGCACATTGTCGGCATCGACCATCAGCAGGCTCGGCACCTTGTCCGGCAACCCCTTGCGTTCGCGCGTCAGTGCCTCGTCCACCGGGATCATGCTGCCGTTCCACTTCTCCCGCGGAACGCGCGCGAGATGCCTGGCGTAGCGCCGGTCGCTGGCGACGAAATCGACCAGCGTGAACGCAAGATCCTCCGACACCCTCTGGTGCTCCTCGTCCTCGTAGGCAAAACCCTGGATCGGCCAGTCGAGATCCACCTGTGAATTGGCCTCGAGGTAAAAGCGCGACGCCCAGTTCGGACCCGCTGACGGATCGTAGGTGAAGGCCGGGAAGGCGCGCGACTCCATCGCCGCGGCCGACATCAGATAGGGCGGCAGACCGGAGGCCTTGGCGCTCGCGCCGGAAAACACGCTGAACAGGGCGGGGCCGCGAAAGGTAAGTCCGCGCAACATGCGCTCGCGGAACTGGAACAGGTTGGAGTTGGAGGACTGCAGCACGTACACCTCATTGAGGCCGATGGCCATGTTGGCGATCTGTCTGCTGCGCATGCCCGAAGTGAGGTTGCCTTCGCCGCTCGCCGGCTCTTCGAGAATGTCGTCGATCTGCAGCAAGACCTTGATCGGCAAACCCGCGGAGAGGATTTCCATCAACTGGGCGTGCTCGTCCGCCTGCATCTTTGCGACGTTGACGCAGACCAGATAGTCGGGAAACGGAGCCAGGTCCTGCGGGTCCAGCCCATTCGCGCCGAACTGCTCGAACAAGGCGTCGTGCTTGGCTTCGCTGTACTGGCCGTCGATTTCGAGCTCGGCGATGGCGATGACACGGGCGAGTTCGATCAGCTTGGGCATGCGCTCGCGGAACGCGGCCAGCGCGTCGGCGCAACTGTCGAAGAGGAAGGAGTAGGGCTGGGCCGCGGCGGTCTTTTTCGCGGGCGCGTCAGGCGAGGGAAAGAACTGCTGCGCGCCGAGTACCGCGAGCAGTCCGCGTATGCGCTTGCGCCGGCTGTCGGGAAACACGTCCTTCGGCAGCGCCTTGGCGAGCAGGCGCGACATCGCATCGAAGTCGAACGCATCGCCGAATCCGGTCCCTACCGCCGCTTTCAGGTGCTTGGCGCTGCGCCCCGCTTCGGAGCGTTCGAAATCCGCCTTGAGTATGTCAGACAGCTTGAGCACCAGCCGGTCCAGGTCTTTGCGAAATCCTGCGGCCTTCTGTTTCTGCACCGCGCTCCAGGCGTGGCGCAGCAGGCGCGCGGGCAGCGCTGCGTCGCAATCTGCCAGCTCGCCGTCGACCTTGACCGCGGCGCGGGTGCGCCGCAGGCTGTCCGCCAGCGATTTGTCCGTGCCCGATTTGTCCGTGTCCGATTTGTCCGTTGCCTTGGCCAGCCGGCCTGCCGCCTGGTCCCAAAGCGCGGCCAGCGTCCCGCTGGCGCCGCCGGATACGAGGACACGGATTTCCTGCTCCAGCCGCAGGACGTGTTTGCGCATGCGCTCGGCGTCGCTGCCGCGCGCTGCGCTGGCGAGCGCCGCGTCCACCACACCCGACAGCGACTGCACCAACAGCTTATCGCTCGGCTTGGCCACCAGCAGCAGCGGAAAATCGTAGCGCAACTGGGTGAGCTCGCGATAGCCGGCAAACAGGGCCGGGCGCAAATCCAATCCATCGATTGCGTCCAAATGCGCGCTCGGCCGCCTGCCGGTGAGGAAAAAAGCAACGTGTGCCTGGGTGTCCGCTTCCATGTTTTTTCAACCTGCCTTGCTGGTGAATTCTTTGTGATCGGTTATGGCGCCCGTCGTAACTGTCGATGGCGCGCGCCGGCGCCCTACGCGACCTTTTGTTTCGCTTCCTGCGGCCAGACCGTGTACTTGTCCAGTTCCGCGTTGAGCCCCGCCCGGGTCAGATCGGGCGTGCGCAGCTTGTCGGAATGGCGCAGGTCCTCGTAGCAGGGAACCGCCGGGTTGCGGTACAGAATCCCGACCGGGATCGTGTCGTGACTCGAGGCGATTTCGCGCGCCCGGTCGATGTTCAACGGGTCGTGCTCCAGTTGGTTCTTGTACACCCGGGACAGGCCGGCGCTCAGTTGCAGGCCGTTCTCGTGGTTGAGCAGCAGCACTTTCTGCGGATCGTGCAGCCACGGGTCCAGCGCCTTCGGCAGCCACTCGGGGCAACGCTGAATGATGCGCACGAACGACAAGCCCTTGTGGTGATAGGCCGCCTTGACGATGTCGAACAGGACCTCCGGAATCCAGTCGGCCGCCTGCGCGACGAAGGAAACGTTCTGCACCCCGAGGGTGACCGTCAGCGGATTCAAGGCCTCGAGGTAGCTGCCGCGCGGCGTGGTATTGCTCTTGGTGCCGATGGGCGAGGTCGGTGAAGCCTGTTTCTTGGTCAGCCCGTAAATCTGGTTGTCGTGCAGGAACACCGTGAGGTTCATGTTGTAGCGTATGGCGTGGATCCAGTGCGCCGCGCCGATGCTGGTGCAGTCGCCGTCGCCGGTATTCACGAACACGGTCAGGTCCGGGCGCGCCATCTTGACGCCTTCGGCGACCGGCAGCGCGCGCCCGTGTATGCCGTGGAAGCCGTAGGTCTTCATGTAATGCGGAAAGCGGCTGGAGCAGCCGATCCCGGACACGAACACCGTTTTTTCCGGGCGCAGTCCCTCGTCGCGGCACAGCCGCTGCACCGCCGCGAGGATGGCGTTGTCACCGCAGCCGGTGCACCAGCGCGGCACGCCGCTCTGATAGTCTTCGAGCGCGAAGTGCTCGTCGCTCATCTGCAGCAGGCACGCAGTGGCGGAGTTCATGTCGGACATCATATTCATGGTCTGGTCACCTTTATTTACTTTTGCTTTTTCAGCTTTTCCAGCATCACGCGGCGGATGCTGCCGGGCTTGATCGGCTGACCCTTGCAGTCGCTCCAGCAGTCGATGTCGACCAGGTAGCGCGAGCGCAGCAGGATCGCGAGCGATGAGTAACGACGATTGGTTTCATCGATGATCTGGTCCTCGGGCCGGTCGCTCCAGTTGCTCTCGATGGTCATGACCTGCTTGAACCCGTGCAGGATTTCCTTGATCCCCGGGGGCAGGGGCTGCAGGAACTGCAGGTGCATAGCGGACACTTTCTTGCCTTCGGCACGCATCGTCTCAACCGCTTCCTCGATGGCGCCCTTGGTGCTGCCCCAGCCGATGAGCAGCAGATCGCCCTTGGGATCGCCGAACACCGGCGGCGCCTTGAGCGTCTTTTGCAGCGCTGCCAGCTTCAGGCTACGGGCGCGCAGGCTTTCCTCGTTGGTGTCCGGATCATAGGCAACATGGCTGTCGCGATCATGCGCGAGGCCGGTGAGGGTGTGCATGCCGCCGGGCTGGCCCGGGATGAAGCGGCGGGCGAGGCCGGTGGTGTCGTCCCAGTCGTAGGACCTGGCTCCTTCGGCAACCGGGCTCTGATCCACCGGCGGCGCCATCCAGGTCTCGCTGAACTTCGGCCGCGCGAAAGGCTGCTGCGACGTGGCCAGAGCTGCGTCTGACAGAACCACGACCACCATGTTGAAGGTTTCGGCGATCTTGCGCGCGGTGATGATCGAGTAGAAGCATTCCTCGATGGTGCC
>JBQMQE010000355.1:0-4314 GCA_052172655.1 Burkholderiales bacterium
CGGCGCCAGGCGAGATCGGTGATGTGCAACAGGCCGTCGATGCCGCCCAGGTCGACGAACGCGCCGTAATCGGTGATATTCTTGACGATGCCCTTCACCACCGAGCCTTCGGACAGGGTCTGCAGCAGCTTCTGCCGCTCTTCGCCCTGGCTCGCCTCGAGCACGGCGCGGCGCGATACCACCACGTTGTTGCGCTTGCGGTCGAGCTTGATGACCTTGAACTCCATGGTCTTGCCCTCGAACGGCGTCGTGTCCTTGACCGGGCGGATATCCACGAGCGACCCGGGCAGGAAGGCGCGGATACCGTTGGCCATGACGGTGAGCCCGCCCTTGACCTTGCCGCTGATCACGCCCGTAACCAGCTCGCCCGTCTCCAGGGCCTTTTCCAGGTCCATCCAGGCCGACAGGCGCTTGGCCTTGTCGCGCGACAGGCGCGTTTCGCCGAAGCCGTCTTCCAGGGCCTCGATCGCGACGCTGACGAAATCGCCGACCTTGGCCTCGAGCTCGCCGGCGTCATTGCGGAATTCCTCGACCGGGATGAAGCTCTCGGACTTGAGTCCGGCGTTCACCACCACGAAATTCATATCTACACGAACTACTTCTGCGGTGATCACCTCGCCGATGCGCATTTCCTGGCGCGTCAGGCTTTCTTCGAACAAGGCTGCGAAATTGTTTTCGTTGGAGGCGACCGCGGGGGAGAGATTGGACATTGGATTTATTTACCTGATTCACCGCCCTTGCGGACGGGGTTGGTTATACATAAAGCGGGCTCACACACAGGGTTGCTACAACATGAGGGGATACATCCCCCCATACTCCCCTAAGTCAGGGGCCGTTTCGAAATTTCCGAAACGGCCTCCTGGATGTGCGTGCCCGCCACCTTTTGCCGGTACCAATCAAGTACCTGGCGCACTATTTCCTCTATGCCCAGACCGCTGCTGTCGAGTTTCCGGGCATCGGCTGCCTGTTGCAGGGGCGCTGCGCTTCTGGCGCTGTCGCGCTGATCGCGTTCACGCAGTTCCCGCAAAAGGGTTTGAATATTAGCATCGATTCCTTTTTCTTTCAACTGCTTATATCTGCGCTCTGCGCGTATTTCGGCGCTTGCGGTAAGAAAAATCTTCAGCGTCGCATCTGGAAACACCACGGTACCCATGTCGCGGCCTTCGGCAACCAGCCCCGGGCCGGTGCGCAAAGCCCGCTGGCGCTGTAGCAAGGCCGCACGCACCGCCGGCAGTGCCGCCACCCTGGAGGCGCCGATACCGCACTCCTCGCTCCGGATTGCATCTGTAACCTTCTGGCCAAAAAGGAATATTTCTCCGCCGTCGAACGTGACGTGCAAGTGCAGCGCGCGCCGGGCCAGTGCCGCTTCGTCATCCAGCCTGGTCGCCTCCTTCACCGCCGCGAGCGCGACCAGGCGATACAGGGAGCCGCTGTCCAAGTAGTGAAAACCCAGGGCCTGCGCCACCCGTTCCGCGATCGTGCCCTTGCCCGAGGCCGACGGGCCGTCGATGGCAATGACGGGAACTGCTTTGCTTGCTGTGCTCAAGATCAATACCTCGATACAAGATAATTCCGGGTGATGGTGCGCGGGGAATAACCTGGGCTACGTCGCCCATGCCAAGCATTGCGCAAACCGCCGCCGTCGATAGCTGTCTGCAAGCGATATTTTAATGGCCACCGGCCCCCGTGTGGCTGACTACCTTGCCCTGAGATCAGCTCGAAAGCGCAGAGGCGATGCGACGCAAAAGCCGCAGCGCTGTCTTGTCCAGGTGCTCAGGCAGCCTTGCCGACATTGACCTGCGCCGCGCGCAGCTTAAGGCCGAGCTCTCGCAAAGCCGTGCGCATTCCTTCTTCAACTACCGGATGATAGAACGGCATCTCGAGCATCTGCGCCAGCGTCATTTTGCTCTGCAGCGCCCAGGAAAGCAGATGCGCCAAATGCTCGGCCGCAGGCGCCAGCATTTCCGCGCCCAGGAAGCGGCCGGTGGCAAGATCTCCGTAGACATTCAGCAGGCCCTTGTTCCTGAGCAAGATGCGCGAGCGACCCTGGTCCTCGAAGCTTACCTGTCCGGTGGCGAAAGTACCGGGTTTCATCGAATGGAATCCGCCCCCCACGATGCCGATTTGCGGTTCGGTGAATACGATGCCGATGGGCGCGCGGCGCAGGCCGGGGTTCACCTGCTTGCCCAGCGCGAGACGTGCGGCATTGTCGCCGGCAATGTGCCCCTCGTCGGCCGCCTCGTGCAGGAGCGGGATGAAGTTGCTGGCGTCGCCCGCGATGAAAACCGGGCTGGCACCGTCCGCGCTTGTGGTCTGAGTGGTCGCTGGATCGAATGACGGCACGCCTTTTGCGTCGAGCTTGAGCGTGGTGTTTTCGAGACCGATCCCCTCTATATTGGGCGTGCGGCCGGTGGCGGCGAGAACGTAGTCGAAGTACTCGATCGCCGAGGTGCCATTGGGCTGTACGCGCCCAATGGCGACGCGCTCGCCGTGACGCTGCATGTGCGCAATTTGCGCGTCCGGCTCCAACGTGAATTCCTCACTGAACGTAGCCAGGGCGTAAGCGCGGATCTGCGGATCGCTGATTGGGCCGACGCGGCCGCCGCGACCGAGCACTGCGACATGAACACCCAACCGATGCAGTGCCTGCCCCAACTCCAGACCAACAATCCCTGGGCCAATCACGGCCACGGCTTTGGGCAGATCGGTCCAGCCGAAGACATCGTCACTGATGATGAGGCGCTCACCCAGGTCCTTGAACGAATCCGGATAGTCGGCGCGCGAACCGGTTGCAATGACGATGCTCTTGCTCTTGACCTGGGTATGGTCGGCGACCGCCAGCGTATGGTTGTCCACGAAACGCGCGTGGCCGCGAATGCGGTCCGCGTCGGGAATGTCTTGCACTTCGCGCAGCACGAAACCGACAAAGCGGTCGCGCTCGCGCCTTACCCGATCCATGACCTCGCGTCCATCGATGCGCACGCCATCGACATGGATGCCAAAGTCCGGTGCCTTCCCGACGGCATGGGCAGCATCGGCGGCGGCAATGAGGAGCTTGCTCGGCATGCAGCCCACGCGCGCGCAGGTGGTGCCGTAATCGCCACCCTCGATAATTGCTGCGCTCGCCCCTGCGGTCTTGGCTGCGCGGTACGCGGCTAGGCCCGCGGTGCCGGCACCGATTACCGCAACGTCAACTTTCAATGTCTTCATTTTTCCTCGCAATGCCGGTGGACGCAGCCGGGATGATGCCAGGGTAATGCTTCAAGCCGCTGTACGCGCCTTGAAATACAGTTCCAGTTGGTCCGCACTGCCGATGAGTTTGCCGCCGATGAAGACTTGCGGCCAGGTGCCGCTGCCGGAAACCGCGCGCAGCGTGCTCGTGGTGATGTGCTTGCCCAGGCTGATTTCGTCGTAGCGATAGCCCATGGATTCGAGCAGCGCCTTGGCGCGCGCGCAGTGTGGGCAACCGGGCTTGGCGAGGATCACGACAGGTTCGGGCACAACCGCGTTCGGGTTGATGTGCTTGAGCATGGTGTCGGCATCTGAAACTTCGAACGGATCGCCTTCCTTTTCGGGTTCGATGAACATCTTCTCGACGATGCCGTCCTTGACCAGCATCGAATAGCGCCAGGAGCGCTTGCCGAAGCCCAGGCTGGATTTGTCCACCAGCATGTTCATGCCGGCGGCGAATTCACCGTTTCCGTCGGGAATCATAGTGATGTTCTCGGCTTCCTGATCCTGCTTCCATTCGTTCATGACAAAGGCGTCATTCACCGACAGGCAGACGATTTCGTCCACACCATTGGCCTTGAACACGCCGGCGAGCTCGTTATAGCGCGGCAGGTGGGAGCTCGAACAAGTTGGGGTATAGGCGCCGGGCAGGCAGAATGCGACCACGGTCTTGCCTTTGAATACCGCATCAGTGGTCACGTCCTTCCACTGATCGTTGGCACGGATTTTAAATGTCACATTGGGTACGTGCATACCTTCGAGGCTGTTGGCGCTGGGCAGCATGGTTATTCCTTTGACAATGAGTTTGTGATTGGGCAAGCCTCCCCCCTCGGCCCCGGCCATATGCTCTGGTCCCGCTGGGGGCGCAAAGGCGGTATCGCCGATGTCGCACTTCTGCAGCAACAGCGCATAGAACTGGAGCTCGCTGGCGCCGCTGGCGATCCGCTCCTTTGTGGGCGGAAAGTGAAACCATTCCAAACATATCCCCTTTGCCGCGCAATGCGCTGTGCGCCAGCGCACAGAGCAATGTGCCGCGCAGGCGGACCATCCAGCGGCGCCAGCCGGGCCCAGGCTGGCCTTGTT
>JBQMQE010000356.1:0-4244 GCA_052172655.1 Burkholderiales bacterium
ATATAGGGTGGGGGAGCATGAGGGGACGTGTCCCCTCATTTTGAAATGAACTCTAAGCGAGGACGAGAACGTAGCGTTGCTCCAGCACCCGTTTTCCCCATTGCTCGCCTTCGACCTGCTCGGCCAGGCGAAAGCCGAATTTTTCATATAAATGACGCGCCGCTTCCAGACCCTGGAACGTCCACAGAAAAACGCGGGCATATTCCCGTTGCCGGCAGAAATCGACCGCCTCCTGCATCAGTCGATTGCCGACTCCACGGCCGCGCAACGCGTCGGAGAGGATGAACCAGCGCAGATGCGCGCCCTCGGTTCCCGCTTTCGCTGCGTCGATCGCGATCGAACCTTCGACGCGCCCGTCCCGATTGGCAGTCCAGAAGCCGTCTCTCGCCGGATCCAGACGGCGCAGAAACTCGGACAGTTCGGACGCGACCTTGGCTTCGAAGTGGAGGCCGAACTCCCAGGCTTTACCGTAATAATTCGCGTGCAGTTCCGTCACGCGGCTTATGGCTGCGGGAACATAGCCAGCGACGATGGTCGTGCTCATTGCGTGCTTGCCCCCAGTTTGACGCCCGCTTGGCGGCGGCGCCGCGCTTTTCGGGCCGCGCTCGCGCATCGATTCAGCCGGCCGCGAGAAACACTGCGCTCGCGCGGACTATGCGCTGCCCGTTCACAAAGATGTAGCAGTTCGCAAACGACAATCTGCTGCCCTGCTTCTGGATGTCGACGCGCGCTTCCAGCCAGTCACCGGCGTTCGCAGTACCCGCATAGTCCAGCGACAGGTTTGCCGTAACCAGATTGCGCGCGGGGTCGGAAGCGAACGCCATGGCGTAGCCCAGGGCGACATCGGCCAGTGTGGCGAGCATGCCGCCGTGCACTGTGCCGCGGGAATTGCAGTGTTTTGCCTGCGCCCTCAGTCCGAGCACGCGCTGCCCGCCCTCGCCGCTGGAGTAGACCGGGCCGATCAGGTCCAGCACCGGGCTGGTGCGGAACAAAGGCTCGAATCCTGCAGGAACGTCCCTATTCATCGAAAACCGCTGTCCTCGATCCGGTTTGCAGTAGAAGTCCGCAGGCATTATAGGTGCAGACGCGATCCGGCGCGGGTGTCGGCCAAGCGTAGCCGCCGCCGGCGCGCAAGCGGCGTATTTGGCATTTAGGTGTACTTACACGCATATGGTATATTCACGCCATGGCCACCACCGCCCCCGTCCCAAGCTTCGGCTGCACCTGCGCGCGCCTGCGCAAGCTCACGCGCCGGCTGACGCGCATTTACGACGCGCACCTCGCCGCCCAGGCGATCAAGGTGACCCAATATTCGCTGCTCGCCAACGCCGCGCGCGGCGAGCGCACGCTGTCGGAGTTCGCCGTCGAACTCGAAATGGACCGCAGCACGCTCAGCCGCAACCTCGAGCCGCTCGCCGCGCAAGGCTGGGTGGAAATCTCGGTCGGCGCCGATACGCGCAGCCGCCGCATCAGCGTCACCGCCGCCGGCAGGCGCAAGCTCAAGGCCGCCCTGCCGCTGTGGCGCAAGGCGCAGTGCGAAATCGAATCCCTGCTCGGTGCGGCCAGCGTGGGCGAACTGCACCGGGATATCGAGCGCAGCCTCGCGCTACTCTCCAACCCCTCAGGAAAACGCCTATGAGCACAAGACGGCAATACTGGATGCTGGTCATTTCGGCCGCGCTGATCCTTGCCGTGACCATGGGCATACGCAATGCGCTCGGCCTGTTCGTGTCGCCGCTCAACACCTCCAGCGGCCTCGGTATCGTCACCATCAGCTTCGCGCTCGCCGTGGGCCAGTTTGTCTGGGGCGCGGCGCAGCCGATTTTCGGCGCGCTCGCCGATCGCGTCGGTTCGATCAGGATCATCGCCATCGGCGCGGTGCTGCTCGCGTTGGGCCTCGCGTTCACGCCGTTCATGCATTCCAGCCTCGGACTGATTTTCTTCCTCGGCGTCGTCACCGCGGCCGGGGCGGGCGGCGGCAGTTTTTCCATCCTCATCGGCGCCGCGGCGCAACGCCTGCCGGCGGAACGCCGCGCGTTCGCCTCGGGCTTCATCAACGCCGGCGGCTCCTTCGGCCAGTTCATATTCGCGCCGCTGGCGCAGGTCCTTATCAGCGCTTTCGGCTGGGTCACGGCGCTGTTGTCGCTGGCCGCCTCCGCGCTGCTCACCATTCCGCTGGCGCTGCCGCTGCGCGACAAACACAGCGGCGCGGCGACGGTGCATACGGGCGGCATCAGCCTGTCGGAACAGACACTGATCGCGTTCAAGGACCGCAGCTACTGGTGCCTGCACGCGGCGTTTTTCACCTGCGGCTTTCACATCGCCTTCCTCGTGACCCACCTGCCGGGCGAGGTGGCTTTGTGCGGGCTGCCGGCCGCGGTGTCGGCGGCGTCGCTTGCGATCATCGGGCTCGCCAACATCGCCGGCAGCCTCGGCGTGGGCTGGCTCGCGCAGACTTACCGCATGAAATACCTGCTCGCCTGGGTCTACGGCATCCGCGCGGTTGCGATCTCGTTCTACCTGATGGCGCCGCACACCGCGCTCACGTTCTACGTGTTCGCGGGGGTGCTCGGCCTCTCCTGGCTCGCCACCGTGCCGCCGACCGCGGGACTGGTGGGCAAGCTGTTCGGCCCGCGCTATCTCGCCACCCTGTTCGGGCTGACGCTGCTGTCGCACCAGATCGGCGGCTTTTTCGGCGCCTGGCTCGGCGGGATCGCGATTGCCGAAAGCGGCAGCTACGAGTGGATGTGGTATGCGGACATCGCGCTCGCGGCTTTGGCGGCAGTGGTCAATCTGCCGATACGCGAAGCGCCGCCGCAACTCGCCGCCGCCGCGGCGTAATCATGGGATTCGTTGCGGCTTGCGCGTCGCCGGCGGGCCAATTTCGACAGGGGGAAAACGCATGAGCGAAAACAAAGCGATTTTGGTGGTCGGCGCGGGCGATGCCACCGGCGGCGCGATCGCGCGCCGTTTCGCACGCGAAGGCTATATCGCCTGCCTCACGCGGCGGCATGCGGACAAGCTCGCGCCGCTGGTAGCGCGTATCGAGTCCGAGGGCGGCCGCGCGCACGCCTTCGGCTCGGACGCGCGCAAGGAGGAAGAAGTCATCGCGCTGTTCGCGCAGATCGAAAAGGACATCGCGCCGATCGAGGTCGCAGTGTTCAACATCGGCGCCAACGTGCGTTTTTCCATCACCGAAACCACGGCGCGGGTGTATTACAAGGTGTGGGAAATGGGCTGCTTCGGCGGCTTTCTCATGGGACGCGAAGCCGCGAAAGTGATGCTGCCGCGCGCTCGCGGCACGATTCTTTTCACCGGCGCCACGGCGAGCATGCGCGGGGGCAAGGGTTTCGCCGCGTTCGCCGGCGCCAAGCACGGCCTGCGCGCGCTGGCGCAGAGCATGGCGCGCGAACTCGGCCCGCAAGGCATACACGTGGCGCAGATCATCATCGACGCCGCCATCGACACCGAGTTCATCCGCGAGAATTTTCCCGAGCGCTATGCGCTCAAGGAAAAGGGCGGCATCGTCGCGCCCGAATCGATCGCGGAAAGCTACTGGCAGCTGCACCAGCAGCCGCGCAATGCCTGGACCCATGAAATGGATCTGCGGCCCTGGATCGAAACCTGGTGACGCACTCACGCTGAAGGAGTTCTGTGATGACCAAGACAGTCGAGTTCTACTTCGATTTCGGCAGCCCCTACTCCTACCTCGCGTACAAGGCGCTGCCCGCGATCGCGGCCGCGCACGGCGCGCAAATCGTCTGGCGGCCGATGCTGCTCGGCGGCGTGTTCAAGGCGGCGGGCAATCACAGCCCGATAGAGATCCCGGCCAAGGGCAAATGGCTGAACCGGGACCTCGAGCGCTGGGCGGCGCGCTACGGCGCGCCGTTCAAGCACAATCCGCATTTCCCGATCAACACCCTGGTGTTGATGCGCGGGGCAGCCGGCATGCAGATGCGCGGGCCGGACTTCGACAAATACATGGAGACCGTTTTTCACGCCATGTGGGCCGAGCCGCGCAATCTGGGCGAGCCACGGGAACTCGCCGCGGTGCTGCGCCAGGCCGGATTCGACGCCGACGCGTTCCAGGCGCTGGTGAACGATGCGGCGGTGAAAGAGCAGTTGAAGAAGACTACCGAGGAGGCGGTGGCGCGCGGGGTGTTCGGCGCGCCCACCTTCTTCGTCGGTGATGACATGTACTGGGGCCAGGACCGGCTCGATTTCGTCGCGCAGGCGCTGGCCGC
>JBQMQE010000357.1:0-4241 GCA_052172655.1 Burkholderiales bacterium
GCCGCCATGAACGACCTGATCCGCCCGGCCCTGTATGAAGCCTGGCACGACATCGTTGCAGTAAGGAATAGTGACGCACCCAGCGCTGTTTACGATGTGGTTGGGCCGGTCTGCGAAAGCGCCGATTTCCTCGGCAAGGCGCGCGAACTGGCGGTAAGCGAAGGCGACCTGCTGGCGGTGATGTCGGCCGGCGCCTATGCAATGTGCATGAGCTCCAACTACAACAGCCGGCCGCGGGCGGCCGAAGTCATGGTGGACGGGGAAAAGACCCATCTGATCCGGGAGCGTGAGCGCCCCGAGGCACTTTTTGCCTTGGAACACCTTTTGCGCTAGATTGCGCAATCTTTATCATGTCCCGGACCGGTCGTGGCACCTGGTAAGCAGATCGCCTGCCACATTCGACGAACGGCAACACCGGCCGCGCGGTCGATAATACGCAGCCTGGTTAGGCCGCATTTAGAGCGGCCTGCAGACCAAGCCCCGAACCCATCGCAACTTAGACCCACCTAATGCATTTCAAGACCACGGTCACCAGCTCCAACAAGCTGGCACTTTCCGGCGCCCTCTGCACCGCGCTCCTGGCGGCAACGCTGTTCGCCTATAAGGGGGCCGAACTGCGCGCACAGGATGCGAAGCCCGCCAAGGCCGCCCTCGCCGTTCCGGTCTCGGTCGCCACGGTTGCGCAACAGACTGTCGCGGTCCGGATCCAGGCGATCGGCAACGTCGAAGCGTACTCCACGGTAGCGCTAAAGGCGCGAGTGGACGGCCAGATCGTCGCGGTCAACTTCAAGGAAGGCCAGAAGGTAAGGAAAGGCGCGGTGCTGTTCAAAATCGATCCGCGCCCGTTCGAGGCCACGCTGCGCCAGGCCGAGGCCAACCTGATGCGCGACACGGCGCAGAAGGAGCAGACGCGTTCGCAGGAGCGGCGCTACCAGGAATTGTTGCAGAAGAACTTCGTTTCAAAAGAAGCCTATGCGCAGATCCGCACCAATGCAGATACCGCCGCAGCCGTCGCCCTGGCCAGCAAGGCCGCAGTCGACAACGCCAGGCTGCAACTCGAATACTGCACCATACGCTCGCCCCTGGACGGCTTTGTCGGCAAAGTCATGCTGCAGATGGGCAATATGGTCAAGGCCAACGACAGCAACCCGCTGGTGGTAATCAACCAGGTACAACCGATTTACGTCAATTTCGCGGTGCCGGAGCAGCGTCTTTCCGTGATCCGCGACCACATGGCGAAAGGCAAACTGACGGTCGATGCGCTGGCGCCCAACTCGGACCAGGCGGCAGCCAATGGAACGCTGAGTTTCGTCGACAACGCCGTCGATATGACTACCGGCACGATCAGACTGAAGGCGGTATTCCCGAACAAGGACAGCGCGCTTTGGCCCGGCCAGTTTGTCAACACCAACCTCAAGCTGTACGACCAGAACGACGCGCTGGTCGTCCCGTCGCAGGCGGTGCAGACCGGACCCCAGGGCCAATACGCCTATGTAGTCAAACCGGACATGACCGCCGAAGTACGCGAGGTCGAGCTGGACCGGGTCGACGGTGACAACGCCATCATTGCCAAGGGCCTGAAGAAAGGGGAAACGGTGGTGGTCAAGGGTCAATTGCGCCTGGCGCCGGGGGCCAGGGTCACAATCGCCAAGCCGACGACCGGGAAACCGTGAACATCGCCGAACTGTTTGTCCGACGGCCGGTCATGACTATCCTGGTCATGGCCGGCATCGTGATTTTCGGGGTGGCGGGCTTCCGCTTGCTGCCGGTGAGCCAACTGCCCAATGTAGACTTTCCGACGATACAGGTTTCGGCGGCGCTGCCTGGGGCCAGCCCGGAGACCATGGCCTCCGCCGTGGCCACGCCGCTGGAGAAACAGTTCTCCACCATCGCCGGCATCGACTCCATGACCTCGATCAGCGGCCAGGGGGCGACGCAGATCACCATCCAGTTTGCGCTCGACCGTAACATCGACGCCGCTGCCCAGGACGTCAACTCGGCCATCGCCTCGGCTGCGCGGCAAATGCCGGCGACCATGTCCACGCCGCCGTCCTTCCGCAAGGTCAATCCGGCGGATTTCCCGGTCTATTACCTCGCGCTCACCTCCGACGTGATGCCGCTGTCGGCGGTCAACGAATACGCGGAGACCTTTCTCGCGCAGCGCATTTCCACCATCAGCGGCGTGGCCCAGGTGCTGGTGTACGGGCAGCAGAAATACGCGGTGCGCGTGCAAGTCGACCCAAACAAGCTTGCCGCGCGCGGCGTCGGCATCAACGAAGTCGAGCAGGCCATCGCCCAGGCCAACGTCAACCTGCCCACCGGCACCCTTTACGGCAAAGACCGCCAGTTCGCGGTGCAGGCCAACGGGCAACTCTTCGACGCGGCCGCATTCCGCCCGATTATCGTCAGCTATCGCAATGGCGCTCCGGTACGACTAAACGAACTCGGGCGGGTCATCGATTCCGTGCAAAGCGACAAGGTGGCGGCCTGGTTCAAGGGCACGCGCGGCATCGTGCTCGCGATCCAGCGCCAACCTGGCACTAACACCATCGAAGTGGTGAATTCGGTGAAGAAGCTGCTGCCCACCTTCCGTGCCGAAGTTCCGGCAGGCATAGACATCAATGTCCTGTTTGACCGCTCGGTCACCATCCGCGCTTCGGTAGAGGAGGTGGAATTCACGCTGCTGCTCGCGCTCGCGCTGGTCGTCATGGTGATATTCATTTTCCTGCGCAATATCCCGGCGACCATCATCCCGAGCGTCGCCTTGCCGCTGTCGATCATCGGAACGTTTGCGGCCATGTACCTGTTCGGCCACAGCCTGGACAACATTTCGCTGATGGCGCTGACGCTTTCGGTCGGCTTCGTCGTCGACGACGCCATCGTGATGCTGGAGAACATCACGCGCCACATGGAGATGGGCAAGAGCCGCTGGCAAGCGACCCTGGACGGCTCCAAGGAAATCGGCTTTACCATCCTCTCGATGACGATCTCGCTGGTCGCGGTATTCATTCCGGTGCTGTTCATGGGCGGCATCCTCGGGCGGCTGCTGCACGAGTTCGCAATCGTCATCATGGTCGCCGTGCTGATCTCGGGTTTTGTCTCGCTCACGCTGACGCCGATGATGTGCAGCCGCATCCTGAAGCCGCATTCCGCGGAGAAGCACGGTTACCTGTTCATGCAAAGCGAGCGCGGTTTCGAGGCGCTCAAGGATGCCTACTCCGTGACTCTGCGCTGGACCCTCAGGCACCGGCGCCTCACCATGGCGGTATTCCTGGTCATCGTCGTCGTCACCGGATTTCTGTTCGCCAAGATGCCCAAGGGCTTCCTGCCGAGCGAGGACTCGGGGCAGCTCTTTTGTTTCACCGAGGCCCCCCAGGACGTTTCCTTCGACGCCATGGCCGCGCTGCAGACCCAGGTGGCCGAGATCATCCGTCAGGATCCCAACGTCGAAGCGGTAATGTCCTTTATCGGCGCCAGCGGCTCCAGCACTTCGCTCAATCTCGGCCGCATCACCATCACCCTCAAGCCGCGCAACCAGCGCAAATCCGCCGAAGAGATCGTCCGCGAGCTGCGGCCCAAGATAAACACCGTGCTCGGCATCAAGGCGTTCATGCAGAACGTGCCTGCAATCCGCATCGGCGGGCGGCTTACCAAGAGCCCGTACCAATACGTGCTGCAGGGAGCGAACACCGAGGAGCTATACCACTGGGTGCCGATCATCGAGGCAAAACTGAAGACCCTGCCGACGCTGATCGACGTGGGCAGCGATCTGCAGATCACGCGTCCGGAGGTGACCGTGGAAATCGACCGCGAAAAGGCGTCCGCGCTCGGAGTCAGCGTGCAGCAGATCGAGCTCGCGCTCAACAACGCCTACGGCGAGCGCCAGGTATCCACCGTCTACACCGCGACCAACCAGTACTGGGTGATGCTGGAACTCGAGCCGCGCTTCCAGACCGATCCGTCGGTGCTGCCCAAGCTCTACGTACGTTCCTCTACCGGGGCGCTGGTGCCGCTGGACGCCCTGGCCAAGCTCACCTACGGCGTGGGACCGCTTTCGGTCAGCCACCTGGGGCAGTTGCCCTCGGTTACTTTTTCCTTCGATCTGCGCGCGGGAGTCGCGCTGTCAGAAGCGATCGCGGAAATAGATCGGGCTACGCGGGAACTGCAGGTGCCGGCAACCCTTAATACCACTTTCCAGGGTACCGCGCAGGCGTTCCAGGCCTCGCTCCAGGGCATGGGCC
>JBQMQE010000358.1:0-4187 GCA_052172655.1 Burkholderiales bacterium
GACTGCTTAACATAGAGGAGGTTCCCTGATGGCGATTATCGATTCCCAGGTCCACGCCTACGAGGCGAACACGCCGAAACGACCCTGGCACACAGTGCCGAATTGGCCCGATCACGTCACGGGTGACGAGATGGTGGCGGCGATGGACAAGGTCGGCGTCGACGGCGCGATCTTCATCTCCGCCTTTTCCCTGTACCAGTACGACGCCAGCTATGCGGTGCAAGTGCAACGGGCTCATCCTGGCCGATTTGCCCTCGTCAAGCCGGTCGACCCGGATAATCCGGCAGTGGCCGATGTCATCGCCGACTGGAAGCAGACGCCGGGGGCGGTCGGCATTCGCATCATGATGACGAAGGAGTGGGGATGCGACCCGAACGACCCGGGCCTAGCCCGGATCCTGCGCGCAGCCGTTCGGCACGACTTTCCGGTCAACATGCTGTGCTGGGGCAACCTGGACGCGGGCACTGCGCTGATCGACCGCCACCCCGACACGCGATTCATCATCGACCACCTGGGCATCAAGCAGCCGAGCACACCGCCCGCGCCGCCGCAACCTTGGGCCGATCTGCCGAAGGTGCTGGATCTCGCCAAGCGCCCGAACGCGGTAATCAAGGTGAGCGGCGCCTGCACGCTGTCCCGGGAGCCGTATCCCTTCCTTGACATCTGGGACCCGCTCGCCCGCATGTTCGACGCCTGGGGTTTCGACCGCTGCCTGTGGGGCACCGACTGGACCCGCGCCTTCGCGGTTGTCAACTACGAACAGGCCGTCGAGCCCTTCCGCCAGACCGACCGGCTGAGTAACAGTGAACGGGCGATGCTGATGGGCGGCGCCTGCGCCAAGGCGTATGGCTGGTCACCGAACAAAGGCTAGCAGGCTGCCGCAATTCCGGCGAGCGTCAGCTGCTTAGCAGAAACTAGAAACGCGAATTCACCCAATCGCCACACAGCAGCCGGTCGATGCTTGCTGGTCCAACCCCCGCTTCGCAGTTCTGACCTCAGGACAGCTTGGTCGGCAGCCAGAGCGCGATCTGCGGGAACGCGATCAGCAGCGCGATCGTCACCATCAGCGTGATCACGAACGGCGCCGAGCCCACGATCACGTCGTAGATCTGTCTCAATGGGAAGCGGGAAGGAATTACGCCACTGAGAATCGAAACGATCGAGAGCCTCGACCGCTCCCACTGCAGTAGTCAGATTTGCCGTCGTATCTGCGCGATGTGGGCGCTGTCGCTGCGCTCAGGGGCCACATCCACGACCAGACCATGCGCATGCTCGAAACGCAGCTCTACCGCACCCGTGAGCTTGCGCGCGAGGGGTTGCTGCTGTTCATCGATCTCCCCGCTGCTGCCGCGCTGAACGCGCAGGGCGAAGACGCTGAGATCGCGAAGCTATGCGCCCCGCTGCCGAAGCTGCTCGACCCCGAATCGGCGTAATCGGCTAAGTTCCGAGCGTCTTGTTCACACGCTCGAAAAGGTCCTCGAAGCGTTTAAACGTTGCCTCGCTTAATTTCGCGAGAACGCCCTCCCGATCTCGGAGCATGATATCGGCAGGGCGACCATGATCATATCGTTCGACACCCTCCCGCCGTGCGATCCGTGAAACAATCGGGTCCACGCCGTTTAAATCTTCAAGTTTGAGCATCTTCCCGAACGCTTTGTTATAAAGCGCGAGATACTCGGTCACCTCAAATAGATCCTCGATGTCGCCGGTTTTTTGACCCAACACATCACCCACGAGAATAATGCGCTGCTTATCAAGGTAACCCTCTTTCGCCATGCGCTCAAGACGCTGGTGACCCTCCTTGCGAGAATCCACGAGCACCGTGATATTCAAATGATTTCCGAGCAGGGCAACGAAGGTGGGGATAACGTCAGCGCCCCCGACCGGCACGATGCTCCATTTGGTGTCAAGGCCAGTCCTACCTTTTGATTTTAAGTAATCGGATATAACCATTAGGTAGGCGTAATCGGAGGTGCCTTCCACAGCGAGATTATTCTCCGCGATGAACAGATGCTGCACCAAGTCATAGCCAAGCGCAGCCTGCAGCGGGAACAATGTGTCCCTATCTCTCATCAACACGTCGCTCGACACAACTGAACCTTCTGTTCTGCCGCGATCTTCGACAAGCCGCACGCGATCTAACTTGCCTGGTTGCACCATGAACGGCGAGTGGGTTGTATAGATGACCTGGCAGCGACCCGCCAGCCTTTCTTCGATGAATCGCAAAAAATCAGCCTGCGCCCTAGCATGTAGTCCGACCGCGGGCTCGTCCAAGAGAATAACAACCGGGGGATCGCGATACTCGTACTCAGAAAAAGCTGCAAGGAAAGAGAAGAACCACTGGAACCCAGCCGAGTGCTCGTCGAATGGCAGCGAGAGAGAGTGACGATTGTCCCAGATACGCAATTTCATTTCGTCCAGCACCGAGGTCTTGCCATTTGGCTGCTGCACGGTTGTTTGCGTGATGTCAGGGTTGACGCGAAGCTCTGGGTTTTGCGTCCAGTATCTATTTACGTCGTCGGTCAGCGCATTGGCCACATTCTCGAGTTCCCGCTTGCGGCGCTCGTAGTTAACGTTAAGCATATGGTCCTGCTCCGCCCCCCCAAGTCGCAGTAGCGCCCGCGCAGTCGCCTCCCCTTCTTTCAACTGATCGACAGGTGTATTCAAAACGTGATGAACATCCACGCTGTACGGAAGCTCGCTGTAGTCAGAGAAATAAAGAAACTCTGGAAAGCGCGCTTCGGCCCGATCCCACACTGCATCGTCAAAGCCACCGGCGCCGAGTAGCACCTTCATCGCTGCGTGCGAGTTTGTGTACTGTGCCAATGGCTCCGGTTGCCCCGCGCTAGCCGCAATGTCTTCCACGAGCCTCTTATCCAACGCGTCGAAGTCGGCGACTGCAGCGTATGCCGCCGCGTTCGCTGGCAAGGTTTGCCCAGCTATGAAGTTCTGCACTGCCTGTTTTTCATTGCAGCCGCTGGTCCAGTCAAATAAATTGTCGTACCGCTTCGCCAGCGTCAGGCTCTCTCCCACCGCCACCACGCCCGGACCAAATTTCTCTTCAATATGTTTGACATCTGCGGGCCCCCACTCGAGTTCAACCTCAATGGGAGTAACTAGCTCGAGTTTCTGGCCCTCGTTTCGGTGGCGCTTTTCGAGCCACGCGGGGTACTGATCATGCACCGAAAACTTGCTGTTGATTCTCGCCGGCTTGAGTCGCCATAGCGCGTGCAAGAATGCCGATTTGCCTGATTCGTTCTTCCCGACTAAACACGTTACATCCGGCTGAATCTCGACCTCAGTCGAATCAACGATGCTGCGGAACATACGAACCTGCACTTTTTTTAACTTCATGAATGCTCCTTCCCCTTTGGCCCTGCCTCGGACGTGTGATGGCCCGCCCTTCTACCGGCAACGTTATTAAGTATACAGCAGAGCGCAGGGCGGAAAATGCCCCGAGCAGGGCGTGAAAAATCCGGGCGAGGCGTCGATTCAAGGTAGCTGCGCGTCGAATAGCTCGATTTGCGCTGCTCAGCGCTCACCCAGTACGCCGCTGCACGCTTGCGGGGTGATTTCGAGGGGAACTAGATCGCGCTCAGCGCGCCCCGCGAGCAAGCGCTGCCGATTGATGGGATTTAGGATGGGACTTTACTAAAACTACCTGAAGAACCGCATGAATGCTAGCGGTTTGGCGGAGAGGGAGGGATTCGAACCCTCGATACGGTATTAAGCCATATACGCCCTTAGCAGGGGCGCGCCTTCGACCACTCGGCCACCTCTCCGGATCAGGTTGAAACTATATCATGCGCGCGGGCTCAGGTCGAAGACCCCGCCGCCTCAGCGCGGCTGATCCAGATCAAACGCTTTATGCAGCGCCCGCACCGCGAGTTCCATGTATTTCTCGTCGATCACCACCGCAATCTTGATTTCCGAAGTGGAAATCATCTGGATGTTGATGCCCTCCTCCGCCAGCGTGCGGAACATCTTGCCGGCGACGCCGGCGTGGCTGCGCATGCCCACGCCCACCAGGGACACCTTGCATACCTTCGCGTCGCCGCGAATGTCGCTCGCCTTGATGTGGCTCTTCACCTGCTTGTTCAGCAGCTCCATCGCCTTGGCGTACTCGCTGCGGTTCACGGTGAAGGAAAAATCTGTCATGTCATCGACGCTGGCGTTCTGGATGATCA
>JBQMQE010000359.1:0-269 GCA_052172655.1 Burkholderiales bacterium
GTCCTGGCGTTTTGCGCTTTTTTGTGGTTCTACGCCATTCCCTACCATATTAAAGGCGCCCTCCCCGCTCTGCTGCCCAAGACCCTGACCATTTCGTTGATGATTCCGTGCGTCCTCTTTTTTTACAAAGGAATTGAGGCCGCCAGGCGCGGAGTGAGCGCCTCATCGTTTCGAATCATCCCCGGCGCCACCTTGCTCAACTTCTGGTTCCCCGATCCCAACGACGCGACCCGCCTGGTCATCCTCAGCTACCTGGTCCGCGTCTTCCC
>JBQMQE010000359.1:279-4172 GCA_052172655.1 Burkholderiales bacterium
CATTGATGCTGGTTTATATTTTCTTGATTGATCTCGTCGGTTTTTATGTGACTACCGGCGTGTTCATTTTTGTTTTCCTGCTTTTCTTTAAAGCGAAGCCGTCCCTGTCTTTGTATATTTATCCGGTCGCTCTTCCAATGATTGTCTACCTCCTGATCGGGAGAGTCCTGCATTTTCCGCTTCCAGACGGAATCCTTTTCTGAGCGTATCCGGGGCAAAGTTTATGTACGAACAGTTATTGAGCGGTTTGCATTTGGTACTGATGCCGGAGAACTTGTTGTGGGCGGCACTTGGGGTAACGATCGGGATTATTCTGGGTGCGATTCCGGGTTTGACCGACAACATGGGGATCGTTCTGCTGCTGCCGTTTACGTTCTATTTAAGTCCGATTGCGGGTATCGCCCTGCTCATGGGGCTCAGCAAAGGGGGCAATTTCGGGGGATCGATTCCGGCGATATTGTTCAACATTCCCGGCACCCCGCAAGCCATGGTGACCTGTATTGACGGATATCCACTGACCCAGCAGGGCAAGAGCGGCAAGGCGCTCAGGCAAGCCCTGTATTCATCCACTTTGGCAGACGCCTGCAGCGACCTGATATTGATTTTCCTGGCCGCGCCGGTAGCCATAATCGCATTGAAGATTGGCCCCACCGAGTACACCTCGATCATCGTTTTTTCACTGGTTGTGATCAGCGTTGCGACATCGGCATATCCCGTGAGAGGCGCGGTCGCGGTTATTTTGGGGCTTTTGCTCGGTACGGTGGGGACGGATCCTGTTTTTGGAACGCCCCGGCTGACTTTTGGCCTGATTGAACTTAGCGACGGTTTTCACATCATGCCCATGGTGGTCGGGATGCTGGCCTTTTCGGAGGTTTTGATTCAACTCGAACAGGAATTCATCAGCCAGCGGGCGCGAAAATTTGCGAGCGAGGAGGCTGCCGAATTCGCTATGACGGCCGGCCAGAACGACCCGGAGAACCATAAGTTGAGCTGGCCTGAATTCAAAAGCACGCTGCCGGCCATATTCCGATCCACGGGCATTGGATCCGCGGTCGGGATTATTCCGGGGATCGGAACGACCGTGGGGTCCTATCTGAGCTATATCATGGCCAAGCAATGGTCCAAGACGCCGGAAAAATTTGGAAATGGCGCGTTGGAAGGGGTGGCGGCGGCCGAAGCGGGAAATAACGCGGTCAACGGACCGAACTTGATCCCGCTGGTTACGCTCGGAATACCGGGAAATCTGGCAGCGGCATTGATCATGGGCGCTTTCATGATGAAAGGTCTTGTTCCCGGCCCGATGTTCATGCAGACCAACGGCGAGATGCTGTATGCGCTCTTTATCGTTCTTTTTCTGAGCAATCTATTCACACTGGGAATCGGCTATTTCTTTATCCACCACGCGCGCAATGTCACTGCCATTCCGAAACCATACCTGTTCACTGGGATTATTGTTTTTAGCGTCATCGGAAGCTATGTGAGCTACGCGAGTATATTCGACGTATATGCGATGCTCGCCTTTGCGGCGCTGGGTTGGGGTCTGACCAAATTCAAGATAAACCTTCCGTCAGTGATCGTGGCGTTTTTTCTGGGCCCGATGCTTGAGACCAAGTTGCGCCAGTCGCTCAGCATTTCCGGGAACGATGTGACCGTGTTTTTTACAAAACCGATATCGCTTGCATTCTTGATACTGACCGTGGTTGCAGTGGTTTTCTTGCTCAAAAGAAGAAAGGCGTTGGTCGCCTGATATGTGGAAGACTTCACATCAATTCCAAATTGGTTGTGGCCGCTGCTGTTAAGGGTTGTAGGACGCCTGCCCTGACGCGGAGGTGGCGCTGCACAGCGGGCAGGCGTCCTACAAGCCTTAACAAGTCCCGCCGAAACCAACTCGCTAAAGCGGCCCTTCGGCGTGGCTATCCGGATTAACGTCAGGTCTCGATAGCGTTGCGGACATTGACGGATCGAAGTGCCAGCAACAGCTTTGGCCGATTATGCAAAGCTCGTGAATATGCAAAGTCAAAAGTCAAAACATGATCCAATAGCAGGCAGAGTGCAGACGACAAACTTCGCGTTCTTTGCGGCGCCGGGGCTTGGCCGCGCGCTCGTTCGCGAACGGATCGCGCAGCGGCTTGGTTTCGTCCAGAGGCCGGTCGGAGAGGAAATCCTCGGCGATGTGCGTCCTCGCGCGCAGGGCGAAGAAATCGACCCATGAGTCCGCAGGCGGCCACGCCGACAGCACGACGCCGCCGGTGGCAGCATCCTTGCGGATGAAAGCTTCGCTGCCGGCGAAGCGGAACGCCTTGGGCAGACGCACAGCCTCGCTGTTGCCGTTGGTAAATACGCGGGTGGTTTGCTGGCGGCCTCAACGTATGAGAACCATACATACAAGCGGTCTCCGGGCGAGCGGCCGGTGAAGCGCCGCGGCAGGCAAGCTCCGGGAGGCCGTTCCGGCAGCTACAACCCGAGTGATTTCGCCGGCAGGCCCATTGCCAGGCCGAGAAGCTGCGTGTAGAGCAGTGTTTGGATAGCCGGGTCGGGGCTGCCCGCCTGAACCGCGTCGAAGCGCAGGTGGCAGTGCGGGCAGGCGGCGCAGATCGCTTCGGCGCCGGACTCGAGGGCATCGGCGATTTTCGCCCGCGTCATGTTCTCGGACAGCGGCGCGTTCGCCTCGTGCAATGGATCGCCGCAGCAGTCCAGCCGCCGCGGCCAGTCGACCGCGGTCGCGCCGGTCACGCCGATCAGCGTTTCGAACATCGTCGGCGCCACCGGGTTGTCGAAGCGCGCCACGTTGCTCGGTCGCAGTGCATGGCAGCCGTACTGGGCAGCGACCCGCAGGCCCGTGCGCGGGGCGCGGACTGCGGCGGCAAGCGCGTCGACGCCGAGCGTTCGCGCCAGCACGGGCAACAGGTGCTCGACTTCAGTCTTCCCCGACCAGGCGAGGCCCTCGGCGGTGAGCGCCTGGGTAACGCGCGCGCGCAGTTCGGCGTCTTCGCCGAAGAACCGGATCGCGTGCCGCAGGGTGCCAAAGCAACATGCACAGGGTGTCAGCAGGTCGAGGCCGGCGCGCTCGGCCAGCGCCAGATTGTGGGCCGCCGCAACCACGAACGTGTCGCGGCTGTAGTTGCGCGCGGGATAGCCGCAGCAGTTGAATTCCAGATCGACCAGCGTGACGCCGAGGTGCCCGAGCACGGCGCGCGTCGACGTCTCGTAGGCCGGCAGCTTGGACGGGATCTTGCAGCCCAGGAACAGCGCGTACTTCATGCCGGCACCCTTAGGCCACGGACTGAGCCCAGACGTTGCACCGCCAGCGCGCGCAGTTCCAGCATGATGTCGGCCACGCGTATGCCTTCCGGGCAGTGCTCCTGGCACTGGTAGCAGGTGGCGCAGTCCCAGACCATGCGCGAACCCAGCGTGAGGTCGCGCAAGCCCAGTCGCAGCAGGTTCATCACCTTCTGCGGCGTCAGGTCGACGCCGTGCTCGGTGTCGATGCTGTGCGCCACCACCGGGCATACGTTGGTGCAGGTCTGGCACTGGACGCAGCGCGAGAACGTGCGACGGTCGGCCGAGAGCGGTGCAGACGAAGCGTCCGCAGCGGAAAGGCTGTACTGCCCGGGACCTGGTTCCAGCAATTCGGCCCACGCAAGGGCCGCTCGTGCCTGCACCCACTGTGCCGGCGCCGGCAGGCCCGCGGCGGCCAGGTCGCCGCGCCCCGCCTCCCACAGGTCTTCCAGGTTCAGTCCCACCGGGCAGGCGCTGGTGCAGCGTCCGCAATCGGTGCAGAGGAAGGCCCCGTCCGCGGCGCGCAGCGCATCGTACGCGTTGCCAGTACGCAGCAGCCGGCCACCAGCGAGGGCACCGGTGGCGAGCAGCTTATGCGAGGGCAGCAAGCCCGG
>JBQMQE010000360.1:0-4161 GCA_052172655.1 Burkholderiales bacterium
CGATTCCAGTGAGAGGTGGAAGCGGAGCGTACCGGCAAGCGTCAATCAGGGTTTGCTGCCGAGCGCCCTGATCAGATCGCGTACTTCGGCCGCCCCTGGCTCGTCGCGGTCCGCTTCGCTGACTGCCAGCGCGCGCTCGTAAAAGGTGCGTGCCGCAGCACGCTCGCCGCCGAGCGCGCTGGCGCGGCCCAGGCCGACGAGATCGAGATAGATCTTGCGCGGCAACGCGAGTTCCCGGTCGATGGCAAGCGCTTCGCCTAGCGGTGCCAACGCCGCGGCGGCCTCGCCAGCGCGGATCGCGACATTGCCGAGCAGCCGCATCGCGTTGGCGGCTTCGACGCGATTAGCGGATGCGAGGCTTCGGTCCAACGCGGCTCTGGCGCTTGCCGCGGCAGCGTCAGTGCGCCCCGCTTCCAGCGCAAGCAGCCCCGTGACGTTGTGGATCGCACTCGAGAGCGCGCAGCCCTGCTGACCGCACCAGCTTGTTGCTTTCTCCAGCCATTCGGCGGCATCCGCATAGCGCCGTTCGTCGAAATCGAGCACCGCACGGCGCAGCGCCGCCTGTGCCAGGCGCGCGGGCGAGAAACTCAGCCCGGGATGATCGAGCACAGGCACCAGGCTGGCACGCGCGTCGGCGTTTTTCCCCAGGCGCTGGTAGGCGATGGAGAGGTTGATTGCGTTGGCGGCAATGCCCTCGGTATCCTCAATCGACTGTGCGATGCGCAATGCCTCGCGGTATTGCTGCACTGCACCGTTATAGTCGCCGCCGCGAAAGCGCAGCTCGGCCTTGCGGTTCGCCTCGATCGCCTCGGCCTGGCGCGCGGCAAGCGGTTTCCCTGGCTGCTGCGCGCAAGCCGCAAGGAGCACAAAGCCCGCGACAACAAACAGCCGGAAAGGCACGCAATGCGACATTTCAGCGCGGCGCCGGCGCCGTTGCCGGCGAGCGGCCCGGCCCGGCCGATTCGAAGCTGTCCACTGACAGGGTGCGCATGGTCCGCGACTCGATGGCACCGCTGAGCGGCCAGACATTGCGTGCCGCGCCGAGGATTTCCTGCCCGTCGCGCACCAGATCCCCGCCGTCGCGCACCAGGTCCCCGCCGTCGTGGGCCAGGTTCCCGCCCGCGCGCATCAGCGCGGGCGCCTGCTTGAGCGTCTCGTTCAGCGCTTCGCCGTTCCTGCGTGTCTGCTCGCGCACCTGCTCGGCGGCTTCGGCGAGCGAATCGAGGGCCGTCGCGAGCTTGCCGGTCAGCATGGGCAACTGCTGCTCGGCCTGCGCGCCCAGGCGAGCGGCGGCGCCGAAACTCGCTTGCGCAGCGGGAGTTACGGCGAGTACGCTGCGGTCAACGTCGCGCAGCATCTTGCGCGCCTCCTGGTTGGTGTCGGGCAGTTGCGCGAGCAGCGCCCGCGCCGCGCTTGCGCTCTTGCGGAAATCACTATCCGGATGATTGATATCTTCAATCACCCGGTGCAGTTGCGCGAGAATGGGCGTCACCTGGTTCTTCATCTCGTCAATCAGCTCGGGTACGCCGCGATTGGGCAGGAATTCGATCACCCCCCCGGCGACGATAGGCTCGGTCGCGCGGTTCGGATCGGCGCCGGGAACGATCTGGATGTTCGCGGCGCCGATGTAGCCCTCCCGCAGCAGCCGCGCGCGCGAACCCTTCGGCACGTGCGCCAGGTAATCGCTGACGATGGACAGTTCCACCTTCACCCCGCGATCCGAGATCTGCATGGTCTTCACGCTCCCGACTGGCAGGCCAAACAGTTTAACCGCCGTGCCTTTATTGATGCCGAAAACATCCGCGGCGTAAAAATAGATTGATGTATGACGCACGAACACGCCCTGCTTGTAGCTGACGAGTCCAATGGCGCCGAGCACGGCAAGCACCGCCGCAACCAGGAACAGGTTGACCTTTCTGTTGATCCCGGCATAGCGCGTAGGCGTGGCGTATTCAGTTTGCATTGCGTTCTCCTTGGCGGACCTGGCCGCAGCGGGCAACCAGGGGGTGCATCATTGTTACAGCGCTTACAGCCTGCGATGGTCGATTGGCGCAGGTAGCGGGACAGGCGGATACATTGCCCCGTGCCCGAACACTTGCGCAACTGGTATCAGACACCGAGCACGTCCTCCAATTGTACGAAAGTCCCTCCCGGGTGGCTTGCATGATACGTGACTGCAAAGTACGGTATCCGAATGCGTTCGGCGCTGTCCAGTCCGGCGGCAAAATTCTCGACCAGCACCAGGTCCGGCGCCTCCAGCAGTATCCTCACAAAGCCGGCAGTTTTCTTTTCCAACAGCGTCATTTCCTCGGGAAGCTTGCCAAGCAGCGTCTCCGGCACCATGCCAAGTCCGGTGAGCAGGCCATGCACTTCCACGGCAATCCCCGGCAGACGCTGCGGAAAGTGGCATCCGAGCGGCAGCACGATGTTCTCCCACGCGTTGAGGCCGCTGAGCAAGCCGCCCGCCGCCGGCAGGAACGCCACGCGCGCGCGCAGCGCGATCCGCTCCTCCTTGCGCAGCGCATTGACCTCGGCGCCCAGCAACACCAGCTTCAAGTCCCGATCCGGTTGCATGTCGAATATCGCGGCCAGCAGCCGCGCCCTGTGCGCCGGATCTGCAATCCGGATCCGGTGGCTCACGCCCGCGGGTATCCATATCCGGCCATCCGAACCGGCGTCCGCCGGCAGTTCGCAGGCAAGCGCCAGTCCCGACGTATCCGCTGCCTGCGCCGGCGCAGCATCTGCTTGCACTGGCTGGTTTGCGGTGTTCACAGCTCGGCGGTCACCAGACCGAACAACAACTCGCCGAACACCAAATAGGCGAAAACGACATTCAGCAGCATCACGACCAGGGTACTCTGGGTGATGGCGCTGATCGTCGCTTTGGGAATGGCGTTGATCGAAATCCCGGGCGGATGCAATCCGTGGTAGCAGGAAATGACCGCAATGCTTACGCCGAACAGCAGGCTCTTGATCAGGGAATAGACAATATCCATCGGACTCGCAAGCAGGAAGAAGCTGTCCGCCAACTCGTCGAATGTGGCATTGACCACCAGCGGGCTGAGCAGCATGCCGCCGCCCACCGCGATCACCTGCACATAGAAAGTCAATACCGCGGTCGACACCGCGATGCCGACCACGCGCGGCACGACCAGATAGTCACGCGGATCGATGCGCATCTGCCGCAGGCTTGCAATCTCGCCCGTGACATGCATCAGGGCGAGCTCGGTGGCGATGGCAGTGCCGCTGCGCTGCAGCACCAGGAGCGCCGCAAGCAACGGCCCCATCTCGCGCAGCACCACCCACAGCAGGATCTTTACCGCGAGCGCCGCATCGACTTCGAGCACTTCTATCACGTAGACTATGATGAGCGTGCCGATGAACGCGCCGCGAGTCACGATTCCCGCCGCGGCGCTCACTCCGGCGAAATAGATCTGGCGCGTCAACTGCTCGCCTATCGGCGGCAGCCGGAGCACCGTCAGCCGGCGCAGCACATGCCCGAGCAGTTGCATGCAGCCTTCCAGTTCGCGGTAAGCGCCGATCATGGCCGTGCCACCTCCAAAGGGACGATATCTACGAAGACCACGGCGAACCACGCGATGACAGCAAGAAGGACTCCGTATGCCGCTCATGTTACTGGATTGTGGGCAATATTGAATTAACCGCGAGCGCGCCAGGAGCGCCGGGCATGGCCGGTCCCGACTTTGGTTTGAGTCAGACAAATAGCCTGTTATCTGAGCCTGTTATCTGCTGAGCCAGCCGGTACCCGCCGCAACATTCGAGGCCATATTCCCCGCCCCTGCTTGCGGCACCTGAGCGCGACGGTGATTTCCGTACGTTAGCGCACATACCGCCACGGCAAACAAGCGGATACTACCGCTATCGGGAGAACCAGGGCGTTGCTCTGCCCGATGCGGCTTTTCTGCGCTCTTCCCGCGATTTTTCCGCGTGATCTGCCTCCAGGACGATTCCATGTTTCGACAGTCGGTGGCACGTGTCTATGAGCGAAGGCAATTCTGACGTTTTCGAACGCGACGCCGGATGTACCCGGCGCTGATCTGGAAAAGGTGTTCCAATGACTGTTGGCGTGGAAGAGCTTATCCCGAAAACCGGGTCTGCTGATGGCGCTGGAGAAAGGGAGGGTGACCCCGGCGGCATCAT
>JBQMQE010000361.1:0-4152 GCA_052172655.1 Burkholderiales bacterium
TTTCTCGACATCGATCCTGATTTCCTTGACCGTCTTTGTGGTGACGTCGGCCCTCATTTTATTTCTCCCGTTCGCGCCTGGATCTACTCTGCTGTTGCCGCCGCCTCGCCGGCGCAAACGCCGGCAGCGGCCGCGAGGATCCCTCTGCGTTCCAGATCGTCGGCAGCGTAGCCCAGGTCCAGCCGCTCCAGCGCCTGCCGGGTCGGAATGCCTTCGCTGTTCCAGCCCTTGAACGCGTAATACTTGGAGAGCAGTTCCTGTTCGTACTTTTCGTCGCGCACCGCCCAGTGGTCCTCGGGCGGGCGTTCGTCCTTGCGGCGCAGGCCGCGTCGAACGTTCACGGCCCGCACCAGGGTGCGGATTCTCTGGAACGTCTTCCACAGCCGCTCCTTGTCCATCGCCATGCCGCTCGCATGCGCGATCATCTGCGGAATATTGTTCATGTGATAGGCGACGCCGCCGCCGAACTGGCCGCGGAACGAGGATACGAAGCCGCACAGCCCGGTGGCGTCGTCGATGTAATGCATCGCTTCGTTCCAGTCGACGATCTCGCAGGTGGCCTCATCCGATATATCGTCGCGCTTCTTCCATTCGAGAAAATACTTCTTGAACTTCTCGTCGGGCGGCGCTTCCCACTTGCTGACGAAGGCTTCTCTTTGCTCCTGGGTGGGCAGCGGGTCCTGCGGAAACGAGCCCTCGATCTGGGTGATGCTCATTTTCTCGCCGGTGGCGATCATCAGGAAGTAGGCGGGATTCAGCTTGCCGAGCTTGATCGGCAACTGTTCGAATTTCTTCGTGGTGTTGTGATCAAAAGCTTCGGCGCCGTTGCCGATCCGCTTCGCCGCATGCGAGACGCTGTCGGCGAGGATGTCGCCGATGCCCTCGCGGCGCACGATTTTTTCCAGCAGGTAGAAGAACCGGCCGCGGCTGTCGGCGGGCATGTCCGGGAAGTCCTTGTCGGTCAGGATTCCGGCCTCGAGCAGCTCGAGCGCGAACGCGATGACCTGCGGCGTCGAGTAGGAATCCAGGCCGTATTCCTGCGCGACGCCGAGGATTTCATAGGTGAAGTCCAGTTCCAGGAACGCCGCCATGTGGTAGGTGTCCTTGCCGAAGCACTTGTAGCCGAAGCGCGGCCGTCCCGGCCAGTTGATCACGTTGCGGCATTTCTTCGCACAGTTGAAACAACCGGTCTGCCGGTCCATGTGATCGTATTTCCACTTGGTCCAGCGCTGCTGCAGCTCGTCGCTCCAGAAATTCTTTCTGCGCGTGCGCGCGTTGCCCCAGGCGAAATGGTTGTGGTGGAAGCTGTCGTCTTCGTCCACCGCCATCCAGTCGCCGTTGCCGTCGCCCTCGCCGATCTTTTTATGCAGCGCCTGGGCGAGTTCGAACAGCTCGGCCGGCCTGGCGACATTGAGGTCCCTGGTGCCGCGCACGGCGATGGCCTTCAGGCGCTTGTCGCCCATGATCACGCCGACGCCGCGGGACGCGCTGGCGTGATTGTGATCGATGGAAGCCATGTAGACCCTGTTTTCGCCGGCGAGGCCGATGGCCGCCACCTGCACCCGCTGGTCCTTCAGCTCCGCCTTCAACAGGTCTTGCGTTTCGGTCGTGCCTTTGCCGCGCAGGTGCGTCGCATCGCGGATTTCCACCTGGTCATTGTGTATGTACAGATAGACCAGGTCCGGGGCCTTGCCCCTGATGATGATGCGGTCATAGCCGGCGAATTTCAGTTCCGCTCCGAAGAAGCCCCCGAACAGGGAATGCGACATCAGGTTGGTCTGCGGAGAAAACGTGTTCACCACGGTGCGGTTGGCGCCCGGCGCCGGCGTGCCGTCCAGAAGGCCGGCGCTGAAAATCAATAGATTGTCCGGAGAAAACGGATCCACGTCGGGCGGAACCCGCTCGAACAGGATCTTGGCCGCGATCCCCTGTCCGCCGAGATAGAGCTCGGTGTCCCTCGCGTCCGATTCCACCTTTTCGATGCGGCCCAGGGACAGGTCGATCTCCAGGCTGAATCCGGTTTCTGCGTATTTCATCTCGTAACCTCTCCCATCTCAGGCGAGAACCGGCAGGCAGAAGGAGATGTCGCGCGCATAGTCGCAGGACTGGCAGGCGAAGCGTGCCTTCAGCATTTCGCATTTCAGGCCGCGTTCGCAGCTATGCGTCAGAGCGATCGGCGCCTCGCAATCCGGGCAGGCGCGCGGCATGACGATGGTCACCTGCACCTGTTTCACGCGATCGCCGTCGCGGGTGCGGAAATCCCCCTCCACCAGCAGGGGGCGACGTTCGAAGGCCGCGATGCCCCAACGTTCCAGGTCGTGCAGAAGCTCGTCGAAGAAAGCGAGCGTCTTCGCTGTCTGCTCGCCGGCGAGCGTTTTCCCGGTTCCGGTCAACATGGATCGTGGCGCTGCAAGGGCGTAACTCAGTTCCCGGCTCAAGCTTTGCACCAGCGCGTCGACGAGGCCGCGTCCGCGCAGCGCTGCCTTGGTGAAGAAGGCGCTTACTCCCAGCGTGCCGAGCTTGTCGAGCCGGTCCGCATCCTGCACGATGCGGCTGGGTGCCAGGCAGGGCAGCCGGTCGTCGTAGAGGGCGCGCAGCGCGGCGCGCACAGCCTCAATATCGGCGCTTTGCGCACCGGATTCGGCGAGCATGCGCCCGGCAAGGATGGCCGCATGCTCTTCTTCCGCTACGTTGTCCTGGTGGTATGCGCCCTCATGAAATTTGCCCGCATCATGGAAGAGCGCGACCAGGACCGGCAGCAGCGCATCGACCTTTTCCATCGCGGCGATCTTGTGGGCTATGGCCGCCGTGCGCCGGGTATGCTCCAGCAGGAATTCCGAGGGCGCCTGTTTGGCCTGAAGGTTGTAGCGCGCCTCGGCCTCGGCGAGCGTCTGCTCGATGCGCGCGTGCAGGCCGGGAAAGCGTGACTCCAGAAGTTTTCGCACCTCGTTCATCGCCGGTCCCTGGCCAGGGTTCGCCTGTCCTACTTGGTGATTCGATTCTGACACGCCCTGGCCGCGTCCGCTGCGGCGTGCAGGCCGGCACCTGCCCTGCGCCTCACATCCCTGGATGCATGGATGGCGGGGTCGAGGGAATACCCGACTGCAGTGCTCAAGTTATGCGGCAAATTCAACAAGTTTGACGCAAATCAATTGACGTGGAACCGATAAATAAGCATTATAGTACCACAATACCGATTAACTCAAGGAACACGGACGACCGGGCAAGAATTTCGATTGAAGGATCAATCGGCAGCCCTGGGAGGAGCGCAGCCGAGCGGTAGCAGAGTGGCGCTTCGCTTCGAATGGCGGGGGCTCCAGCGCATGAAGGGGCGTAAGACACTCGAATAGAGAGGACCAGGCAAATGCGGTATGCAGAAACAGGGTTCGAACTGGAGATCGATCTTTCCCGCGGCAGTATCGACCGGGTGGAATCCGATCCCGAACTGACCAAGCTGCATCTCGGGGGGCTGGGCACCAGCGCCCGGATACTGTGGGACAGGGTACCTGCAGAGACCGAGGCATTCTCCGAAGACAATCTGCTGATCTTCGCGACCGGCCTGCTTTGCGGCACTGCGGCGCCCGGCTGCAATCGCACCGTCGTCTCGACATTTTCTCCGCAGACTCAGTTGCTCGCGTATTCGATGATGGGCGGATTCTGGGCGCCGGAATTGAAGCACGCCGGTTACGACAAGGTGATCGTCCGCGGCAAGTCGACCGAGCTGGTCTATCTGTGGATAAACAACGACAAGGTCGAAATCCGCGACGCCTCGCATCTGCGCGGCAAGGGTGCCATCGAGACCGCTGAATGCATCCGGCAGGAACTGAAGCAGCCGGACGCCCAGGTGGCCGCCATCGGCCTGGCCGGGGAGAACCGGGTCTTTTACGCTTCCATCGAGCAGGGCCGCTCCAGCGCCAGCCGCGGCGGCATCGGCGCGGTCATGGGCGACAAGGGACTCAAGGCGATCGTGGTGCGCGGAACCAAGGACGTCAACGTCGCGCGGCCGGCCGAATTCATGAGCCTGTGCGACGACGTGCTGAAATACATCAAGTTCCGCGCCGAGCATCCGATTCCCGGCGTTCCCGCCATCCTGCAGGGCCTCGGCTCGCCGCAGGAAATGGCGATCGTCGACGAGCAGTGGCACACCACCAG
>JBQMQE010000362.1:0-4133 GCA_052172655.1 Burkholderiales bacterium
GGCTTTAGCCCTGCACCTGCAGCAAGCATCGAGCGCCGTCTCGGGTTGGACCTCCCGCCGGAACCCCATTAGTCTCTTATCGGCGGAGAATTGACAGAAATGGCGAAGATTTGGAAAAGTGGCGAGCATATGTTCGCGGGGGGATTTACCAGTGGCGGGTGCGGCCCGTCACTCTCAACGACAGGGTGGCAGGTTACAGCGCAAAGCTGCCCCCTAAGCGCGGATGCTTGAGCGGCAGGTAGTGGCCGACTGCCGCCGGTAGCGGCCGGCAACTCTTGACCGGCTGCGGAAGTGGCAGTCAAGTTGTCGAACTCGGCCAGACGCAAGAGTGGCGTTTCGAGCAAGCTCTGTAATAGCTCGCGTGGGACGCTATGTGTGCTACCGAACAGAATTACCAATATCTTGCGGGTAGCGTCTTGCCTTAATTGCGTGTTTTTCTCGCTGAAGGTTTTCTATGCCGATCAACTTTCTGCTCGCGTTTCTTATCCACCATCCGAAATATCCCCGTGGGGTGCCCATTACCACATTCGCCGGATTCGCAGGCGTCACTCCAGTTGAGGCAGACCAGGCGCTGCGCCGGCTTGCGAAACGCAATGCCTCCCTGCTTCGCGTAAGTAAGCACCCGGATATTCCGCGGGAGCGCGTTGTCACGTTGACCCAGTGGGGTCACCTCCGTTTTGGCTCGCACCCGTGCCTTATGGCGGGCAACGGCGCGGCTAATTGCGAGACAAGCGCAAACCACCCTAACAAAAGGACGGACCTCTCCCATGCAGTTACCTAGACGAGCTAGGCCCGCGCATCCGCAAACGCGCATAGTTTGGCGATTCTTCGCGGACCCGTCCCATCAGTGGCAATGGCAACAACTGGCTTTTGACGGGACGGTCGTCGCCCATTCCAAATCGGGTTATGTGCAGTATGAAGCCTGCGTAACCGATGCGGCGAAGAATGGGTACCTGGCGGCTCCGGCCAAGGCCAAGAGCGGCTCACCGAACACGAGCCAGTTGCCGGTAAGCCCGTTCAGGGCTGTGTTTGAGCACAGCGAAAGCATATCGGCAGAAGAAAGCATCAATACCGGCTAATTGCGCTGATTGCCAGGCCGCGCCAGAACAGGGATACGCACCTCACAAAATTTTACTTCACATGTGGGACATCGCACAGAGCACGCGGAAGTAATCGCGGATAATTCAATCTCCTCCTCCGCCAATCGTTTCTCCTCCTCCTTTTTCGTTTGGCGGATTTCAGCCCCCGGTCATGTACATTGCCGGGGGCTGCTTTTTTGTATCGGACAGGTTGCGAACGGACTTTCGTTCCACAGGCGGCCGCTTTCTGCAGCGGGCGTCAACTTGCGCTCATGGCCGACTGTGGCCTGCAACCCCGGGCAACTGATGGTCCTATACCAGACATAACCTCACCGATTCAGGTCGGAACTCTTTAGTCGTCCAAAGCATCTCCAATTTCCCGCGCCAGAATCTCTGCGATTACTTGGCGCAACAGCCTTAGCCCTTCCTCAATTTCGGTGCGGGTGAGAAAAACAAACGAAAAGCCCCGCAAAGACTAGCACTAGCGTCAAGCGGGGCGTTCGTCATAGCTGCAACTAATTCCTTCGGCCTGGTCAATCTCGCCAGGATAATTTTGAAATCCAATCAGAGACCGACCCGGGCAAGCGTCGCCGCCGTAGGCTGCGCCGTGTCCTTGTCCCAGCCACGGATTGCGTAATATTCGTGCACCATGCCCCTCAAATGCGGTTTGATGGTTTTGCCGGCAGCCGCGCCGACCGTCGGCGCTTCCAGCAGGCGCTCCGAAACGTCGAATTCGTCCTCCGGCTTGAAACCGCGGCTGACTGCGATGACCCGCTGCAGATTGACCATGCGTTCGCCGACGCGCAAAGCCTCCGCGACGTCGAAATCCGACCAGCCGGTAGCGAGCGCGATTGATTGGCTCGCATAGTTGAGCACGCCACCGACGCCCCAGCACGCGAACCAGCACACTCCGAGCGTATCCTCCCAGAGCTTCTTGACCTGGGTCTTCGCGACTGCCTCGGCTTTGCCAGCCGTTTCAAACGGTGATGCAAGTTCCAGGTAGCCAAGATCGGGCTCGGTGGTCCAGGCGTCCACTCCGGGGCCTTGCCAGGCAACCCCGGCGCCCGCCACGATTTGCCCAAGCAGTACGCTCCAAACCGGGCGCCAGTCGTGCATGTTGTAGCCACCGCCGCGGATATGCAGTACGCATGCCTGGGCTTCGGGTCCCAGCAAGCGCGCCGACTCCTTCAGTCCCTTGGCGAGCACTTTCCCGCCAAAACCCTCGCCTGTACACATCTGTTCGAGCAAGGTCCGGGCACTCTTGAAATTGCCCCAAGTGAGGTCGAGTCCTCCGGTGTGCTCCTTGGTGATGATTCCGCGGTTGTATAGTTCGTAGGCCATGCCCATCAGCGCTCCGCCCACCGACGAATCCATTCCTATGCTGTCCATGTAATCGGTCAGAATGATGGCCTGGGTGGGATCTTCGACGCCGACTAGGCCCGCCGCGCCCTCGATATTCTCCCCGCCACCGCACATGCTCGCGGTGTAGCCGGCATACTCGCCCTTGTTGATGTGGCAATCGTAAGCGCAGGCGATCTCGCAGTTGTAGGATTCTTTCGGCGTGATGCTCCAATCACCGTCTTGTACAGTCTTTACCAGTTTGTTCGAGAAATCCTTGCCCCACATCGGATCGGTCAGGTTCTTGGCAGCCAACATGTTTGATTCACCGACGTACCCGTATACCTTCGTAATCCCGCCTTTGGTGAGGAGTTTGCCGACTGAGGGCGTGCCTTCGCCGGCCTTCGGATCTTTCAAGATGTCTTTCTGCCATTGCTGAGTCACTTCCACGAACCGCTCGGGCTGGGCAAGCTCCACCTTACCGGTACCGCGCACCGCTACTGCTTTGAGACGCTTTGAGCCCATCACCGCGCCGACGCTGCCTTTGGATGCGCCGTGATTGCGGTCGTTCTTGATCGAGGCGCCGTGCAGCATTGCCTCCCCCGCCTGCCCGATGCAGGCGACACTGATCTTCTCTTCGTCACCAAGCTCGCGCTTGATCATCCGCTCGGTTTCCCGTGTGTCCTTACCCCAAACGGCTTTCGCGTCACGAATCTCGACACGATCATCGTCTATCCACAGATAGACTGGCTTATCTGCCTTCCCGGTGACGACGATCCCGTCGTATCCTGCGTGCCGAAGATACGCCGCCCAGTAGCCATGCGTATGCCCGGTGGCAACTGCGTACGGCGTGTTGTAATTGAGACTGACGACGGCCAGATTTGATGAACTGGGGGCAGGCGTGCCGGCAAGTGGTCCGGTCATGAACAGGAGCGGCGCCTCCGGGTCCGTCGGCTTTACCGTCGGCGGAACCTCCTCGTGGATGATGTGCATGCCGAGCCCGATGCCACCGAGATATTTGCGCAGTACCGATTCCTCAGGTAGCGGCGTTTTTTTGCATTCGCGGGTGGTCAAATTGACCCGCAACAAGAAGCCAGTGAAGCCTTTCATAGTGGTCACCTCTTTCGTTGAAAATTATTGTCGAATATCCTTATGTGAAAAAGCTAAATGAGCCCGATAACGTCAGGCAAAGCTAAGGGCTGCTCCCCTATTAGGCGCTTATACTGCCGGGATTCCGGTCTTCCGGCACAGCTTGCGGGCGAGTTGGCTCGTGTCACTCACGTCCGTTCCCTTTCTCGCCTTCTGAATTTAGTGTAGCACAGCGATATTTCCAGGATGGGGCTTGGCTTTCGGCGCAGCTCCGCTTCTGACCGGCGTCGCCCTCGCCTGGGATGTCGGGTACTTCCTTGCCTTAACCGCAGGTCCAGGGCTGATTCCCGCCGTTCAGGGTTTGGAAGCGGCTGGCGGGACCCGAACCTAACCCGCCTTTGGCAAGAAATGGAAGCAGCCACTCGCTGCAAACTCTGAAAAACAAAAAGCTGCCGCTCACAACGCAAATTCGAAATTTTCGTTTGGACGGCAGCTTCGCAGTGAGAGCGGCCTCTGGCCCTGGCCGGGTGTACTTCAGGAACCGGCCTTGAGCGGTCATCCAAGATGGTTCTCCAAAGCAGACGCCGAGGATCTCCCGGTCTATGCTGTTTTTCAATGCCTTAATAC
>JBQMQE010000363.1:0-4113 GCA_052172655.1 Burkholderiales bacterium
TCATTACAGGCGCTGCGGGTTTTATCGGCTCAACGCTGGCGCGGCGGTTGCTGGAACGGGGAGACCGCGTCTTCGGGCTGGACAACCTCAACGACTATTACGATGTCAGCCTGAAACAGGCGCGGCTGGCGCGCCTGCGTGCCTATCCCGGTTTCGAATTCGAAAAGACCGACATCGGGGACCGCGAACGCATCGCCCGCTTGTTCGCCGAGCACCGTTTCGATGCCGTGATGCATCTCGCCGCGCAAGCCGGCGTGCGCTATTCGATCGAAAATCCCGGTGCTTATGTCGACGCCAACCTGGTCGGGTTCGGCAACGTCATCGAAGGCGCGCGCCGCTCCGAAGTCGGACACTTCGTCTACGCCTCGTCGAGTTCCGTCTACGGCGCAAACGCCAAGCTGCCATTCGCCGAGGACGACAACATCGATCACCCGGTGTCGCTGTATGCGGCAACGAAAAAAGCGAACGAGCTGATGGCGCATAGTTACGCCCATCTGTACCGCCTGCCCTGCACCGGTCTGCGCTTTTTCACCGTCTACGGTCCATGGGGGCGGCCGGACATGGCGCTATTCAAGTTCACGCGCGGCATCCTGGCAGGCGAGGCGATACCGGTATTCAACCGCGGCGACATGGTGCGCGACTTCACTTACGTGGACGACATCGTCGAAGGCGTCGCGAGGGTGATAGACCGGCCGGCGCAGGCGGATCCGGCCTGGTCGGCGCTTGCGCCCAAACCTTCGAGCAGCAACGCGCCCTACCGCGTCTACAACATCGGCAACAGCCAGCCGGTAAAGCTCATGCGCTATATCGAGGTGCTGGAGCAGTGCCTGGGCAAGAAGGCGGAGCTGGAACTGCTGCCGCTGCAGGCAGGCGACGTGCCCGAGACCGTAGCCGACGTTTCGCGGCTTGAGGCAGCGGTAGGTTTCAAACCCGCCACGTCGGTCGAAGTCGGCATAGCGCGCTTTGTGCAATGGTATCGATCGTATTACAAGGTTTGAGCGGCAGCGCGGCGTTTGGATAAGGGGGCATCACAAAAATCGTCATTCCGAGGCAGAATGCCGAGGAATCTGTTTTTTTTGCTTAAGCAGCAGATTCCTCGCTTCGCTCAGAATGACATAATCGGCATTATTGGAGATGCCCATTAATTCCGATTCATCAACCATCGAGGAAACCATGAAGATACTCATCACCGGCGGCGGCGGATTCCTGGGCTACCGCTTGGCCCTAGCGTTGCTGAAGCGCGGCACCTTGACCGACGCGGACGGCAAGCAGGCGGCTATTTCGCAGATCGTGCTGATCGACATCGCTTTCCCGGCGCAAACCGACGCGCGCCTGAAATGCGTGACAGGCGATTTCACCGATGCCGCACTGCTCGCCGACGCGATGGGCCGCGACACCGGCTCGGTGTTTCATCTGGCGGCGGTGGTGAGCGGCGGCGCCGAAGCCGATTTCGACCTTGGAATCAAAGTGAACCTGGACGGCACGCGCAACCTGCTCGAGGCCTGCCGCAAGCAGGCGCAGCCGCCGCGCTACGTTTTCACCAGTTCGGTGGCGGCCTTCGGCGGCGAGCTGCCGCCGCTGCTGGACGACTCCACCACGCCCAACCCGCAGACTTCCTACGGCGCGCACAAGGTCTGCGGCGAGTATCTCGCCACCGATTTCAGCCGCAAGGGCTATATCGACGGGCGCTCGCTCAGGCTGCCGACCATCGTGGTGCGCGCGGGCAAGCCCAACCTCGCCGCGTCTTCGTTCGCAAGCGGCATCATCCGCGAGCCGCTGAACGGCGAGATTTCAGCCTGCCCCGTAGGCCCCGAGACCGGGGTGTGGCTGCTCTCGCCCGGCAAAGTGGTCGACGCCTTCATTCATGCGCACGAGCTGCCGTCCCCCGCCTGGGGCGTGAACCGCGTGGTGAACCTGCCCGGCATCACCGCCTCGGTGGCGCAGATGGTCGAGGCGCTGCGCAAGATCGCCGGCGACAAAGTCGCCGCACGCGTGGAGTGGAAACCGGATGCGCGCATCCAGGCCATCGTCAAGACCTGGCCGGCGCGCTTCACCACCGAGCGCGCGTTAAAACTGGGGTTCGTCGCCGACAAGGATATCGAAACCGTGATCCGCGATTACATCCGCGACGAGGGGATTGTTATTTGAGCCGCATCGCGGTTCTGTCTACTCCCTCTCCCCGCAAGCGGGGAGAGGGCTGGGGTGAGGGGGGCGCGAGGAATCGTGACTACCAGGCATTCCCCCAAAGCATCCACCACGGGTCTTTCGCGCCGACGGCGCCTTTGAAATAGGGGCTGTCGGGGAAATTCTTGCGCATCACGCGGTCAGCGTCGTCGCGCAAATCGCTCATGCCCATCGCGTCGTAGGCTTTCACCATGACGAACAGCGCTTCCTCGACTGCCGGAGCCTGCGGGTAAGTCAGCAGCGCGTACTGCGCGCGGTTGGCCGCCGCGATGTAGGCGCCTCGTTTCATGTAATAGTGCGCCACGTGGACTTCGTGCGAGGCGAGCGCGTTCACCAGATATTTCATCCGCGCGATTCCGTCCGGCGTGTATTTGCTATCGGGATAACGGGTGATCAGTTCCTTGAACGCGTCGAAGGAGTCGCGTGCCGCCTTGGGGTCGCGCTCGGTCAGGTCCTGCTTGCTGAATTTGCCCAGCAGTCCGAGGTCCTCGTTGAAATTGACCAAGCCTTTCAAATAATAAACGTAATCGATGTTGGGATGATTCGGATGCAGCTTGATGAAGCGGTCGGCGGCGGCGATGGATGAGGCCTGGTCGCCGTCCTTGAAGTAGACATAGGCCAACTCGATCTGCGCCTGCTGCGCGTAGCGGCCGTAGGGATAGCGCGCCTCGAGCTTCTCCAGATACTTGATCGCGTTGGTATAGCCGCCATCCGCAATCGCGTCCTTGGCTTCGGCGTAGAGCTTGTCGGCCGACCAGCCCGCGGTTTCGTCTTTCACCTCGGGCAGCAAACCGCAGGCGCTCAACAGCAGGGCAAGGATTAACGCTAAACTACGTTTCATGATGGCAGGCGCGGATATTAGGGAAACGCAAAATTATAACGCAGTCGAGGGCCGGGAACGGAACGTTCCCGCCGATTGCGCCGGAATGCGCTTCGATCAGGCCTTGGCGCGAATGTTTCCAGAGCATTCGCGCAGCCGCCTTGCCGCCTGGGTCAGGGAGGGACAGGTGACGCTCGACCATGCCGAGGTCGATGCCAAACGCAAGGTCTGGGGTGGGGAGCGCGTGTCGCTCGCGTTGCCGCCCGAACCACACGACACGGCGCTGCAGGCCGAGGCGATAGCACTCGATATCGTGCATGAGGATGCCGCGCTGCTGGTGCTGAACAAGCCGGCAGGGCTGGTGGTGCATCCGGGCAGCGGCAACTGGCAGGGCACGCTGCTCAACGGCCTGTTGCATCATCACCCGCCGCTCGCCGCCATTCCACGTGCGGGTATCGTGCATCGTCTGGACAAGGATACCAGCGGCCTCTTGGTCGTGGCCAAAACGCTGCAGGCACAGACCGACCTGGTGCGGCAGTTGCAGGCGCGCACGGTGGTGCGCCAATACCTCGCGCTGGTGCATGGCGTGGTGGCGCGCGACGGTTCGGTCGACGCGCCCATAGGCCGGCACCAGACCCAACGCACGCGCATGGCCGTGACCGAACACGGCCGGGCGGCGCGCACCCATTACCGCGTGCTCGAACGCTACGCGCGGGCGACCCTGCTCGAGTGCAGTCTCGATACGGGGCGCACGCACCAGATCCGCGTGCACCTGCAGTCGATCGGCCATCCGCTGGTGGGAGACCCGGTTTATCGCGCCGGGCGAGGGACCGCGCCGGGACCGCTGGCGAGCTTCAAGCGCCAGGCGCTGCACGCCTACCGCCTCGGTCTGGTGCATCCGGTGAGCGGTGCGGCCATGCAATGGGAGGCGCCGCTGCCTGAAGACATGCGCCTCCTCTTGGAAGATATCGCCGAGTGAGAGCACGCGACTGGATCGTGCCCGACTGGCCGGCGCCGGCAAGCGTGCGCGCGCTTATCACCACGCGCGCGGGCGGCGTCAGCCGCGGTGCCTATGCCGGCTTCAACCTCGGCCTCGGCTCGGGCGACGA
>JBQMQE010000364.1:0-4097 GCA_052172655.1 Burkholderiales bacterium
CCGATGACGAGCACGTGGCTGAGCCCGCCGGCGGTGAGCATCGCGGCGCCGGCGCTCTCGCGCCCCTCCGCGTTGGTGCGCCCGCCGAGCACCGAATTGCAGTAGATGACCGCGGAAGACTCCATCCAGGCGCAGTGCTCGCCTTTCACCGGCACGTTGCCCACCTGGTACGGGGTGCAGGTATTGAGCAACTGCACCCCCAGGCCGCCGAGATAGGCTTCGCCTTTGCGGTATAGCTGCACCAGCTCAGCGGCCACGCCCTGCTCTTCGGCCTTCGCCGGGTCGAGGCCTTGCTGCAGATGCGAGGTGTAGGCCCTGGCCTTGGGGATTTTCACCACCTCGGCGCTGTCCAAACTGAATTCGGAGAACACCGCGTCCATCCCGCCGGGATGCTGCGCGGCGAAGTCGCGGACGAAGGGCGTGGTCGCCCCCACCGTCGCGCAGACATTGTTCGTGTCCACCAGCCGCTCGGCGCCAAGGGCTTCGCCGTAGCGCACGAGCAGGTCCATGGCTTTTTGCCTGGCCGGCCCCTGTTCGCCGTCCAGCATGCGCTGTTCGTCTTCAGCCAGTTTCACCGGTTCGTCCTCGTCCTAGCCGCCATCGCCGTACCGCCGCGCGTGGCTTTGCGCTTTTTTGAAACAGTATTTCGAAATGTTGACGAAGTTCGTCCCTGCTGTCAACATGCAACTGTTGCGTGGAGGCAAATCATGCCGACTGGCAGTGCAAGAGTCAGACGTTCCAGCAGACAACGGCCGGACCAGGTTTCTGCGCTGGTGCGCGGCATCGAAGTGCTGCGCTGTTTCCAGGCGGGAGCGCGCGCGCTGAGCAACGGCGACATCGCGCGCCGTACCGGGATTCCAAAGCCGACCGTGACGCGGCTGGTTGCCACACTGGTGTCGCTCGGCTACCTGAAGCAAATGCCCGATACCGAGATGTACGCGATGAGCGCCGGCGTGCTCTCGCTCGCCCAGGCATTTCTGTCCGGCCTCGACGTGCGCGCCTGCGCCCGGCGGCATATGCTGGAGCTCGCCGAGTCGGCGGACGCGGCAGTCTATCTCGCCGTCCGCGACGGGCTCGACATGGTCTTGATCGAAGCCTGCCGCTCGCAATCGACCATGCTGCATTCACGCGTGAGCGTCGGCTCCAGGCTCGCTTTGGCCACTGCAGCCGCCGGCCGCGCATATCTGAGCGCGCTTGGCATGGACGAGCGCGATGCGCTTATCGGACAGATGCGCAAAGCACAGGGAGCGCACTGGGACGCTTATGCCGCAGGCCTGGAGCGCTCGCTCGCAGACGCGGCTGCGCGGGGCTACGCCTTGTCGGCGGGTGAATGGCATCCCGACATCAATACCATAGCCGTTGCGCTGCTCCCCGCGGAAGGCGAACCGCTGGCTCTCACCTGTGGCGGCCCCGCCTTTGCATTTCCCGCGGATTACCTGCGCAAATCGATCGCACCGCGCCTGCTCGAAACCGCGCATGCGATCGCTCGCGAAATCGGCGGCAGCGTGCCGGCCGCCGCGCCGGCTGGCGCGCCGCTACGGCGCGCCGCCAGCCGGGCGCTGGCATGATATGGCGCTGCGGCCGGCATCGCCGCGCGACGGCAGTTGCAGCCACCGCGGTAAATGCGGCGGCGGCCCCGAGTCGATGCCGGGTCTTCATGAAATTCGTTCCGCGGTGAAGACTGCGGGAACAAGGACTGACCGAGACTAAGCGAGGCGGAAATGACGACTTTCAAGTCCCTGGAGCGCGGCGACGAACGGATCCTCGCCTCCGACATCTTCGAGGGTGAGCGCACACGCGGCGCGCGCGCCCAACTCGGCACCTGGCGCGAGGACGCGCGCGACATTCCCGTGTACCGCAAGTGCGACGTGCTCGTCGTTGGGGGCGGGCCTTCGGGAACGGCGGCTGCGGTCGCCGCCGCCCGCGCCGGCGCGGACGTGGTGCTGCTCGAGCGCTACAACCATCTTGGCGGCTTGTCCACGGGTGGGCTCGTCATCTGGATCGACCGGATGACGGATTGGGACGGCCGGCACGTCATCCGCGGGTTCGCCGAGGAACTGCTCGACCGGCTCCCGCGCGACGCGGTGGCCGGACCCGCGCGCAGCGAATGGGGTTCGCGCGATCCTGGGCGCGCCGCACACTGGTCGCAGCGCACCGCCGCCTACCACGGCATTGTCACCTGGTCGCCGACGGTGGACCCCGAACGTCTCAAGCTCGCCTCGCAGGAGCTGGTGGTCGGCGCGAAGGTGCATCTGGTGTATCACTGCTGGGCGGCGGCGCCGCTCATCGAAGGCGGCGCCGTGCGCGGCGCGATCTTCGAGAGCAAAGCCGGGCGGCAGGCGTTGCGCGCCCGGGTTGTAGTGGACGCAACCGGCGACGGCGACCTGTTTGCGCGCGCCGGGGCTGCGTTCGAATCGGACATCGAGCGCGACGACATCCACCATTGCATGAACACTGCCTGGCTGTTCGGCGGCGTCGACATGGAGCGCTGGATCGAGTTCAAGGCCGGACGCTCGGAAGAATTCTCCGCGTTCATGGCGCGCGGCCGCGAAAAGCTGCGCTTGTTCGAGCGCCCGTTCGTGTCCTGGAGAAACGACATTGCGTTGTTCATGGGGCCGCGGCAAGCGGGCTTCTCCGCGCTCGATCCGGACGACCAGACCGAGGTCGAAATCCGCTCGCACCAGTTGATGGCCGAGCACCTGGACTTTTTCCGGGCCAACGCCCCGGGATTCGAGAATGCGTTTCTGATGCTGAGCGCGCCGCAGCTCGGCGTTCGGCACGCGCGGCGGCTGGTCGGATTGAAGAAGGTTACGCGCGCGCAGTGGCCGACGGGCGCGGTGTTCGATGACGAAATCGGCGTCACGCCGGCGGTGTCGCCGACGTTCCCCAACATCTCGATCCCCTACGGCGCGCTGGTGCCGGAAAAACTCGACGGTTTGATCGCCTGCGGCCGCCATATCGCCTGCGATCCGAACTCGCACGGATTCATGCGCGAAATTCCGCAATGCTGGATCACCGGGCAGGCGGCCGGGGCCGCCGCCGCGCTCGCGGCACGCGACGGCGTCGAGCCGCGCGCGGTGAACACCGGCGAGTTGCAGTCCTTCCTGGTGCGGCTGGGCGCTTATCTGCGTCCGTGCGCGCCGGCTGCGGCCGAGCCGCAGCAGATACTTCCGGTCCCTGCGGGTTGAGCGGCGGCGCTTGCCGCGAACGTTCGCAGGGATCGGGGTGGGTGATGGCGAAGTTCTTGGACAACAGAACGCATCAAGAGGAGGAAACGCAATGAAAACTTTCAAACGGTTCGCGTTGTCGGCATGCATGGTGCTGGGCGTGCTCGCTGCCTCGCAGAGTTACGCGCGCGATCTGATCTACGGATCCTGGATAGGCGCGAAGTCCACGACCAACACGATCACGATGACGCGCTACTTCGAAAAAATCAAGAAAGATACGAACGGTGCGATCTCGTTCAAGCTGCTGGCCGGCGGCCAGGTAGCTACGGCGAATGGCACGGTCGAAGCCGTCAAGAACGGCACTATCGACGCTGGCCACGCGATCGCGCCCTATGTACCGGCAACGCTTCCAGCGACCAACATGATTTTCAATACGAACTCGCTCGGCGACGATTCGATTGCGGCGAGCGGCGCGCTGGTCGAGACCATGCTGCTGCACTGCCCGCAATGCCTGGAGGAGTACAGGAAAAACAACGCCGTGTCCTTCACCGGATACAGCACTGCGCCCTACGAGCTGCTGTGCACCAAGCCCTTCAAGACGGTGGCGGAACTCAAAGGCGTGAAAGTGCGTTCCTCGGCGGGCGGCATCCACATCATGAATATAGCGGGCGCCACGCCGGTGGCGATGACCGTCCCTGCCGGCGTCGAGGCGATGCAGCGCGGCACCGTCGATTGCTCCTGGGCCGCGCTCAGCTGGCTTACGAACTACGGCTACATCGATGTGACCAAGTACGTCCTGGACTATCCCCTGGGCATGGCCGGTCCGCCGATGCCGTTCTATCTGAACCGCAAGGTCTGGGAAAGCATGACGCCGGCGCAGCGCAAGGTGCTGGTCGATAACGCCGCGTTCCTCGTCGCGACCCATACGAT
>JBQMQE010000365.1:0-4088 GCA_052172655.1 Burkholderiales bacterium
CCGGCACATCGCCAATCCGCTTTTCCACGCCGTCCACGCTCAATACCGACAGCATGTCGCGCACTTCAATAACGCTCGTTTTCATTGCGCCTCCTTGTTGGTCTTCATAGTCAAAATGGCTTGTTACATCTCCTATCACTTTGCGAGCTGGTCGTTTTCGAGGTTTGAGACGTCGTATGGGAATACGATTTGCGGGTCCGGCCGGATCAGCCGCTCGTTTTTGTCGGCATAGTGAAGCCGGCTGAGCACATCCTTGATGATGTTGAGCCGCGCCAGACGTTTGTCGTTGGCGCGCACCAGCGTCCACGGCGCCATCGGGTTGTGCGTGCGCGCCAGCATTTCGTTGCGGGCCAGGCTATATGCTTTCCAGCGCTTGATCGCCTGGTCGTCGATCGGACTGATTTTCCACTGCTTGAGCGGGTCCGATTTACGCGCCTCAAGGCGTTTCTTCTGCTCGGTTTTGCTGATGTCGAGGTAGTACTTGAGGAGCTTCACGCCCGAGCGGATCAGCATGTTCTCGAAGTCCGAGACCGAGCCCATGAACTCCTCATGCTCAGCCTCGGTACAAAAGCCCATTACCCGCTCGACGCCGGCGCGGTTATACCAACTGCGGTTAAACAGCACGAGTTCCTGGGCCGCCGGCAAATAGGGAACATAACGCTGGAAGTACCACGATGTACGGTCCCGGTCCGAGGGTTTGCCGAGAGCGACGACGCGGGTTTCGCGCGGGCTCAGGTGCTGGACAATGCGTTTTATCGTGCCGTCCTTGCCGGACGCATCCCGGCCTTCCAGGATGATCAGGATCTTGTCATCGCAATTGATGAAGTGCCGCTGCAGCTTGACCAGTTCGACCTGGAGCGTGCGCAGGCTGTCCTTGTAGTTGCTTTTCGAATCCGAGGGCGCGTGCGCGCTCGATTCTTGTTGCTTGACTTTCTTGCCCATGTTATTGCCTCACCCACCCGCGATGCAGAAAATTGTTGATGGGTACGTAGACGAGCCCCGCATAAGCGCCGTAGAGGAAACTCTCGACCAGACCGATACCGAAGCCGCGCCAACTGTTCGGCTCGAACCCCGGCAGGACTTGCTGCAGAAACGCCGACATCTGAATACTTGCGGGCGTTACCAGGCCATATACGACACAAAGTACAAACGTAACCGCGGTCCATATCGCCAACGACCATGTCACGACTCTAATATTCAGCATTTCGTTGCCTCCCTCTAAAAACCGACACCCAACGATCAATGTTGATGACCCGACCCTTGTTTCGAAGTGCGTTTCACGCTGTCTTTGCTTGCAGGCTTGGGGTCATCATTACGGCCACCGCCGCTTTCACCGCCGTATCCGCCATGTCCGCCGTGGCCAAACATATGCATCGCGATGAACCCGCCGAAGATCAGCACCCAAATCCAGTTTTCTGAAAACCATTCCAATGATTTGCTCCTCAACCAAGATTAGCCGCAGCAGCAGCCCTTGCCTTTATGACTGTGAGTGGCGTTGGTGGCATCCACGCCATAGCCCGCGCCCTTCACGGCCGATTTCAATTGCTCGGGTGAGGTCAGCCGCTCGTTGAATTGCACCGTGGCCTCGCCGGCGTCGAGCGACACTTTTACGTCGCCGACTCCATCGATCGCCTTCAGCGCCTTCGTTACGTTGCTAATGCAGCCGCCGCAGGTCATTCCCGTTACTTTCAAAAGTTCGGTTTGCATGGTGATGCTCCTTCTATAGGGGTAAATGAAAACTGCTTGGTAAGACACCTTAAGTGTTCTTGCATCCTCGCCTGCCGCAGTCACGCCACATACCTGGCGAATGTGATTCTGTCGATTCACGCATCAACTCATTCACTCTTGAGGGTCAGCAGCCGTGCCGCCTGTGGGATTGATGGTCAGAGGCGCCGGCCGGACCCACGGGATGGCCGGCGGCCTTCTGGGCGTACTCCTGCGGCGCGGCTTCGAAACGATCGCGGTTCTCCTTGGACGCGAAGTAGTAGATTTTTTCCTGGTACAGCGATGTCAGCGCCTGAGCGGTGCGCACCGCCTCGCCGCCCACGGGATCGACGGCCGCTTCCGGGGCGTTCGCCGCCGCGCGGCTGTCGGGCTGATCTCCGTGACCGCCGTGGCCGCTCCCGCCGGCATGTCCGCCGTGCCCCATCCCGATCAGTCCGCCATGGCCGGCGCCATGGCCGCCGAGCCTGCCGCGGAAAAAGTAATACGCCACGCCAATTCCGAGCGCAACCCAAATCCAGTTCTGTAATAGCCAGTTCATGTCGTGTCTCCTTGTCTTACTCAGGGGTCGCCAAGTAGGGCGACAGTAAACAGCTCAAGTGCTGTATGAAATCTGGATTCGCTGTCGCCCGATCAAGCGACGTCTGTGTAAGACTCAATGCGCGGCCGCAACGCGCTCGACCACTCCGCCGCGCAAACTGCCGCCGATGGGCCAGTGCTCGTTCGCTAGGCTGAACTTCGGCCTGGGACCCGATGCGTCGCGTTGAGCGGACCTGTACGCCTCGACAGTTCCCACGTCGCGCCAGTAATTAGGCTCCTCGTGCGGTAGCATTCCCGGCACCCGGTTGCCGGCGAAGTCGTACGCAAAAACGCGGTGCGTCGCGGCCGCGCGCGGCAGGATGTGCCTGCCGAAATCCGTGTCGCCACGGCGCGCGGCCTCATCGAGCAGCGCCGCGAGCACGCCCGGATCGAACAGGTAGTTGCCCATCGACGCGTAGGCGTGGCTCGGCCGCTCCGGGATCGGCGCCGGACGTTCGGGTTTTTCCTGGAACTCGCGGATACGCCCGTCGGCCTGCGCCGCGATGATGCCGAAGGGGGAAGCCCGCTCAACGGGAACGGGGACCGCGGCAACGCTGATGTCCGCCTTGCTTTGCACATGAGCTTCGACCATCTGCCCGACATCCATGCGGTACACATGATCGGCCGCGAACACCGCTACCAGGTCCGGCGCGTGCCGCGCGCACAGGTGCATATTCTTGTGCACGGCATCCGCCGTGCCCAGAAAAGGCGCTCGCGCCGACTCGGCTCCCGGCAGCACCACGCTCACGAAACGGCCTGGCCCCCGAAGGACCGGCGCCCAGGCCGCGCGGATATGCTCGATAAGCGACTGCGGCTTGTATTGCGCCAGCACATAGATCGACGTAATACCCGAGTTGACCAGGTTGCTCAGCACGAAATCGACGATCCGGTAACCGGCGGCGAAGGGCAATGCCGGTTTGGCGTGCTCAACAGTCAGGGGATGAAGCCGCGTTCCATTGCCTCCTGCCAGGACTAGTGCAAGAACTTTTGTCGGATCCACCGTACTTCTCCTTCTGTTGGTTTCGTCAAGAAGCTCATCCTGTGCGCTGCGATTCCGCGGCACACCAATAAGTCGAAAGTGTTGACGGGTTTGTCCTCTATTACCGCTTGATCGAAGTCCCCGCCAGCATGCGGTCAATTTCCATCTCGGCCTCGAGCCAATCGTGGAGCTGCGACTCAGCGCCGCCGGCGAAGCCGCGCTTCTCGGCACGGCAATACGCCGCGCAGGCTATCATCTGGCCGCGCGCCCGCGGTTCGAGCATAGTCGGGCTTGGCAATTGGTGATCCGGAGCCGGCGCCTTGGTTTCCGTCGCGGCCGCCGCAGGTTCATCGCGCGGGCCCTTTCTGCTGTTGCTTGTGGTGCGTAGTTTGGCTGGCATTGGAATACCTCCTCAAGATCGAAATTGCGCCCTTTACCGTAATGGGACGCACAGCCCAACCCCCGGCTTTGCCGGGGGTCATTTAACTTGTACTGATTAGCCGGCCATCTTGCGGCACGCCTCGGCGCAACGACGGCACGCCCCGGCGCAGGACTTACAGTGATCCATATCATGCGCGCCGCATTGTTTCGCACACCAATCGCAGATGTCCGCGCACAGCTTGCAAATCTGCTTGGCGAACGGACTGTTGCGGGCGATCGCATCGGCGCATAACCGGCAGACCGCAGCGCACTCGATGCAGCAGGCCGGACAGTTATTTTTGCTCTCCTTGCCGATCATGCCCGCGAAACAGTTGCCGCACTCGGTCGCGCAGTCGTTGCAGGCGGCGATGCAGTCTTTGGTGCTCTG
>JBQMQE010000366.1:0-4052 GCA_052172655.1 Burkholderiales bacterium
ATGCCAAGCGTGCCGACACCCGCCGCAGCCAGATAAAGCAAGACAGGCGAGCCCAGGCCACCGGCACCGATCACCAGGACGCGGCTGCATTTGAGGCGCTTCTGACCTTCCAAGCCGACATCTGGAAGCAACAGATGTCGGCTGTAGCGCGAAATCTCGGCTGCAGAGAGTTCTGCATCCGGTGCAACCAGTGGCGGTAGTTTCATTGTGTTTCCTCAGAAAGTTGTGTAGTCATCACTTTTACACAAATACGAATGATTGTTAATATCATTTATTAGAGGGAACGTATGCATTTCTGCAAATCTGCTCTCGGCGTAGTCCAAATACAAAAACGCCCCGGTGAAAGACCGGGGCGTCAAACAGTATCGAGGCGCACTTTCAGTCGAGGAAGGTCGACATGTCCTTGCACACCTTGGCGAATGCCTGAACAAAGTGCCTTGCCTCCGCTTCATCTAGCACCAAGGGTGGCTGGATTCGCAGCACTTTGTTGCTGTTGGCAGTGACGAAGGTCAGGATTCCATGCTCCTCTGAGAGTTTGCGCACGAAACGCATCACGAACATTTCTTCGAAGCTGTTCTCCAGTTCGGCCACCGCTTCGCGCAAGTGGTATCGCGCCTTATCCGAGAGCATGCGATAGGTAGCGCGAGCATCGCCTGGCATGCGGTTGGCAAACTCTTCGACAAAGGCGTCCACACCACCGGAAAAAGGGTTGTGGAACTCGATAGCCAACATGAGTCCTCGGCCCCGAACCTCGCGGATGAAGGGGTAGCCGGCCACTGCCTCCTGCAATGCGGCTTTGAGCATGCCGCCCACCCGCTCAGCGTGGGTCGGCAACTGCAGCTGCTCAATCGTGTCGAGCGTGGCCAAGGCAGCGGCGGATGCGAAATTACCGCCGCCGAATGTCGACGTATGCAATGCGAAGCGGCCGATGCTCCCGTAAGCTCGATCCCATAGCTCGGCCCTGGCCAGCGTGGCCCCGATCGGGACGGCGCCCCCCGAGAGCGACTTGGCGAGCACCATGATGTCCGGCTCCACGCCTTCCCATTCGCAGCAGAACATCTTGCCGGTGCGGCCCAGGCCGGTCTGGATCTCGTCGAGAATCAGGATGCAGTCGTGCGCGGTACATAACTCGCGAACCTGTCTGAGATAGCCGGCGGGTGGCACCTGCACGCCCCCCTCCCCCTGGATAGGTTCCAGGATGAAGGCGCCGACATCGCCGCTCTGCAGCGCCGCCTCGAGCGCGGCCGGTTCGGCAAACGGAATGGCTTCGCAGCGCGGCAGGAGCGGCTCGAAAGGCGTGCGGTGCTTGGCACGCCCGGTCACCGACAGCGCCCCCAGTGTCTTGCCGTGGTAGCCGTTGTCGCAGTAGAGGATGCGCGGACGCTGCATGGCGGCCATCGCCAGTTTCAGCCCGGCTTCGATGGCCTCCGTGCCGGAATTGCTGAAGAAGACCCGTTCCAGCCTGCCCGGCACCAACTCGCTCAGGCGCCTGGCCAGCTGGCTGGTGTGGTACGGGACAGAAACGTATTGCACAAAGGTGGGCCGCCCCTCGTCCAGGTAACGTTTGAGTGCCTGATTCACTTCTGGATGATTGTGTCCGGTGTTCAGGCATCCGTAGCCGGCGACAAAGTCGAGATAGCGGCGGCCATCCTGCTCGGTCAGCCAGCAGCCCTTGCCTTCGACGAACACGCGCTCGATATGGTTGAACCGGTAGAACTCGCGCAGCATGGGATTGATGTGCCTGCCGAACAGATGAAGTATCTCGTCGCGCGGCGCCCGCACAGGCTCTCCCCCGTAGTCGGCCGCAGCAGCAACTGCGGTTGCCGGAGAATGAAAACGCCGCAGTGGCTGGAAATCGGCCTGTGCCAGCTTGTGTCCGCAGGCGACCATCGTATGGGGCGAGAATCCGTGGCTCTCGGCTAGGCGGCCGATTTCCAGCACCTTATCCTCCGGCAGTTCGCGGCCGATGGAGAAGGCGTCAGCGCGGCCTTCCAGCCCCAGGATGATCGTTTCGGCCAGACAGCCGTTGAGAAACTTCTTCGGGGAGAGCCCCAGGCTTTCGCCCCCGAACTTGACCCCTTGCCCGGCAGAAATCAATCCGCCGTCGATGATCAGGATGTCGTCACGATCGCCGCGGTAGGGCATGACGTCCTTCGGCAGGGCCGCGTCCACTACCACGCTGCCCGGGGCCAGGCGATAGGGGTCAATAACGCCGCCGCTGGAGGTGGCGGCCACATAGAACTGCACCTTGTCATAACAATGTTCGATGCTGTTGGTCGTGAGGGCCCGCGGTCGCAGGTTTTCCGGCAAATACCGCAGGGCCACGTGGCCCTGCTGCTCGTCGCCACGGTGTACCAGCACCAGTTCGCAGCCCTGCTGACTGAGCAACCTCGCCACGACCAAGGCAATCGAACCCGGATAGCCGACAATCGCCACCCGCTTGCCGGCAGGCGATACGCCCAGGCACTCCATCGCGTCGAGCATGTTGTGGAATGTGACGTAGGCGGTCAGCGAATTGCCGGTCGTCACCGGGATGCCCGTACGCTCCAGCGTCTGCAGCCCGCGATTTCCGACGATGCCGGTGAAGCCGCCCAAGCCCACCAGCAAGGCGCCGCGCGATTTCAGCTCTTCCACGCCGGCCACCACGCGTCGGGCGACTTCTCGCGGCTGGGCGAGCATCTCTTCGGCGGTCAGGGGCAGGTAGTGCACCAGCCCTTCGCAAGTCGCCCCTCGGGCGCTGACGATGCCACCGAAATCGACAAACGGCACCAGATTCCGCCACTGCCAGGCTATCTCGCCATGATCGCCGCTCTGTTCCGCGATCACGCGATCGAGCATATCCACGATCTTGACGTGCCGCTTCAAACCGATAGATGTCGGATGCGCAATAAATCCAAATTTCACCGCTATTTCCCTTGCTAGGCGTTACTGGCGACTCCATGCCGACTCGGACAGCAGGCTTAGTCCGTCGCCATCCGAGTTGTGGGTCAAGGCAACCTCGAAAAGCGTGATACGTCCGCGTGCAGTGAGGGCCTGACGAATCACCCCTGCATCGAACATGGCCAGGGTCTGGCGCTTGACGGTAACGCCGTCCTCCATCGTCGTTCGGCCATCGCGTGGCACGGGCAACAGCGTGACCTGCTTCTTGCCATTCAACGCGTAGCGCTTGTCGAGATAGGTCTGGATCAGCGACAGCACGCCATTGTTGAGGTAGAACAGGGTTACGTTGAGCTGGCTGCCAAGCGGATTGCTTGCGAGGCAGCCGGGCAACCGGTGCTCGATGTTGGGAACCAGCGCCCGAGCGCCATCGCCAACAAAGGCCAGCACGTTCTGGCAACTGGTGGCGGCAAGATAAGGCAAGGCCGTTAGCGCATCGCCCATCAGCGCCCGCCCATACCATCCAGAGAATCCCGGTCCCGTGCGCGGAACGTTACGTACCGCCGAAATTCCGCCTCGCCCCACGTCATAGACGCCGAGATAGCGATAGTCCTGCTGCTCGATCAGCGCGGTCACCAGCTCACCCAGGCATTGGAAGAAATAGTTGGGGGTCATCGGCGAGGTGGGGATGCGGTCCACCGGTACCGCTTCGGGGAGCCGTTCCAGGGTATCGAGCTTGGCTTGCCGGTGGCGCAGCACCTCGGGAGCCACGTTCAGGCGCGCCATCACTTGCCGCAGGAAGTCCGCCACAGGCATCACCAGTGCAATATCGGTGAACGGGGAAATATGGCGGACCTGCCGGTTCACCTGGACCACCCGCAGCTGGCGCTTGATTTTCCCCTCGGAAAACGGAGTCGCTGCCTGGTCGACCTTGCTCTTCAGGAAGAATACGCATTGCTCATCCGGTGGATTCAACTCGTCCCCTTTATGTAGAAAGGCATGGATGCGACGGCTGAAACCATACATCGCCAATGTGCCGAGATAGTTGCGGACGCGCTCGCCCCGATGACAGGGAGCAACGCTGCCAGGATGCACAAGACTGTCGGCAAGGGCGATCCCGGCACGCCCGGCGATCGTGTAGACGAGTTCGCGTTCCTCATCGGACAACGCGCCGC
>JBQMQE010000367.1:0-4042 GCA_052172655.1 Burkholderiales bacterium
GCGCAGCACATGAGCGCCTTGCCCAGCGCTTTCTCCGCTTCGCTCAGCGCGCTCGCTTGATAGTCCCCGTAGTCGACGCTGCCGTGGAGCAGGGTGCATTTGCATTTGCCGCAGGCGCCGTTACGGCACTCGAACGGCAGGCCGATGCCGGCGCGCAGGCCGGCTTCGAGTACGGTCTCGCCCGCGCGTATGGCGACATAGCGGTGGTCGGGGTGGACCCGCATCTGGAATTCGCGCCTGGCGCCGTGGCGGAATTTCGGCGGCAGCCAGGGCAGGGCGGCGAAGAGTGCGGTCGCCGCGCAGAGCAGCAGCCAGACCTGGCCCAGCGGCCAGAGGTACAGCAGCGGAAATACCATCAGATAGAACCAGTCGAACGCGAGCGTGCTTGGCACCGCGCCGAAATCCGCCGCCCCGCCCTGACTCAGCGCGGGCTCGACCAGCGCCAGGGCAAACAGCGTGAGCAGCAGGCTGCCCATGATGGTCCGCGGCGGATTGGTGCTCGCCTTGGGCACGCGCTGCACGTGGATCCACATCAGCAGCAGCACCAGCAGGGGCAGGCCGATGTGGATGAACGAAAGCAGCGAGAAGAAACGGTCGTTGACGCTGGACTGATAGATAAAATTGCGGATCAGCGCGCCGGCGAATATCGGCAGCCAGTCCAGCCATTCGAAGCTGGCGACGACCACGAATTGCGCCAGCTTGTCCCAGGGAAGCATATAGCCGTTGATGCCGGAAACATAAACCAGCCAGATGAGCATCACGCCGGTGATCCAGGAGAACCAGCGAAAGCCACGAAACCGGTCGAAGGCGAAGTGGCGCAGCATGTGCAGCAGCATGGTCAGCACCATGGCGTCGGAGGCGTAGCGATGGACGCTGCGCATGATGCCGCCGGCATACCATTGGCCTTCGGTAAGAGCCTGAACCGATGCATAGGCGTCGGCCACGCCGGTCTTGAAGAAGACGTAGAGGTAAAGCCCGCTGATTGCGACGATCCAGAACAGGAAGAAGCTGATGGCGCCGAGGTGATAGAGCGGATTGAGCCTGTCGCCGAAGGCGGCATTGAACAGCGCCTCGACGCGCATGAACAGCCAGCGCATGCCGCGCTGCAGGTGTTTGATCATCGCCCGGCCGCTCTGTCGCCGCCGCGCGCGGCGCTGATCACCACCACCACGAACAGCAGGCCGCCGATGATGGCGATGAGGCCGCCCAGGCCCATCAGTCCCATCCCGGCGATTTCGCCGCCGCTCCTGAGCACTTGCCCGGCGCCGGCCACCTTGCGCTGCACGCCGTAGCCGCCCGACCATACCAGGCCGGTGATGTGTATCAATTGTCCCGCGCCGTAGACGATAGGCTGCCAGGTCGCCAGCCTGCCTACCGGCGCGGCATAGCCCAGCTGCGGCAGCAGGTGGTAGACCAGACCCATCAGCGCGAGCGTCACGCCGACGATGGAACCGTGGTAATGGGCGGGGATCCTGACGTTGTTGCCGCTGATGAAAATGCCGATTACGCCGCCGACCGCGAACAACACTACCGAGGAAACGAGGGCCGCGCGCAGCGGCCTTGCGTCCTCGCGCATGTCCGCGGCCGGGCGCAACGCCACCAGCACCGCCAGGCTCATCGGCAGGATCGCCAGTCCGCCGCCGAAACGCATCGCCCAGGTCAGCAGATTGCGGTGTTCGACCGAGGCGACGCCATACGCCAGATAGGCGTAGGGGGTGACGAATACGCAGACCAGCGCCAGCAGGAACATCAGCAGCGCCACGCGCGGACTCAGCGGTACATGCGCGCCGCAGGCGCTGATAAGCCAGATCCACGCTACCAGCATCAGCAGGGTCCAGGTGAATTGCAGCGCGTGGCCGCCACCCCAGAACAGGATTTCGTAATACGCCTTGCCGCCGAGCGACGCCGGGACCGCGGCATAGGACCAGGCGAACGCCAGTATTGCCACGGCGGCGGAGACGGCAGCCGCATTCAGGCCAAAACGCAGGGCACCGCCACCATTGAAACTAACCCCCAGGACCGGGGCAAGCACGAGGCTGCGCAGTACCAGCGCGGCGAAACCGGCGCCGAACACGAGGAGTCCGGAGATAAAGAACGGGTCGTTGAGGACCGGAATGTAATTCGCCATGATGGGTTCGCCGCGGCCGACGAATGGCGCGAGCGACATCAGCGCCACGCCGAGCCCACAGGTCCACAGCGCAAGCCAGCCCCAGCTCATGGCATGGGCAGAGCTGTTGATGCTCCACAGCATGCCGGCAATGGCGATGAACCACACCAGCACCGACAGGTCGACATGGGCCACCAGCGCAACGTGGAAGAAATCCGCGACGGGAAAAAGGTTCTGCAACACCGGGGTGCGCGATAGCACCAGCAACACCGAGAACACGCCCGAACCGATCAGCGACAGCAGGCCCAGCCACAACCAGGCGCGCGCCAGCGCCTGCCGGGCGTTGTCCGGCGCCGGCAGCGCGTATTCCGGCAGAGGAATCTTCGACGCGTTCATTGCAGGGTAATCCCGCCTGCTTCCTGGTTGAAGTCGATCACCAGCACCTTGCCGGGTTTAAGGCTCACCAGTTCCTCGCGGCGGTAGTTGAAACCCGCGGCGCGCGCGTCGTCGTTCAGGCGTACCGCGAGGCGATGCTTCCCCGCGTGCACGGGAAATCGGTGATAGACGGTCGAGGCGCCGTCCTTGGACAGCCCGGAGGGCATGGCCACATGCCGGTAGGCCGGGGTGCCGTCCAGATCGATTTCGACGGTGACCGGCGAGCGCTCGCGCGGGCAGTCCATGGGCGCGCGCATGTTCGGTGCCAATTTCGCGAGCTCTTCCGCACTGCGCTGGCGGCATGCCGAGACCCGCTTGCCTTCATGGCTGAAGCTCAGCTTGATCAACGCCTGGTCGGCCGGCAAATGGCGGTAAGGCGGCGAGCCGGAGAAATAGCCGATGATCAGCGCGAACAGCGCGTAGAGCAGCACCTGGCCTATCCAGGAAAGCGGTCTAGCCATGCACTGTCATCCTTGCCGGTGGATCGATCGGTTCGGCGATCGGATTCGCAATTGAATCCATGTTGTGCAAGTGTCCTGCCGCCAGCGCCTGGCGCAAATCGTCGAGCGCGACGGCAAGCTCGGCCTCCTCGCCACGGTCCGCCCAGGCGATGCGCAGCGCTTTGCCCGGCTGGCTGGCGCGCAAATGCGGCTCGCGCATTCCGGCGAGACGCTCCTCGATCCAGCGATTGCCCAGGCGGAAGGCGCAGCCGCCCGCGCGGCAGCCGGTCACCAGCACGCCCGCGGCCCCGCCGCGCAGCGCGTATTCGACGAAGGCGGGCGGCAGCATGCCGGTGCAGATCAGGCTGAAGCTTGCAAGGTCCTTTCCCGTCAGACTCGTCACATCGGCGCCCTGATCGCAGCCGAATACGACAATTCCGTTTTCGCCCTCGAGTTGCGTCAGTCCCCGTTCGAGCTCCCGTCTCAGCCCGCCGATCGGCATTTGCGGCATGTCGATGCCGGTAACCAGTTCGGCCGCGCTGCGGAAAGGCGTAGACGAGGGGCAGGCGCCGGCGCAAATGCCGCAACTTGCGCACAGATCGGGAATCACCTGGGCGAGTTGGCGGCCCGGGATTTCGCCCGGATGCGGCACCATGACGATGGCGGCGTAGGGGCAGTCGTCGAAGCAGCGGCGGCAGCCGTTGCAGTAGTCCGGGTGTACCTCTGCGACCGGAGCGGCGGCGGCATGCGGCAGGGTTGGCAGGACGAACAGGAGCAAGGTCACGCCAGTCACCAGCGCCCACACGGCGCCGGTCGAGGTGGCGTACATCAGCGGTTGCCAGAACAGGTAGAACCAGTCGAGCGCGAGCGCACCCGGGACCAGGGAAAGGTCGGCCGCGGCCTGGCTCGCGACAGGCAGCGCCAGGGACAAGGCCAACAGGGCGAGCAGCGAGCCCGCGGCGAGCGCACGCGGCGGAAACACCTCGGCGCGGCTGATGCGCTGGATGTGGAACCAAAGGCCGAAGATCAGCAACAGCGGCACTCCGATGTGAACGCTGTC
>JBQMQE010000368.1:0-4026 GCA_052172655.1 Burkholderiales bacterium
GTGTGCAGCAAGCGCTCGTTCGCCTGCACCGTCGCCACCGCCCTTACCGTGCTCCTGAGATCGCGCAAGGCGACCGCTTCGGTCTTCACGCCGAGCTTTTGCACCTTGTCCAGGCTGAGCTTGACCAGCGGCGTCGCAGATGCAGGCTCGTCATCCGCGTACACTGCGATGTAATCCATGCCCATCTGGTCTTTTTTCGGCACCGGCGAGGTATCCGGCAGGCCCATCGGGTTGCGGTAATAGAGGATCCGCGGTTTTGCCACAGCCGCGGGGGCGGTCGGCGCCGCAGTCGCTGCTGCGCCGCCGCCGGAGTCGGGCCCCGCCGGAGTCGCTTTGCCTGCGGCGGCCTGTGGCGCAACCGGCGCCGTGTGATACGCGCCCCACCAGTAGCCGCCTGCGAGTGCTGCGGCGACCAAAATCAGCGTAGATAAAATCCAGGCCATCTGTTTCATGATTCTTCCTTCGAAATTCTCTAAAACATCTGCTTGCCGGCCAGAAACTCAATCTCGGCCAGCGCCTTGTTGAAATTGACCAGCTCTTTGGCGCGGCTGATCTCGTAGCTGAACAGGGTCATCTGGCTGTCGAGCAGCATCAGCAGATCGACGCGGCTGACCTGGTACGCCGCCAGCGCCGCCTCGACCGCGAGCCGCGCCTGCGGCAGGATGGCGGTTTCGTACAGGTGCACCGACTTGCGGCTTTGCTCTGTGAGCGCGACCTGTTGCCGCAGTCTGGCCAGTACTTCGTTCTGCTGTGCCTGCAGCATTTCCAGCGCCTGCTCGCGCATGGCCTGCGCCTCGGCGATGCGCGGCTCGATCCTGTCCTTGCGCCACAGCGGAAGATTCATCGCCACGGTCAGGCTGATCACGTCCTCGCGCCGCATGTTTTCCAAATCTCTTTCCCTCTGGCCGTAGGAAAAACGCACGTCGAAATCGGGTTCCTTTTCCTTGCGCGCAAGCTCCAACGCCTTGGCGCTGCGTTCGATCACGCTCTGCAGTCCGAGCAATTGCGGGCGCTCGCGCAACGCCGCCTGCTGCAGCGCTTCGAGCTTGAGCGCGGCTTCGCGCAAACCGGGCAGTTCCACCGCAATCGGCAAGGCATTGCCGCGCCGGCCGAGCAGGCGCACGAGCTCGGCTTCGGTGACCGGCCGTTCGCGTTCCATGCGCAGCAATTCCTCGCTCATGCGGCCGAGCTGGGTCTGCGCTCTGAACACCTCGGCCTGCGCCGCCTGGCCCACGGCGTAGCGGCTCTCGGCAGTACGCATGAACTGCTCCAGAATCTGCCGGTTGCTTTGCAGCAGCCGGACGGTTTCGTCGGTCAGCGCGAGATCGTAGTAGGCGAGCTTGACCTCGCGTACCACGCGGTTGGTGGTTTCACGCAGGCCGTAGCCCAGCGTTTCCGCGTCCTTTGCCGCCAGTTGCTCGCGCAGCGCGCGCTTGCCCGGATAGGGAAGTTTCTGCGACAAGCCGAGCATTTTCATCGTCATATCTTCACGATTGAAACGCAGTGACTCGATCGGCAAATTGATGAAGCCGGCTTCCAGCATCGGGTCCTCGAGCGCCCCGGCCGGGCGCACGCGCTGATTCGCGGCCTCGATCTCCTTCGCCGCGGCGCGCAGCTCCGGATTGTTCTGCAGCGCCTCGGCGACCAGCGCAGCGAGCGCCGGATTCGCGAGCTGCACACTCCGGTCTTGCGCGTAAGCGGAGTTGCCAGAAACGGCCACCAGCAGCGCCACGCCATATATGGCAGTGGCAAATTTCGTGCTGCGCATTTGAATCTCCTCTCGATATCGAGAAATTGATCGCTTGAAGATGGAAGCCGCCGCGTCATGCGTCCGGCATAGGACGACCAAGGCGATAGACGCAGCCGCAGCGCACCGGCATGAGGAGCCCGGCGCGCCTGGTGGCGGGAAGTATCAGATGAGGAGACGGGAGTTGCGCAAATAGACCGCAACCAGCGGCAGCGCGACTCGATAGACAGGCGGGAGTGCGAGTTCCGGTAGCAGCGCAACAAGGTGAAACGAAGAGGAAACAGGTAGCGCCGACAGGCCCAGGTTGCCGCCGATCGGGGCGGCAAGTATTGCGGCCGACGCGGCGGCCGGCTCGTCGACAACAAGGCAAGCAGCGGTTTTGTAGCCGCCGGTATCGGACGCCTGGTCGGTGGGGTTCCCGCAGTCGGCGCTCTGCGCCAGTTCATACGCGGCCGCCACCACCTCGTTGCAATGCAGCAAGGCCGCGCTCAGCCACATGCCGAACCAGACGAACACCAGCCCCCGCGCCCAGCGCTTTACGGAGCGCGCGGACATCAGGCAGAAACGCCGCACCGCTGAACGGGGGGCAGGTGACATGGACATGAACATGGCGCTCGGAATATACCCGGGGCTGTGCAGTCAATCTTGATCCAGATCAATCGCCGCTAGTCCGCGGGTCGCTCGCGAACCGCGGCTGCGGGCCTTACTTCAGCTTCTCCAGGTGCGTGACCGTGAAAACGCCGCCGACGCCGTCCACGTCAAACCTGATCTTGTCGCCGGGTTTAAGCTGGTCGAGCACGCCTTTGTCCTTGACCTTATAGGGCATGGTCATCGGCGGCATATCGAATTTCGGCATCGCGCCGTGCTTGATCGTGACCGTGCCTGCGGCTTTTTCGACCCTGGCCACTTCGCCATCGGTCCATACCACGCCTGCGACCACGGCCGGTTTGGCCTCCTTTTTAGCGAGCTGATTTTCGCTCGAGTTCGCACCGGACTGGAACGCGAGCCCGGCGCCAAGAACCAACATTGCGATCACGAGTGAATTGCGAGTCATGCCCTTCCCTTTCATCGGTAACCAATCACGTGGCGCACTCTAGCACTTATTTGACCGCGGCTTTGCCCATCGTGTCGGTCTCGAAATGCCTCGGCTGCGGGAGCCGAGGCCGCAGTGCGTGACGTTCATTGCTAGACGCGGTTAAGGCGCAATGCATTGGTGAGCACGGACAGCGATCTCAGCGCCATGGCAGCGCGCGCAATCGCCTCGAATATCGGAATCAGCGTCATGCCGCACTCCGGACACCCGCTCGACTCGTCACGCGCGATCTCCGGATGCATCGGACAGGTGTAACGGGTGCTGCTCGCCAACGGTGCCGCGGCTGGAAGCGCAGATCCGGCGCGCCGATGCGCGTGCGCGTGCGGCTGGGGGGAATAGTTCAAGTTTGTCTTCATGTCTGGCTCCTCGTAACATTGCGCGGCGGAATCGGGTTGCGCGAAAATGCCGGGTGTCATCGGCTTATGCATGGATTCTTTCGCCAAATCTGGGAGAAAGAACGACTATGTCTACTTTCTGGCGGGTCTAAGCATTCTCGAATTGCGAGCGCTCAGTCTGCGTCGTCGCGCCTATCGTCAACATGACGGCTTGATTACGCATTTGAAATAAAACTCCGCCACGGACACTATTACCGCTTGCGCGAATAGCAGCAGAGTTTTCTGATGCACTACCCGCGCGCCAGGCAGAAACGCCCAGCACGATTGCGATGAATCCTACAACTGCAGATGGCGGACGATACGCTTGGTGGTAGGTACAGCCCTAGATTCTCATATACCCACCATGGGTATTTGACATATACCAATATAGGGTATATGGTGGGCGTGTGAATTCAAGCCCAGAGGAACCGGCTGTGGACAGTGCGTCCATTCACTCTCCGCCGTGATTCGCGACTTTGCAACAGGTGCTTGCGCGCGGCTTCGGCGGGTACATTTCTCGCAGTTTCACTTGAACGCCGAGGGCGTTTTACCAAGTAGTCTTCACTCACCCCTGGAAGGAGCATTACCATGCAAACAATGCAAACAGAACTTTTTAAAGTAACGGGAATGACCTGCGGCGGCTGCGTTGGCAACGTAACGACGGCGCTCAAGGCAGTTTACGGAGTCGACGACGTAACTGTTTCGCTCGCTGCCGGCGAAGCCACCGTGCAATACGACCAGCGGCTGACCTCGCCCGCTCAAATGAAATCGGCCGTGAAAGACGCGGGTTATGGCGTGGACGCCACCAACGC
>JBQMQE010000369.1:0-3962 GCA_052172655.1 Burkholderiales bacterium
TTTCGCCAAAGTCAATCGGCCAAATGCGGTATTCCGGGTCAGACTCTGCGAAGGCACGCCCAAGGCCGGGCTGGCTTTCCAAAATACGAACTTGGCTGCGTATCGCACCAATGGCGCGGCGCGCGGCGCACGGCGTCGGGACTTTTCGATGCCAGGAATCGATACAGACGGTGCACGTCCGCCAGCGCCGCACCGGTCCAGATCAGTCGTGGCATTCCGGCGGATCGGTGTCGTTACCGGCCTCCAACCGCGTGAGCCAAGCGTCCGCTTCTTCGCCAGTGACATGCTGGCCAGTCGCCTGATAGCGTTCCCAGGCATCCTTTCCGGCCTGGAGAAACGCCTGGCGCTTCTCCTCGCGATCAAGATATTGCTCAATCGCCTCGCGCATCAGCCAATGCGCCGGTCGTTGGCGCTTGCCTGCCAATGCCTGCATCCGCGACTTGATGGCTTCGTCCAAACGAACGCTGACTGGGGTGGTCATGATGCGCCTCAATGTGTGCTACGAGTGACTACAGCGTATTACATGGGCGAAGGGTATGCAAACACGGTTTATACGGCATATCACGGGTAGTGGCGCGGCCCCGCTCACCTCCGCTCTCCACCCACGCCCCCATCACCAGCGAATCCATTTTCGTGCCCAAGAAGCAATCCAGCGCTTCCTCGGACTTGCACGCCGCCGATTCGTTCTCGTTGAACGAGGCATTCAACACCATCGGCACTCCCCGTCAGCTCGCGAAACGCTTCGATCAGTGTGTATTTGCGCGGATACGGTCCGCAGGCGCGTCTGCACGCGCCGCCACACCCGTAATGCCCTCGCCCAGCACCACGTTCGCCGCATCATCGTAGCGCTGGCAACTTGTGACGACGCACACCTCGACCCCTGCGCCGGCCAGAAAAAAAGCCAGATCGGAAAGCATCTGGCTCGTCGCTGAGTGGTCGGGGTAGAAGTAGCGGTTGAGGAAGACTATCCTTGGCACCGACTCACGCAGTGTAGTGATCTCGGACAGCGTTGTCCCAGTCACGCCGCCTTCCGGTCGCCGCCTTGAAACGGCATGAACCCCGCCTTCGCCGCGCCCAGAATCACCAGCTCTACGACCGAACCGTCCTCGGCGTAGCTGACATTCACGTTCCAGTCTTGCGAGACCTCGCGGGCAACGGGCTTGTCACTCAGGACGATTTCCAGAATGTCGTCTTGTGGATAGTAAATCGTCCTCATGATTCGGACCTCCAGGAACAGTGCGGCCGGCGGGCTCAGGTTTTGTATCTACGCAAACAGCAACGATGTCGCGGCAAATGCATCAAGTCAAGAATTGACCGCGTCGTTGCCCTCACAAGATAGCCATAGGCCGCGGTGCGGGCGTTCCATACAGCATACCTTCGATGCTGATGTCCTCATCGATATCCGGCCAATGGACGCAGACGCCATCGCCGATCAACTCCCAGTGGTCTCGCTGAATGGGAGTGGCTTCGGATAGCCGCCATGACCAGGCAAGCGGCACGCTCACTGTTCGGCCGTCAACGAGATAGGCCGTGATCTCGGAGTCGGTGACGCGCAAGTCGGCAATACGCGGTTCAACGACGGGTGCCACAATGTTCATCCCATGCCTCCAGTATCCGATCGCGATTTTCACGCAGCAATTGACGGATAGTGTTAAGCTCCACCGGCGAAAAGCCGTGGTTACTGGCTAGCACAACGGGATCCATCCAGTACTTGCACACCCGACGCTCCCGCTGCACATGCACATGCTTGGGTTCGTGGCAATCGAAGCTGACGAAGAACAGTCGGTAGGGCCCCGAAATTCCGCGAATCGCTGGCATAGCGTCATCATAAGCGCAACCCCGTTGGAAAACAAACGGCCACCGGAGGCGACGGCATGGTGGTCGGCGCGAAATCGCTCGCGAAGAGCGCGGGCAAAAGATCCATGCGCGATGGCATTTCTCATGCCATAAACGCCGCCCCATGGGATTTCCGGGTGGCGCGCCGCAAAATCCGAATGACGGCGCCGTATGCTCTGGGCCGCTTCGCCGATAATCTCGATATTCCGGGTGACTGCATCCTGCTTTTCCTCACTGGCCAGGAAAGAACTCCTGTCCAAGCCTGTGAGCTAGCGGCGGATTCGTGCGGATTCGTTCGATTGCGAGTTCGATATGCTCGAGATAATCTTGCACCCGCAGAGCATCATCCTCTGTCATACAAGCTGCGCTTCCGCGAGGATCTTTTCGCGCATTATTGCGGGCAGTGCGCCAGGGGTAAGTACATCCACATCGATTCCAAGCAACTCGCTTATCTCGAACTGAATCTTGCCAATGTCGAGCAGTGTAGTCTCGCCCGTGGGCTCGACCAATAAATCCAGGTCGCTGCCATCGGTATCAGTGCCACGCACCACGGAACCGAACACGCGCACGCCAAGCACGCGATGTCTGGCAGCGATATCTCTAATCGCCGCGCGGTTTGATTCCAATACCTGTGAGGGGCGCATGGCATGCTTCCTGTCTGAATTGTATGAAGCACTTCGTAACGGCATTATAGGCAGCTTCTAGCCTTAAGGTTGGCGTTCCGCGCCTTTGACGCGGCGTAGATGCCCTATCCACGCGGCTTTCTGGTCGGAGATTCGCCCCGGTTGGTGCCGGTTCAACACGCCGCCCGCTTTCCATATGGCGCAGCTTCAGCGAGCTGCAAAGATTCGGCGCCGCGGTCGACGTCCACGATTCCTGGCCCGAGTGCGCCGAAGGTCGAACAGCGTTGCGCCACTGATGCTCAGCTACAGGTCCATCCAGGCGCGCAGCGAAGCGCTGATCTGATCCAATTCCCCGGCGCTCACCGCGCCGATCCGGTTCGACAGCTTGTCGAGCGGCAACGTCATCACCTTGTCGATCATGACTTGTGAGGGCTTCTCGAGGCCGTTCGCCTTAGACGGTTGCAGCGTCACTCGAAGCCGCGAATCCACCAAGGCCGAGGTCAGCAGGCACAGCGTGACCGAAGGCGGATTGTGATTGAACACGTTGGCCTGGACGATAACGGCCGGTCGTACTTTGCCCAGAAAGCCGGGCGGATTGACGTAGTAGAGATCGCCCCGCTTCACGCGGGCCAGGCGAGGAAATCCGCCCAGTCGTCGCCTTTGTCGGCCTTGCGAATCGCGGCGAGTTCCACGGCGGGATCAAAACGCGGGCGCAGCGGCAGCGCTCGCAGCGCAGCGATCGCTTTACCCTCTTGGGTCAGATTCACAGGCCTGCCGGCTTGCAGATCGCGCAGCGCGGCGCGGGTGATTCGGGATGCGTCTATGGTAGCCATGGGTAGCATTATAGCGCCGGCCGGGTGATGGGGCGACTTTCCAAGATCTGCCTGCCTTCGGCGAGCGATCTGACGTCGCTGCCCGGTTGCGTACCCAGTGCAGGTGATGCATGGCAACACACTCACCCCCGCTCCACCACCCACTCCCCCATCACCAGCACATCCATCTTTGTGCGCAAGAAGCAATCCAGCGCTTCCTCGGGCTTGCACACCACCGGCTCATTCTCGTTGAACGAGGTGTTCAGCACCATCGGCACGCCCGAGAGTTCGCGAAACGCCTCGATCAGCGCGTAATAGCGCGGATTGGTATCGCACACGATGCTGCGGTCAGCCGAACGCTCACTTGCCATAATTCCCCTTAAAGGGGATAATTTAGCCTGTGGAAAAACATACGCCCCACTACTCGCTAGCCGAAATTCAGGCGCAGATGACGACGGTGCAGGAAATGAACCTCACCGTCTCGGCCAGGACCGGCATCCGGGCGGTGGGCATGGCCCAGGCCGATGCTTTGGCCGTGGTGCAGGGGCTGACCCGCAAGGGCTTTTACAAAAGCATGACTACTCACGCCGATCATCGCGTCTGGCAAGACGTCTATCACGGGCAGTGGGGCGGCGCTGCGCTCTACATCAAGTTCCAGTGGGCAGGTGAATACTTCGTGGTCTCGTTCAAG
>JBQMQE010000370.1:0-3960 GCA_052172655.1 Burkholderiales bacterium
ATGCCCTGCGCGAAAGCGTGATGTCGGCCATTCGCGCCGTCTGGTACATCGCGGTATACGGCATCAGTGCGCTGGCGCTGATGACGGCCGCGGACTGGCGGTTGGGCTTGCCCACGCTCGCGTGGTTCGCGGGCTACATCGTGTTCCTGCGCCACTTCGTGCCGCGCATGCGCGATCTGGCGAAGGCGAGTTCGGAAGTGCGCTCGCTGGTGATGGCACGCATTGTGGACAGCTATACCAACATCCTCACCGTCAAACTGTTCGCGCGGCTGGCCGACGAAGACGCCTATGTGCGCGAGGCGATCGACGCGCATCAGACCGCAATCGGCGCGCACATGCAGTTGATCACGCAATTCATGTTCTGGCTGTCGGCGATGAACGCCGCCCTGCTCACGGGCATCGCGGTGGTGGGCATCTGGCTCTGGGCCGAGGGCACGGTAGGCGCGGGCGTGGTGGCCATGGTGCTGCCGCTTGCCTGGCAGATCGCCAACGTCGCCGGCTGGGTGAGCTGGGAGGTCGCCGGCATCTTCGAGAACATCGGCGTGGTGCAGGAAGGCATGCAGACCATCGCGGTTCCGCACGCCGGACTCGACCGGCCCGGCGCGCGGCCTTTGGAGGTGTCGCGCGGCGAGATTTGCTTCGAGGACGTGCGCTTCACCTATGGCAGGGCGGATGCGGTGCCGGTGCTGGATGGCCTGAATTTCACCATCCGCCCCGGCGAGCGGGTGGGACTCGTCGGGCGCTCGGGCGCGGGCAAATCCACCCTGGTCAATCTGCTGCTGCGCTTCTATGAACTGGAGCAAGGCAGCATCCGCATCGACGGGCAGGATATTCGCGGCGTCACGCAGGAGAGCCTGCGCGCGGCGATCGGCATGGTGACGCAGGACACCTCGCTCCTGCACCGTTCGATCGCCGCCAATATCCGCTATGGCCGCCCCGGCGCGACGGACGAGCAGGTGCGCGCGGCCGCGCGCAAGGCGCAGGCGCACGACTTCATCGCCGGGCTGCAGGACTGGAAGGGCCGCTCGGGCTACGACGCGCACGTCGGCGAGCGCGGCGTAAAACTCTCCGGCGGCCAGCGCCAGCGCGTGGCGATCGCGCGCGTGGTGCTGAAAGACGCGCCGATCCTGGTGCTCGACGAGGCCACCTCGGCCCTGGACAGCGAAGTGGAGCTTGCGATCCAGGAACAACTGCTGGGCCTGATGGAAGGCAAGACCGTGATCGCGATCGCGCACAGGTTGTCCACCATCGCGCGCATGGACCGGCTGATTGTGCTCGACCAGGGCCGCATCGTCGAGCATGGGTCGCACGACGAGCTGCTGCTGCAGCGGGGGCACTACGAGAAACTGTGGCGGCACCAGTCGGGCGGATTTCTGGCGCCCGACGTGGTGGCGACCGAAACCGCGACCGAGCCGCCCACTGAGCCCCCGCCCGAGGTGATCCGCGTCGCGGCCTTGCTGTAAATACCTGGGCCGCGAACCGGCCGCTACCGTGCCGACAAAAGGCGGAGCGCAGCGCTTTGACTTGAAAACGCGGAGCGCGCCACCGGTCCTGTTCTGCAATCAACAGTCCCATGACGGGAATAATCCGGCCACGCGGCGTGTTTGCCATCGCGCTGATCGCAGTGCACGCCATCGTCCAAAGGAGAAGCCTGTGAAAAGAATGCTCGGATTGTCCATTGCCCTGGTCTTCGCGCCGCTTGCGCAAGCCGCCGACGTCGAAGCCGGCAAGGCCATGGTCGCCACCGTGTGCGCCGCCTGCCACGGCGCAAACGGGGTGAGCGTGAGCGACGCCATACCCAATCTCGCCGCGCAGCGCGCGGGCTACATCGCGGCGCAATTGAAGGCGCTCAAGGAAGGCACGCGCAAGCACCCGATCATGAATGCGATCGCGGCCCAGCTCAGCGCCGAGGACATGGCCAACGTCGCCGCGTACTTTGCCGCGCAGGCGGGCGCCGTGACGGGCGTCAAGTCGGCGTTCCTGCCGAATGTGGCGAGGACCCACGTGGGCTTTCCCGAGGGTTACAAGGAAACGTTCACGAAGTACCACACTATCAACTTTCCGGCGACCAGGCAGGTGCGCTACTACTACGCCAACAAGGCCGCGGTGGCGGCGGCGAGGGCCGGGCAGCCGTTGCCGGACGGCTCGGTGCTGTTCGCCGAAGTGTACGCGGCGAAACTTGGCGGCGACGGCAAGCCGGCGGCGGGCAGCGACGGCTTCTATGCCGCCGACAAGCTGCTCTTCTACACCGCGATGGCGCGCGAAGCGGGCTGGGGCAAGGACATACCCGAGATGTTGCGCAACCGCGACTGGAACTATGCCGTGTTCACCGCCGACAAGCAGCACCGCCCCGGCGTAAACCAGGCGCAGTGCCTCGCCTGCCACAAGCCGCTCGACAACGTGAGCTACACCTTCACGCTCAAGCAACTCGCCGAAGCGAAGTAGGCGGGGCTGCGGGGGACGCGCCTCGTGCCGCTGTGCCTGCGCGGTCCAGCGTCGCGTCTCCCGGCGTCGATAATTCGTCACTTGCCTTGCGCCTGCAGGAGCCTATCATGGATAGCGCTGTTGCGGCGCAACGCCGCTGGCCCGGCCGGCGCTGGAATAATTGCGACGAACCGGATGTTTACCCAAGGCAGTTCCCATCATTCACAATCAAGGAGGACCGTATGAAAACCCGCGCCGTTATGTTGTTTTGCACGTTACTGCTGGCAAGCGCCAGCGCCTTTGCCTTTCATTGCCCGAAGGACATGAAGAAAATCGATGAAGCGCTGAGCAAGAAGCCCGCGCTGAGCGAGGTGCAGATGTCCGAGGTGAAGAAACTCCGGGCCGACGGCGAAGCTTTCCACAAAGCCGGCAAGCACCAGAATTCGGTCGACACGCTGGCCAAGGCAATGAAAATCCTGGGCATTTAGCAGCTTGCGATGCGCCGCTTTGCGGCGGGCGCGAAAAAGGCGGCGGCGATGATGCTTTTGTTCCGAATGGCGGCCGCAATTGTTGCGTTGGCAGGCTTGAGTGCGTGCGCCACCGGGCCTCCGCTTCACCCCGGCCAATCCGAAGCGGAGGTCATCGCGCGCTTGGGCCAGCCTACCCACGTGTATCTGGACGGCGCGAGCCGTTTGCTGGAATACATGCACGGACCCAGGGGACAGACGACCGATATGGCGCGCATCGGGCCTGAGGGCAGGCTGGTTTCCTACGAGCAAGTTTTGACCATGCATAAGTTCGGCATGATCAAGCCGGGCGAGGCAGACAAGGAGAAGGTTCTGCGCACGATCGGCGCGCCAAGTGAAACGCGCTTCTACCCGGGTTCTCAACTGGAATCGTGGTCATATCCGTTCAAGGAGAACGGGATTTGGGATTCGCTGATGTCTGTGTTCTTTGACAAGGCGGGCGTCGTGCGCAAGCTGCAGAACGGTCCCGACCCGAACTACGATCCCGGTGGCGATGCGCAAAAGTGAAATATCGCGGACGGCTGCGCGCAGTGCAATCGAAGTTCGCCCGGCGTCCCGCGCTATCGGCCTCTACCATGCCTGGGTTCGCCACCGGGGCGCGCGGGGCGAGCAATTCCCGCTGGCGGGAGGCTTGCCCACGCCGTCGGACGGGCTGCGAATAGCGGAGGACGACTGACGAACGTCGGTGGCCGCGTCAAGAACTGCGGGGTGCGGCCCACGAACTGCGGCGGGCGGCTCGCGAACACCGGCCCGCTCGCGCCAAGTGGAGGGGAGGCGACCGCCGGCCGGGCTACGAACGCAGGCCTCGACCGGGGCCGCGGTCGGCGCGGGACTGGCTTTGCCGGGACGACGATTACGGTATAGGAGGGGGGCGGAGGAGGGTAATAGTTCGGGTAATACGCCGGGTAGCTTGCCGCGCCGTCGCTGCTGGAATTGCCCGGCCCCGGCGGCGGCGGTGGCGCGGGGTAATAGTCCGCGGTGTCGCTGGCTAGCGGGTCTTCCTCGGGCT
>JBQMQE010000371.1:0-3936 GCA_052172655.1 Burkholderiales bacterium
GGGCTAGAATTTTTCGGCGTCGGTCAAAACGGAGTTCGTCAACAGAATCGGCCGACTGCGGGCTCTGACAATCCCAACCTACTGATTTTCGGCCGAACGTCAGCTTTCCGAAAACGCGAACTCACCCTCACGACCCCTATGCGCAGGTCGTAACTATGCGCAGGTGATCGGAAGCGGGTAGCGCCGGCGAAGGCGTGGCGCGGCATGGGGCGAGATTGGTGAGCGTAGATCTGGACATAGTTTTCGCTACCGGGTGCAGTGGTGGTCCCACTTCTGGAGATCACCATGGACATCATTCAAGGTTCACGCCATACCGACATCGACTGGCTCGCCGACGGGCCGATCGGGCCGTACGTTGATGCGTTCAAGCAGTACCTGACCGACCGCAGGTACGCTGCGAACACCTTCGCCAGCTACTTGGGCGGTATCACACATTTCGCGCGGTGGGCGCGCTCCAGGCGCCTACGGCTGCACCGGATCGACGAAGTGTCGATCACCGCGTTCCTTGACGATCACCTCCCGAGTTGCCAATGCGCTGGTCCGACGCGCCACGACCGGGGTGACCACAGCGCGGCTCTGGGACACCTGCTCGTGGTACTGCGGTCTCGGGGTGTCATTGCGCCGCCGACGGTTAGCACAACGCCGGTGGATGAGGAACTGCACCGCTACGGTGAGCACATGGAGCATGTTCGTGGCCTGGCGCCGAAGACCCGGGACATGGCACTGCGAATCGTCGGGCGGCTACTGATCGCCCGTTTCGGCGGCGGGGCCATCGACATTTCTGCGATCAAGCCCGAGCACGTTCGGCGCTTCTTCGCGCAACAGGCCGGGCTCTACAGCAAGCCGGCCAGCGCCGGCTCGGTGGTGGCATCGCTGCGCGGCTACTTCCGCTACCGCGCCTCGCTCGGCGATCTCGTACATGGGCTGATCGGCGCGGTATCCTATCCGGCCAACTGGCAGCTGTCTTCGCTGCCCAAGACGCTGACGGCTGAAGAAGTCGAGCAGCTAATCGAATCGCTTGGCAAGCCCGGCCGCTCGATGCGGCGAGCAGACGCCATCGTGCGCTGCGCCCTTGATCTCGGTCTGCGCAGCGGTGAGGTGGCTCGGCTCAGTCTGAACGACATCGACTGGCGCGCCGGCACGATCACCCTGCGCCATACGAAGGGCCGCCGCGAAGATGTGCTGCCGCTGCCATTGGCCACCGGCGAGGCCATCGCCGCGTACCTGAAGCACGAGCGCCCCAAGACCTCCAACCGCGCCGTCTTCGTGCGTCACGTGGCACCACGCGACGAACCCGTCGGACCTGATCTCGTGCGCAAGACGATCCGCCAAGCCTATGCGCGCGCCGGGCTGCCCCACACGCGCTCGCATCTGCTGCGCCACACGATGGCCAACCGGTTGCTGGCCGGCGGCTCGTCGCTGAAGGAGGTGGCCGATGTGCTGCGCCACCGTTCACTGAACACCACGCTGATCTACGCCAAGCTCGACAGCCGCAAGCTTGCCGAGGTGGGGCTGCCGTGGCCGGGGAGCGCAGCATGAGCGCGCCCACCTCCCTGCAACCGCGTGTGGAGCGCTACCTGGTCGAACGTCGCCGCCTGGGGTTCTCCGGCCGCAACGATGCTTGTACCTTGCGCAGCTTCGCGCGCCATGTCCAGACCGCTGGCCATCGCGGACCGTTGACGGTTGAGGTCATGGCCGAGTGGGCGCGTCGCGACAGCCATGGCAGTAGTGACCCGCACACTTGGGCGCGGCGACTGAAGAAGCTGCGCACGTTCATGCGTTGGCTGCAGCAGTTCGAGCCGCGCACTGAGGTGCCTGATGACGCGATTTTCGGACGGCTGCCCGAGCGGCAGGCGCCGCACATCTACAGCGAGCAGGAGATCGTCGATCTGCTGGCCGCGGCGCGACGGCTCGGGCCTGCGCCCGGATTTCGTGGCGTCGTCTTCGAGACGCTGTTCGGCCTGATCGCTTCTACAGGCCTGCGGATCGGCGAGGCGCTGTCGCTGCGCAACTTGGACGTCGATCTCAAGGTCGGGATGCTGAGCATCCACCAGACCAAGTTCGGCAAGTCGCGCCAGGTGCCCATGCACCCGAGCACCGTAGATGCACTGCGTCGGTATCGCTGGATGCGCGATCTGGCGGGCAAGTCTGCCGCGGAAGATGCTTCGTTCTTCGTCAGCACCCGAGGTCGACGACGGGGGCTACCGCTGGGCGATCGCCAAGTGCATCGCGTCTTTCGCGACCTGCGCCAGCAACTGGGTTGGCGCAACCGCGGGACTCACCATGCCCCGCGCATCCACGACCTGAGGCACACCTTCGTCGTGCGCCGCATCGTGCAGTGGCAGGCCCAGGGCGTGGATATCGATCAGGCCATGCTATCGCTGTCGACCTACGTCGGGCACGCGATGGTGACCAACACCTATTGGTACCTCTCGGCAGTGCCGGAGCTGATGGCGCTGGCCGCCGGCCGGTTCGAGTCGCTCATGTCGAAGGCGGAGGCCAAAGATGCGTAAATCCACCGCACCGAAGCCGCCATCGTTCGCCGCGCTCGTCCAGCAGTTCTTCACCGAGTACCTGGTCGCGCAACGCGCGGTCAGCCCGCGCACGGTGGCTTGCTACCGCGATGCGCTGATGCTGTTCCTGGACTTCGCCAGCGGCAAGCTGGGCAAGGCACCCACGGCGATGCGGCTTGCGGACATCAAGCCCGATCTGATCCTGGTCTTCCTTGATCATCTGGAGCACGGTCGGAAGAACGCGGTTCGCAGCCGCAACCTGAGGCTTACCGCACTGCGCGCGTTCCTGAAGTTCGCCGGCCGGCGTGACGTGGCATCGCTGCACGATGTCGAGCGAGCGCTGGCGGTGCCGATGAAGCGCTTCGAGCGGCCGATGCTGGGCTTTCTCACCCGGCCGGAGATGGTGGCAGTGCTCGGGCAACCGGAAGCGAGCTGGTCCTCGCAGCGCGACCATCTGCTGCTGGCCATGCTCTACAACACAGGCGCCCGGGTCTCCGAGATCATCGGCGTGCGAGTGGTCGATGTGGTCCTGGACGGCTGCGCGTGTGTGCACCTGCACGGCAAGGGGCGCAAGCTCCGATCAATACCCCTGTGGGACACCACCGTCATTGAGGTCCGCGCGTGGTTGCGGCTGAACCCGACGCTGCGTGGGGAGGCGGCCTTGCTGCCCAACCGCGATGGGCAGGCGATGTCCAGATCCAACGTCGCGCAGCGCCTGGACCTCGCTGTGATCCGGGCAGCCGCAGAGCAACCCAGCCTCCTCAAGAAGCGCATCTCACCCCACACGCTGCGCCATACGAGCGCCATGCATCTGCTGCAGTCGGGCGTGCCGTTCAACGTGATCGCGCTGTGGCTCGGGCACGAGAGCACGACGACGACTCATCGCTACGTCGAGGCAGACCTCGCGATGAAGGAGAAGGCGCTCGCCCGGCTGGAAGCGCCCGACACCAAGATGCGTCGGTTCAGAGCACCGGATTCGCTCATGCGATTCCTGCAAACGCTGTAATTATGCGCAGACTTCACCGGCTCAGATGGCTCCCCGCCATAGGGGCCGGCGCTACCCGCGTCCGATCACCTGCGCATAGTTGCGACCTGCGCATAGGGGTCGCTATGGAGAGCTTTGCATAGCGACCCATTGCTGCCGCCCGAACAGAACGGAACCGGACATGTGGACCGGCGGGTATGCTTACGGCGTAGATGACGCAATACGGCACTACGATTTCCGATCGTAGAGCACTTCAATCGCATCCGCCCGGCCAAACACGCGGCGCGGTCCTTGTCCGCCGGCACACATGCGGCAAGAATTCCAGTAAAGTAAATCTGCACCTGATAAGACGCGTCGCAAAGACCTACCCACTCACTTCCCCTGGGAAATCCATGAAGATCGCCATCCTCGGCCTCGGCCACGTCGGCTCCTCGATAG
>JBQMQE010000372.1:0-3908 GCA_052172655.1 Burkholderiales bacterium
TGCGCGTCCAGCGCGCGGGCGAGAAGGCGCCACGCGTTTTCCGCTGGGACCTGGACTGTCCCTGCAACGACCCGAAAATGCACGCTTCCTGACCGCCCCCGATCCGATGCAAAGCGCGATCCGCGTAGCGCCCGACGCGGTCGGGCTCGGGCGGCGATAGGAATCGTGATTGCGGGCAATCTAATACGGCAGGCAGGTCAGCGGGGTAGTTTCGATACCGAGCCGCGTCGCTTCAGGCCGGCGCGGCAGCTGGAAACGTGATCTCGAAGCGGATTGTCCCGTTCGCCGAAGTCGCCGTGATGGTCCCCTGATGCGCCTCGACGATTGACCTGGTGATGGCCAGCCCGAGGCCGGCGCCGTCGCTCGTCTTTTGCCTGGAGGCATCCACCCGGTAGAACCGGTCGAACAAACGCGACAATTGTTCCGGCGCGATATCCGCTCCCGGATTTTCGATTGCCAGCCACGTCCCGCCGGAAGCTGACTGGTCGATGTTTACCTTGACTGAATCGCCGCGCAAGGCATGGCGCAATGCGTTGGAGAGCAGATTGCTTAACGCCCGGCGGATCATCAGCCGGTCGCCGAGTATCGTGCCGGCACCTTCGAGCACCAGGCCAACGCCCTTCTCTTCGGCGAGCGCTTCGTAAAAGGCGAACAGCCCCTGCGTTTCCGCGGCGAGATTCACGGTTTCCTGCCGGGGCACGATGAGTCCATTGTCAGCTTTGGCCAGAAACAGCATGTCGCCGATCATTCGGGACAGCCGGTTGTATTCCTCCAGATTGGAATAGAGAACCTCCCGGTATTGGTCGGCGGACCTGGCGCGCGATAGCGCGACTTCCGTTTCCGTGACCAGATTGCCGACCGGCGTGCGCAACTCGTGCGCGAGATCGGAGGAAAAATCCGACAGTCGCCGAAACGAGTCCTCCAGGCGTGCCAACATCGAATTTAATGCCGAAGCCAGATCGGACAGCTCGGGCGGGACCTGATCGAGCGATAGGCGCTCGTCCAGCCGGCTCGCGGAAATATTGTGGGCCAGCGCCGCGATGCGGCGAATCGGCTCGAGCCCGCGGCGCGCGGCTATCCAGGCAAGCACTCCGGTCAACAGCATGCCCGCGGCGATGGAGAACCAGAGGATCCTGCGCAGCGCCGCCACGAAATCGCGCTGGTGGTCGATATTGACCGCGACCAGCACCTTGGCCGGAGAGATTCCGGCAATTCCCAAAGGCACCGCGGCGACAATCTCCCTGAACGCGTGTCCACCGCTTTCCCGCACCACTGGCCCGCGCTGACCGGAGAAACCCTTGTTCGATTTGTCGTCAATCGGATTGACCGCGAACACAGCATCCGACGACGCGAATAATGTGCGGCCCTCGGGGCCGACGATTTTGATGGACAGGCCGGGAAATCCTACGAGCGCATCGCTGAGCAATTGCGGCACCAGATCCAGGTCGCTTCGGAAATGGACCTTGGCCAGGACATTGCCCACAAGTTCGATCGTGCCATCGAGCTCGTTCATATCCTGCTCGATGAAGTGACTCTCCACCAAAGCCCCGACAAGATAGCCGACCGCCAGCAGCACCGCCGTGGAGACCGTGGAGAAGAACAGCGTGAGACGATAAGTTACCGACCTGACGCGCATTAAACCGATTCCGGAACCTCCAGAACGTAACCCATGCCACGCACGGTGACGATCAGCTTGGGCTCGAAATCGTCGTCCACTTTGGCCCGGAGCCGCCGCACGGCGACTTCGATCACATTGGTATCGCTGTCGAAATTCATGTCCCAGATTTGCGAGGCGATCAGCGAACGCGGCAGCACCTCGCCCCGGCGCCGAAGCAAAAGTTCCATCAGGGCGAATTCCTTGGCGGTAAGTTCGATTCGCCTGCCCGCACGCGTCACGCGCCGGCGCAACAGATCCAGTTCCAGATCGGCCGCCTTGAGCAGCTCCGGTTCCATGGTCTTCCCACGCCGCAGCAGCGAGCGTACCCGCGCAAGCAGCTCGGAAAAAGCGAAGGGCTTCACCAGGTAGTCATCCGCACCCAGTTCCAGGCCCTTCACGCGATCATCGACCTGATCGCGCGCCGTCAGGAAAAGTACGGGCATGTTCTTGCCCGCGGCGCGAATCGCCCGCAGCACTCCCCAACCGTCCAGTCCCGGGAGCATCACGTCCAGCACCACGAGGTCGTAGTCCCCGGTCTGAGCCAGGTGCATCCCGTCCAAACCGTCGCGGGCGAGATCCACCACGAAGCTGGCCTCCACGAGGCCCTGCTTCAGGTAATCCCCAGTCTTCTTCTCGTCCTCGACGATCAGGATTTTCATCGTCGCCTTTCTATAACTATGTGCCAGCGTGCATTGTGCATGAATCACCTTGCCCTGGATCAAAGATTACAGAGATGTAATCGCCGCGTCAGATTTCCGTCGGGAAAGTGCCCCCATGATGCCTGCATTGGACGACGCATGGTCGACCGAGCCTAGCCCCAATTCTGCTTCCGGCAGTTACCGTAGATCGAAAAAGGAGCGTTTAGTTATGAAAGTGCGCAGCTTATCCATTAGCGGCCTGTTGACCCTGCTTGTCCTGGTCCTGGCAGCCTGTGGGGAGACCACCGGCGCCGCGCCAGCAGCGGCAGCGGCCACGCAGGGCCTGCCCGTTCTTTCCAAGAACAGCTTTGGCTTCGTTGACCTGAGTGTTCAACAACTTGCCAAAAGCATGACGAGCAAGAATTTCACCCTGGTCAATGTGCACGTTCCAAATCGAGAGGGCCTGCCCAACACGGATCTGTCCGTTCCCTTCGATCAAATCACAGCCAATCTGGACAAGCTGCCCGGCAAAGATGCGCCCATCGTACTTTATTGTCGCAGCGGCGGCATGAGTACCCAGGCCGCGGCTGCGCTTGCTGCCGCGGGGTACACCAGAATCTACGCGCTGAACGGCGGCTTTAGTGCCTGGAAAGCTGCTGGATATGAACTGTTGAACAAGTAGTTCGCTGCGACCGCAGCAGAACGCCCTGTTGATCTGGCACACGAAGCTCATTTTGGCAAAGATTACAGAGATGTAATCACCGCGTCAGATTGACGTTGGGAAAGCGCCCGCATGATGCGTGTATTGAACGTGCAACAGGTACGCAGGCATTGCTCCCGAGGAATTGACGTTTTCTTAACAAAGGAAAAATCATGGAATGGCTATCGCAGAACTGGATTTGGCTGGCATTCGCTGCAGCAATAATCTTTATGATGCGCCGCGGCGGCGCCGGCGGCTGCTGTGGCGGTGGGCATGGCGCAGACGACAAACGCCCCGCAGCCGGTGAGGCGCAAGAAAAGAAAGCCGGCACCGGCGCCGGTAGCTGCCACTGACCGGGGAGCGCAGGATTCATGGTCACCGAAATCGGGCATTTCGCCCTGATTCTGGCCCTGACGCTCGCGCTGGCGCAGGGAATCTTCCCGCTGCTGGGCGCCGCACGCGGCAACCTGGCGTGGATGCGGGTGGCACGCACTACGGCTTTGGGGCAGTTCCTGTTCATCGCGGTCGCATTCGGCGCGCTGGTGCACGCGTTCATCAGCAACGATTTTTCCGTGCTCTACGTCGCATCGAATTCCAACTCCTCCCTCCCCCTGCAATACCGCATTGCCGCCACCTGGGGCGGACACGAGGGATCGATGCTGCTGTGGGTGCTGATTCTCGCCGGGTGGGCAGTCGCAATCACGCGCTTCAGCCGCCACCTGCCGGAGGATTTCGTCGCCCGTGTGCTGGGAGTGATGGGCTTGGTCAGCACGGGCTTTCTCGCCTTCCTGCTGTTTACGTCCAACCCGTTCCTGCGGCTGCTTCCGTCCCCCGCGGACGGGCGCAGTTTGAATCCGCTGCTGCAGGATATCGGCATGGTGCTGCATCCGCCCATGCTCTACATGGGTTATGT
>JBQMQE010000373.1:0-3908 GCA_052172655.1 Burkholderiales bacterium
GCCGCCCATGGAAATGACCCACTTCGTGAACGCGGGTTGGGACGTCACACAAGGACTGCTATGCCTTTGAATCCACGCACGCTCAAGGCTCGATCCGAGCCAGTTCGGTCGGTTTTCATCGACAGTCGTTTTCGCGTTCCATTGCCCCGTGAACTCGATGGGCCCATTGGGGCGCGGGTGTATTTCTCGCTAAGGAAGGACGCATACGGATCTTCCGAGATCGTATGCACCAAGTGTCCGGGCCGCGTCTACCAAGGGCGTCTCATATCGAGACGGATTCAAAGAGCCTGCTTTAAGCCGCCGCGCGCGATTGTTCGCAACAAGCCAGCCCGAAACTGGCCGAGACCCCCGCATTGGAGCCTTGCATGAAAGTTCTCGTTCTCTCCGACCTCCATGTGGAGTTCTCGCCCTTTGTGCCTGATCCGGTGGCAACGGCCGCAGCCGATGTCGTGGTCCTCGCTGGTGATATCAACAAGGCAACCTATGCGGCCGCATGGGCCCGCCGCACGTTTCCAAACAAGCCGGTGGTCATGGTCTCTGGCAACCATGAACTCTATGACGGCCACTGGGACCGCACGCTTGATGCAATGCGCGAGTCGGCACTGCGCCACCAGGTGCACTTTTTGGAGAAGGACTCCGTCACGATTGACGGCGTGCAGTTTCTGGGTGCCACGCTGTGGACGGACTTTGCGTACTTCGGCGTGCACAAAATCGAAGCCGCCATGGCCGAAGCAGGACGCTATATGGCCGACTACTGGGAAATCAGTGGCTGTACGCCGCTTGCCACGATCGATCGTCATGTGGAGAGCCGGGCTTGGCTTGAGCGCGAGCTGTCTTTGCCTGGCGAGGCGGCGAATCGCGTCGTGGTGACGCACCACTATCCGCATAAAAAATCTACGGCAGCGCAGTACCAGAATGATCTTTGCACGGCGGCCTTTGGCTCCCAGCTGCAGCATGACTTGATCGAACGCGCGGGCCTGTGGATCCATGGCCATACGCATTCGTCGCACGCCTACCGCGTCGGCAAATGCCGGGTGGTCTGCAACCCCAGGGGCTATCCCTTTGACATGTTCAAGGACAACTATGAGAACCTAAACTTCAATCCCAGGCTGCTAATGGAGCAGACGCCCAATGGGCAGTGGGCCCAGAGCAAGGTGCGAGGGGGCATGCCGCCATGAAGATGCTTGTGTACTCAGACCTGCATCTGGATTTCCATGTGTTCCGACCGCCATTGACACCGGCGTTCATGCAGGACATCGACGTGGTGGTCCTGGCCGGCGACATTACTGAAGGGACCACGGGGCTGCGCTGGGCGCGGGAGACGTTCCCGGACACCGCCATCGTCTACATCGATGGAAATCATGAGTTCTATGGCCAGCATTGGGACAGGCACCTTGATGTCATGCGTACGCTGGCCACAGAGCACGAGATCCACTACCTGGAGAACGACAGCGTCACGATTGGCGGCATGCGGTTTCTGGGTTGTACCCTCTGGACGGACTTCGAACTGCAGGGAGTCGATTCAACGCTTGAGGCCATGAGCGCAGCGCGCCAGGGGATGAACGACTACACGCGGATCAAGATTGATTCGCCGCGCGAGTTGTGCTGGCAGCGCAAGCACCGGCTGTTTCCTGCAATGGCGGCGCGCCGCCATGCGGACAGTCGGCAATGGCTGGAAGAGCAATTGAGCCAAGGCGAGCCCCAGCGTACCGTCGTTGTCACGCACCATGCGCCGCATCCCCAATCGATTCCTCCCGAGTTTGCGGGGCACCCGCTGTCGCCGTGCTACGCGAGTGACCTAGCGGCTCTGATGGGACAGGCCGAGCTGTGGATTCACGGGCATATCCATGAGAGCGTGGACTATGAGGCGAACGGTACACGGGTGGTTTCCAACCCGCGGGGGTACACGCTGAAGAACAACGGCGGCATGCAGAACCAGGCGTTTCAGGGGGACTTCAAAATTGATGTCTAAGGGCAGGTGTCATCCACCTCCGGGAGGGACAATCCTGCTATTGGCATTTTGTGTGTGCAGCTGAACTCAGCGTATCGCGCCCCAGGCCTCATAACCAACACTTCGCAGCGCTTTCGTGTCAGGCAAACTGACACACCATGGCCACCTTTACTCGACAAGAATTTGGCATTGATCTGCCTCAATTCGCCTTGCCTTTCAATTGATTTACTGCAAGCGCTGCAGCAGATCCAGGGTCGGATAGCCGTCTGCCGGCAGATTCAAGCTGCGCTGGTATTGGCGAACACCGCGCCGCGTGGCCGGGCCGATAGCGCCGTCGGGCGTGCCGCTGTCGAAACCAAGGGCGTTCAGCGCCGTCTGCAAGGCCATCACTTGGCGGCTTGTCAGTGCCTGCAAATCGCGTGGCCAAGCTGTCTGCACCGCGGGGCCGCCAGCCAGTTGTTGCGCTAACAAGCCAACTGCGAGCGCATAGCTGGTCGAATTGTTGTAGCGCAGGATCGCGCGGAAGTTGGGTCCGATCAAGAACGCCGGTCCGCGTGCACCGGCCGGAAGCAGGATTGACGCATCGTCCAACGCCGGCAGCGGTGCGCCGTCCATAGACTGCACCCCCTCCTTCGCCCAGAGCGACGCCGGCTGTCGCACGCCGGCATCGGCGCGCGCGAAATCGAATCCCGGCGGCAAGCGCACCTCCAGCCCCCACGGCTGGTCGGCTTGCCAGCCCGAGCGCGCCAAGAAGTTCGCGGTCGAAGCCATCACATCGGCCACGCTGCCCCAAATGTCGCGGCGGCCATCACCGTCGGCATCCACCGCATACGCCAGAAAGTTCGATGGCAAAAATTGCGTCTGGCCCATCGCCCCGGCCCACGAACCAACCATCTGCGCGCGGCCGATGTCACCACTCTGCAGAATTTTCAATGCTGCGAGCAATTGGCCACGTGCCCACTGCTCGCGCCGGCCCTCGAAGCCAAGCGTCGCCAGGGCGTCGATGGTCGGAATATCGCCGACGAAGCTACCGTAATTGCTCTCCATGCCCCAGATTGCGACGAGCACTTCTGTCGGGACGCCGTAGCGCGCTGCAATGGCGTCAACTTCGGGTCGCAGTAGCAGCAGTTTGTCCTGACCACGGACGATTCTCTGGGTCGACAGTGCGCTATCGAGGTAGTCCCATACCGTGCGGGTGAATTCGGGCTGCGCCCGGTCCAACTCGATGACACGAGGAAGGAAGCGGACATCACCGAATGCGATTTGGAGCGTTGCCTCGTCAATGCCCGCTGCGCGTGCACTGGTGCTGAACTCGGCCACCCAGCGGGCAAATTTCTGGCTGTGTTCCGCCTCGTCTGATACGGCGAGGGGCGGGCTGGCGGCGACCGTCGGTGCAGCCGGTGCTTTGGTTTCGACAGGTGGTGGGGAGGCGCACCCCACAACGGCGAAGATTGCCAGCAAATGGGGAACCCACCAGATGCGAGCGGACGCTGTAAAGCGGGATGTTGTTTGCATTCATTCCATTTTCGTCCTTCTATGGACCCAGGCTGCTCTGACTCCCTCTGCGCCACTGACGTTCCCCTGCGCGCTCTTTGAATATAGGCCCTCTTGGTGCGGCTTGCTCTTCAGTGCGTCCAGCATCACAGCGGTTAATGAACGCGCGCGACAGTCAATGAATGTTGTTCGTTCGAATGCCTCGCTATCGGTGCATTGCTGGGTTGACTGTCGGGAATGCGATTGCGGCCATTCGACGCTCGCCGCCGCACTCACGCTCATCGGCACATTCCGACCCTTGATGCCGCCGTCAACGCACCTGGCCGGACCGATGGAACAACCGCAGGCGACGCCGACGATGCGGCATCTGGCGGAAAGCTCCAGCGTTGCCTGTGTCACTCGACCACAACATAGAACGGCTCCGACTTCCCGTACAGGCGGTTGTTACTCTTGCCGATCAAGA
>JBQMQE010000374.1:0-2094 GCA_052172655.1 Burkholderiales bacterium
CCAAAGCCACAACGGGCTCCGAATCTTGGAATCCGGTCAGCTTTGAAACCACAGCTTCAATTTTTGGAGAAAGACCATGCAACTCAGTTCCCGTTTCGCTTCCCGTTCCCCCGTACTGCGCGCCGATCACCCGCTATCGGATGACCAAATCCGCACCGTGGCCCCGTCCATCTTTGCTGAGGACAAACATGCCAGCCGCTCCGAACGCTATGCCTACATCCCGACCGGCGCAGTGCTGTCCGAACTGCGCAAGGAAGGATTTCAGCCCTTCATGGTGTGCCAGACCCGTGTACGTGATGAAGGCAAGCGCGAGCACACAAAACATATGGTCAGGCTCAGGCATGCCGACCAGATCAACGGTGCGGAGGCCAACGAAATCATTCTGCTGAATTCGCACGACGGCACCAGCAGCTACCAAATGATGGCGGGCCTGCTGAGATTTGTCTGTAAAAACGGCTTGGTTTGCGGCGACGTGGTGGCCGATGTCCGCATCCCCCACAAGGGCGACGTAATTGGCCATGTAATCGAGGGTGCGTATGACGTGCTGGATGGATTCGACCTTGTGCGCGAACGCCGCGATGAGATGCGCGCCATTACGCTGAACCGGGGTGAGGCCGAGGTATTCGCCCATGCGGCGCTGTCCCTCAAGTACGACGACCCGACGACACCCGCGCCCATCACCGAATCGCAGCTATTGACGCCGCGCCGCCGCGATGACGACCGGCCCGACTTGTGGAGCGCTTATAACCGCGTGCAGGAGAATTTAACGCAAGGCGGGTTGCAGGGACGCACCTCCACCGGACGCAAGCACAGCACCCGTCCCATTCAAGGCATCGACCAGAACGTGAAAATCAACCGGGCACTGTGGATGCTGGCCGAAGGCATGAAGCGGCTCAAGGCTTGACCGGCTGAATCAGCGAGGGGGCGCAATGTCCCCTCTCTACACCGAAGGCACGCGGGGCAATAACGGGGTGGCCATGCCAGGCCGCCGCGCGCCCATCCGTTCCGTCTGGGCGTGCGGCGGCTGTCGCTATGCGACCGCTTGATGGCTGTAGGTATTCGCCATCGTTGGCATGGGGAACCAGCCAACAAGCGCCAAATGCTTTGCATTTGGGTAGTTCGACGAATCACTGTGAATCGAGCCTGGTGGTACACAGTTGGTGAGCCTTTCCCCTCGCGGGTTCAGGCGTATGCCACCCAACCTCGAAAAGCCAGACCCACATAAAACAGACGACTTCCCGTAAAACCTGTCTCCTCTAGCAGGGCTTCCTCTTGCTCGGGGCTGAGCAGTGGCAGTGTGGAGCCAATCGCGGTTGCAGCGTTTTGCGCACTTTCTGGATCGATGCCTGAGGCAGCCGCGAAAGCGGCGGAGCGCGAGAGCCACAGCTGACGCTCGCCAGGCGCTTGTGGAAAGCTGTAATGCGCCATGACCAGCGGCGCACCAGGTTTCAGACGGCGACGAATTTCCTTTAACGTCGATCTTCTGTCGTCGATAGCCAGGAAATGCATCGTTAACAGGCAGGTTGCCGCATCGAAAGGACCTATGGGCGCCGTTTCGGTATAGCCATGGTGAAGTTCGACCCGCGCTGCAAGCGGACCCAGCATTGCTTCTGCCATGTCAAGCATGGGTTTTGACGGATCGACGCCGACGAAGTGCCATTGTGGATACGTTTGAGCAAGCTCCTTCAACTCCATGCCGCCGCCTGCCCCGACCACCAGCACGTTTGCCAGCTCCGGTGCACGCTCTGCGACCAGCAATACCGTCATTTTTTGCAGATCATGCAGGCCTGGTACCCGCCGGGCAGCGTTTTCAGCGTAATTTTTGATTGCGAGCGGCTCGTTAAAAGAGTTGTTGGGTTGGGACATCCCGGCAGTCTATATCCCCTTCGGCTCCGAAGTTGATCCGCCAAGTCTGGATGCAGCCTGGGGCGTCTCCCGGTAGCGCCGGGCCGCGCTGTCGTTTCTGGCATCGAGCCGCCATAGCATCTCGCCCCTCTCGGGCTTTCATCGCTGACGCCTTTGGCCATCTCTGCGTTTCCGGCCTGCCCGCTGCGTTTGCCCTCCAGGGGATCGGCTGGACAGCCCATCCCCACA
>JBQMQE010000374.1:2104-3899 GCA_052172655.1 Burkholderiales bacterium
GCGCCTTGCTTGTCGCCCCTGCAATACCGCCGAACAGGCGGTGCCTGATCGGCCATTGACGCCATTGACGCAATGGCTTGGAGCCAAGCCCTGCACACGCCAGGTGTCAAACCGGCGCGTAAGTCCCTGTGCCTCCAGGCCAAGCCGTAAGCACCTCATACCCCTCGGGCGTTACCGCCACCATATGTTCAAACTGGGCGGACAGAGATCTGTCCTTGGTCACAACGGTCCACCCGTCAGCCAATTGCTTGGTTTCGCGTTTGCCTGCGTTGATCATCGGTTCGATGGTGAACACCATGCCCGGCTCCAGCTTGCGCCCTTGCCCGCGTTGCCCATAGTGCAGCACTTGAAAATCCTCGTGGTAGACCTCTCCAATGCCATGCCCCACGTATTCGCGCACCACGCTGAAATGCTCCCGGTGCGCAACCGACTGAATGGCATGGCCGATGTCGCCCAGGGTCGCCCCAGGCTTGACCTGCCGGATGCCGGCCAGCATGGCTTCGTAGGTCGTCTCCACCAGGCGCCGCGCCAACACGCTGGGCGCGCCCACAAAGAACATGCGGCTGGTGTCGCCGAACCAGCCATCCTTGATGACGGCCACATCGATGTTGAGAATGTCGCCCCTCTTCAGAATTTTGTCGGGTGAGGGGATGCCGTGACACACCACCTGATTGACGGAAGTGAGGATGGTCTTGGGATACCCGTGGTACCCCAAATTGGCGGGAATGGCGCCCTGGACATTCACGACATGGTCGTGGCAGATGCGGTCGAGTGCCTCCGTGCTCACCCCCGCGACGACGTAGGGCTCAATCATGCTGAGCACCTCGGCGGCTAGCTGGCCAGCCCGTCGTGCCAGATCGATCTGCTCGGTGGACTTTATGAGAATGTCGCGCGCCATCAGTGCTTTCCAGTCAAGGCTGCGCTGGGCTTGCCCAGTTCGCCTTTGACAGCCATCGTGATGTCCAGCCCTCCCGCTAGTTCAGCCCGTATCAACAGTTGGCAGATTTCCCGGTAGTCCAGGTCCGGGTGCATCTCGGTCAGCATGCCGACTCGCATCCAGTGCTCTGCCTGCGCATTGATAGACCTGCTCAGGGCGCTTCCCGCCACGCGCAGGTTCTCGTGCATCTGGTCCGAAATTTTTACAATGCCCATCAGAGGCCTCCATACGAAACGTATGCGTATTATATACGTTTCGTATAGTTCGGCGTTTTCTGGATTGAGGCGTTCGATGAGGCCTTAGAGCCTGCGCTTTGGGTCGGGATCTGCCCGTCATAGCGCAAACGGTGACTGCCGCTTCGAGCCGGAGCGGTCTTGCCTGCATCGCTGACCTGCCAACGATCGATGGTGGCCATGTAATCCGTAACTGTCGACGCTTGCTTGGCTGACGCTTCGAAACCGGTGGATTCCGTCACCCTCCCAATCAAGAGCTTGAACCGGAGCGCGTTGTAAGAGTTACGCGTGTCAGATGCTTCGCATTTGGGTAGTTCGGCAATCCTGCCTGAATTGTCTTTGCGTCTCCCGGCACAGCCGGTCCGCGCTGTCGTGCCTGGCATCGAGCCGCCACAGCGTCTCGCCCCTCTCGGGCTTTCATCGCTGACGCCTCCGCCCTCATAGGGCTGCGCACTGCGTTTGCTCTCCAGGGGATCGACTATGCAGCCCATCCCCGCCGCACGCTGTTTGGCGCCCCTGCAATGCCGCCGAACAGGCTGCACCTGATCGGCCAACCCCCATCCAGCTAGGCGTGCCTTCGGCACGCAGGGGCGCTCGCCGCGCGGCGTTGGTTTCAGCGCATCCC
>JBQMQE010000375.1:0-3893 GCA_052172655.1 Burkholderiales bacterium
AGGCCATGTTGCGGGAGCCGCGTTCGTGGACCTCGAAAACGAACTGTCCACGCCGGACCCGCGTTTGCATTTCATGCTGCCGGGCGCGCAGACGTTCGCAGGCGCGATGGCCAGGTATGGCGTAGCGGATGACAGCTTCGTCGTCACCTATTCCACGACCAGTCACTGGTGGGCCACGCGACTATGGTGGATGCTGAAAGTATTCGGGCACGAGCGAGTGGCCGTACTCGACGGTGGTTTTCAAAAATGGCAATCGGAGAACCGGGCCGTCGAGACCGGTGTCGCCAGCCCACGCGCTGCCGGCAGGTTCACGCCGCGCGAGCCGAATAAGGAGATGGTGGCGACCCGGGAAGACGTACTGGCCGCGATTGGCGCGAGCGAAATTTGCAACATTAACGCGTTGCGTCCAGAGCAACATGCAGGCACTGGTGGCGTGAATTACGGGCGTCGCGGGCATATCTCCGGCAGCGTCAATATCCCTGCCGCGGCGCATGTCAATGCCGACAATACATTCAAGAACATTGAGGAGTTGCGCGCATTGTTCGCGCAGGCGATGCAAAAACCGAAAGTAATAACTTACTGCGGCGGTGGAATCGCAGCCACCAGCGTCGCGCTGGTTCTGCAAATGCTGGGGCACAAAAGCGTCAAAGTGTACGACGCGTCGCTGACTGAATGGGCGGCGGATCCTGAATTGCCGATGGAAATGTAAGCCGTTCCTCCGTCCGATCGACCAAGGAGTTCGCATGAAACGCCCAAACGCCCGCGCCATCCTATGTTTCGGATTCCTGCTTCTGTCGGCGACGACCTGTTCCCTTGCCTATGCAGGCAAAACGAGTCCCGCGGGCCCGGTCAAATCCGGGGAAACCGGCCGCGTGGTTATTGCACCGAGCTTTGACGCCGCTGAAGACTTTTCCGAAGGGTTGGCCGCGGTGCGGATCGGAAGAAAATGGGGATTTATCGACAAATCGGGAACCATCGTCATACGAGCGCAGTTTATCGAAGGCGACGCCCCGTTTAACGCGAGGTTTTCAGACGGGCTGGCGGCAGTCCGGTATGGGGACAAATGGGGTTTCATAGATCGCAAGGGGAAGACCGTCATCAGCCCCATGTTTGCCGGGGACGATTACAGCCCACCGAGCTTTTCGGAAGGTTTGTGCGCCATACGCGAGGGCTACAAGTACGGTTACATCGATACGACGGGCAAGTTTGCTATAGCGCCCGGATTCGACAGAGCCTGGAATTTCTCGGAAGGCGTCGCGGTAGTCCAGGAAGCGGACGGGACGCAAGCGTATATCGACAAGAAGGGCAATGCCATTATCGCCCGGCGGTTCAATGGCGCGTCGCCTTTTCGTGAAGGTTTGGCGTCCGTCAAGATCGACGGGAGCTACGGCTTCATCGATCGGTCGGGCAGCATGGTGATTGCCCCTCAGTTCGACATGGCGTCCAGTTTTTCGGACGGGCTGGCGGCGGTGCAAATAGGGGAGAAGCACGCGTACATAGACAAAACGGGAAAAACCGTCGTTGAGCCGCATTTTGGCGACGCGATTTTCAACTTGCTTGGAGAGGGCTTTTCCGAAGGGTTCGTAGCGGTCGAGTTAGGAGGAAGCAAGCAGATCGCAGGTCCAATCGGGAAGTTCGGATTCATGGACATCAGCGGAAACATCGCCATCAACCCCATCTTCAATTCCGCATCCAATTTTTCGGATGGTTTGGCCAGCGTTTCCGTCCGCGGCAAATACGGCTTTATCGACAAGACGGGGAAGTTTGTCATAGAACCGAAGTTCACCGACGCTTCGTCGTTTAGCGAAGGCTTGGCCCGGGTGCGTATCGGGAAAAAATATGGATTTATCGCACGATGATGTGTTCTGGCTTGCTGCCGTGCTCCCGCGCAGCCAGGATCGATCATCGGGCGGGTCCACGCTTCCCCGGTATCCGACGACAATATCCGACGAGTCAATTGACTGCCAGCGCGATGACGCGCACTGTACTCACTATGAGATATTCAACTACGGTGGCAATCGTGGCGCTGATTGCTGGATGCGCTCAATTGGAATGGCTGAAACCGGATACGGAACCGGCGACGCGCGATGAGGACTTGGCGCGTTGCGAGCAACAAGCGCGCTTGACCGCATCACGAATGCCTCCATCGGCACGCATGCCCAGTGTGGCCGTCAGCCCGAGCGGGAGCGCCTCCGTGCAGTTGCCGCCTCCCTATGCGCCGCGCGACCTGGCACTGGAAAGCGACGTGCTCATATCTTGCATGCATGCGAAAGGATACCGCCTGGTTCCCGCCAAAGCGGCTGGCGGGCGTTGATGCAGGCACCACCGGCGGGAAATTCGGAAGCTGACGGATAGCCACCAAACCCGAGTCTTGGTGGTTCAATTCCGCACTTGGCCACCGCCCCCTTCAAACGCCCTGGCCGGTTTCGAACCGGCCTCTTGCGACGTGCTACATTGCTGGACAAGAAATAACCATCCCTCTTGCAGAATGCAGCACACTTTCCGAGCGTTGGTCGAACGGAATTTCCGGCTGTACTTTTTCGGGCAGGCATTGTCGCTCGTCGGCACCTGGGTGCAGCAGGTCGCGATGGCCTGGATTACGTACCGCGTTACCGGTTCGGCGTTCATGCTCGGCCTGATTACTTTCTCCGGTCAGATTCCCATCCTGCTCTTGGCGCCCGTCGGCGGTTTGCTGGCAGACCGGCTCGACCGACGCAAGCTGCTGGCCACAATTCAGGTAGTAGCCATGCTGGTCGCGGCATGGCTGGGATACCTTTCTTACACTGAGACCTTCTCGGCGTGGGCGCTGGTCATCGCGTCCCTCGTGCTCGGCATATCGAGCGCCATCGAGATGCCCACCCGCCAAGCCTTCATATTGCAGACCGTTCATGACCGCAACCACGCGACCAACGCGATTGCGCTCAACTCGCTTGCGTTCAACGGCGCGCGCGTGGTCGGGCCCGCGGTGGCGGGTGCCGTGCTGGCTCTGATTGGGGAAACTGCTTGCTTTGTGGTCAATGCCGTTTCCTATTTGGCTGCCATTTATACGCTGCTTGTAATGCGACCTCGATCAATGGACCCAAATCTTCGCAAAGGCACTATGCGCGAAGCGATTCAGTACCTGCTGGGCTTTCCTCCTGCGCGCTGGCTGCTGTTTATGGTTGCGGCCGCCAGCGTCTGCCTGGCGCCAATGATGACTTTTATGCCGGTCTACGCGAAAGACATCTTCCATGGCGGCCCTGACACCCTCGGTTTGCTCATGGGAGTCTCCGGTATTGGCGCGGTGATAGGCGGGGTGTACCTCGCGAGCCGGAGAACGGTTGTCGGACTTGGTGCAAGGATCGGTAGCGGCTGCCTCGCGATAGGTGTGGCGTTGCTGGCATTCGCATACAACTCCCTCTTCCTCGCGGCGCTGCCGATTCTGGTGGTGTCGGGTACCAGTACTATTCTGGTCGTCACCGCAAGCAACATGCTGCTGCAGCATTTGGTGCCGGAGCATCTGCGCGGGCGCGTGATGGCGGTGTTTACGATGTCCTTCTTCGGCATGCTACCCCTGAGCGCGCTGGCAGCCGGCGCCCTCGCGCATTGGACTGGCGTTCAACCGGTTTTCGCTGTCGCAGGATTCGGTGCAATTGCCGTGGGGTATGCGTTCAGGCGGCAACTTCCCCGCCTTACGAAGATGGCGCACCCGGTACTGGCCGAGAGGGGGCTGCTGTAGCCGTGGACGGTGCAGGCAGCTTTGCGGCATCGAGCATCAGCGCGCGCATCGCCGCTTTCACTTCCTCGCTCAATGGCACCGGGCGGCGGGTCTGCGGGTCGACAAAGACATGCACGAAATACGCGACGGCCACCGCTTGCGCCTCGCCCGCCTTGAACAGGCCGACTTCGTAGCG
>JBQMQE010000376.1:0-3892 GCA_052172655.1 Burkholderiales bacterium
GCAAAGTACGCGTGAAGAGTAAACCCTGCCTGACGCTGGACGACTGCAAGAAGATGATCGCGGCCTGCGAGGCCGAAGCGCGCCGGAACAATTGGGAGGTGGTCGTCGCCATAGTCGATGACGGCGGCCACCTGCTGATGCTGGAGCGCATGGACGGGGCCACGCCGGCCAATGCCGAGATCGCCGTGCAGAAGGGCCGCAGCGCCGCCATTTCACGCCGTTCGACCAAGGCATGGGAAGACCGCATCAAGGACGGACGCCTGGCGATACTGAAAATGCCCGTGTTGCCGGTTCAGGGCGGCATCCCACTCATGTACCAGGACGAGTGCGTCGGCGGCATCGGCGTTTCCGGCGTGCAGTCGCACGAGGACGAGCAGATTGCACAAGCGGGCGCGGCCGCGCTCGCTGCGTAAGGCGAGGTGATCAGCACGGGCACCCTAGGACGCGCTACCGGTCAAACCGGGCGAAACCTGGTCCACCGAAATCAGTGGCCTGCCGTTGCCGAACCTGAACATTTCCTGCATCGGCTGAGCGCCCGATGATCGGGCTGCTGCAGCGCGTCGCGCAAGCCGGGGTGGAAGCCGAGGGCGCGAGTGTCTGCAGCATCGGTCCGGGCCTGTTGGTGCTGGTCTGCGCCGAGCGCGGCGATACCGAGGCCGAAGCCGATCGTCTGCTCGAGCGCGTGCTCGGTTACCGCGTGTTTGGCGATGCCGAGGGCAAAATGAACCTGAGCCTGCGCGATGTGCGCGGCGGCCTGTTGCTGGTGCCCCAGTTCACGCTCGCCGCCGACACGCACAAGGGCATGCGCCCCAGTTTCACCCCGGCCGCGTCGCCCGCGGAAGGCGAGCGGCTGTTCGACTACTTCGTGGCCAAGGCGCGGGCATCCTATCCCGCGGTCGAAACCGGGCGTTTCGGCGCGCACATGCGGGTGAGCCTGATCAACGACGGGCCGGTGACCATCTGGCTCAGGGTCGAACCGGCGTGCTAGCGTAGCGCGTTTACACGCCGGATGTATCGAGCAGGAGCGCCGCGCGCTCCTGCGTTCGGTGTTTCGGATAGGCCAAGAAGGAGCGAATCATGAGCGCACACCGCATCGAACGCGACACATTCGGCACCATCGAAGTTCCGGCTGCGCACCTGTGGGGCGCGCAAACGCAGCGCTCGCTCGCGCATTTCCGCATATCCGGCGAACGCATGCCGCGCGAGCTGATCCTGGCGCTGGCGCTGGTCAAGCGCGCCTGCGCGAGCGTGAATGCGGAACTGGGCGCGCTGGATGCCGGCAAGGCCGCGGCGATCATCGCCGCGGCGGACGAGGTGCTCGCGGGCAAGTGGGACGGCGAGTTTCCGCTGGTCGTGTGGCAGACCGGCTCGGGCACCCAGACCAACATGAACCTGAACGAGGTGCTCGCGAACCGCGCCTCCGAGCTGATGGGCGGCGGGCGCGGCGAAGCACGCCTGGTCCATCCGAATGACGACGTGAACCGGGGCCAGTCCTCGAACGATGTGTTCCCCACCGCCATGCACGTCGCGGCGGTGCAGGCAATTAGCGGCGCGCTGGTGCCGGCCTTGCGCCGGCTGCGCGATACGCTGGCGGCGAAATCGGCCGCGTTTGCCGGCATCGTCAAGATAGGGCGCACCCACCTGCAGGACGCCACGCCGCTGACGCTGGGACAGGAATTCTCCGGCTACGTCGCGCAGTTGGAGCACGGCATCGCGCACGCGCAGGCGTCGCAGACGCATCTATGCGAGCTGGCCCTGGGCGGCACCGCGGTCGGCACCGGACTGAACGCGCATCCGGAATTCGGCGAGCGCGTCGCCGGGGAACTTGCCCGCCTGAGCGGATTGCCGTTTGTGACGGCACGCAACAAGTTCGAGGCCCTGGCTGCGCACGACGCGTTGGTGCATGCACACGGCGCGCTCAAGACCCTCGCTGCTTCGCTCACCAAGATCGCCAACGACGTGCGCTGGCTCGCCTCCGGACCGCGCTGCGGCATAGGCGAAATATCGATACCGGAGAACGAGCCGGGCAGCTCGATCATGCCGGGCAAGGTGAATCCGACCCAGGCGGAAGCGCTCACCATGCTTTGCGCCCAGGTCATGGGCAACGATGTCGCCATCAACATCGGCGGGGCCTCGGGCAACTTCGAACTCAATGTGTTCAAGCCACTGATCATCCATAATTTCCTGCAGAGCGCGCGCCTGCTCGCCGACGGCGCATCCAGCTTCGACGAGCATTGCGCCGCGGGCATCGAGCCCAGGCGCGAGCGCATCGCGGCGCTGCTGGCGAATTCCCTCATGCTGGTAACCGCCCTCAACCCGCATATCGGCTACGACAAGGCGGCGCAGATCGCCAAGCGCGCCCATCGACAAGGTGAAACGCTGCGGCAAGCGGCGCTGGCGCTGGGTTTTGTCACGCCGGAGCAGTTCGATGCCTGGGTGCGGCCGGAGGCGATGACGGGAGAAAAATAGGCGCGCAACTTGCTACAATGCAAACCTATGATTCATACACCTGCTGATAGCAAGCCAGTACCCGGCCCCGAATACCTGCAGAGCACGCGTTTCCTCGACGCGGACAACGATGGCGTGCGCCGCTACGCGCAGCAGGCGGCGGGCCTGGAAACGAGTGACATCGGGCGCGCGGTGAAGCTGTTCTACGCGGTGCGCGACGGCGTCCGCTACGATCCGTTTTCGATGCGCCTCGATCCCGGCATCTACGTCGCGAGCCATGTGCTCGCGGCCAAATCCGCGTATTGCATCCCCAAGGCCATTTTGCTCGCCGCTGCCGCGCGCGCGCTCGGCATTCCCTGCGCCATCGGTTTGTCCGACGTGGTCAATCACCTGACCACGGAAAAGCTCAAGGCGCGCATGGGCGGCACGACTTACTTCATGCACCACGGTTATGCGGTGCTGTACCTGGAGGGGAAGTGGGTGAAAGCGGCGCCTGCGTTCAACATCGAACTGTGCACCCGTTTCGGCGTGCTGCCGACCGAGTTCGACGGCCGCGCGGACGCGATCTTCCAGCCTTATGACGCGAATCAGCGCCGCCATATGGAGTACGTCAAGGACCATGGCACCTGGTCGGATTTTCCCTATGACAGGGTGGACGCCGACTTCCGCGCGTTCTACCCCGTCGGCGCTTTTGGCGCGGGCGATCCGGGGGAAAAATTTGAAGATGGCGTGCGGGCGATCTAGGGATTGCACCGACCGCGACCCAGCATGCAGCAGTCCGTTCAGCCGACCCCGCCGGTATCCGGGCAGAACGAGCTTGCGCTCGGCGTCGCGCAAGTGATGCTGCAGGGCTTCAACAAGCACTACCGTATCTTCCGCGAAGCCTGCCAGGCGGCCAGGCGCCATTTCGAGACCGGCAACTGGCCCGCGGTGCAGAAGGCAGCGCGCGAGCGCATCGATTTCTACGACAAGCGCGTGATGGAGGCGATCGAGCACATCGAGCGCGAATTCCGCCCGGATGCGCGCGACGATGCAGCCTGGCAGCAGATCAAGCTGCACTACATCGGCCTGCTGACTTATCACAAGCAGCCGGAGTGCGCGGAAACGTTCTTCAACTCGGTGTGCTGCAGAATCCTGCACCGGACTTATTTCAACAACAATTTCATATTCGTGCGGCCGGCGGTATCGACCGAACACATCGAAGCCGATCCGCCCTCCTATCGCTGTTACTACCCGGGGAAATACGGTTTGCGCCCGACGTTCGCGCGCTTGTTGCAGGACATCGGCTTGCAGCGCCCGTTCGCCGACACCAGGCGCGACCTGCGCTGTGTGCTGCGCATGTGGCGCAAGGTGCTGCCGCGGCCGCTGCGCCTGGAGGCGAACCACCAGATACAGATCCTGTCATCGCTGTTTTACCGCAACAAGGGCGCCTACCTCGTCGGCA
>JBQMQE010000377.1:0-3886 GCA_052172655.1 Burkholderiales bacterium
GATGCCGGTGGCTTTCATCATCTTGATCAATTGCGCGGCGACGATCTCGGCCGCGTCTGCGGCAGTCGCGCCCTTGACCTCGGCGCCGAGGCAGGCCGCGCCGTGGATGTGGCGCCCGGGGCAGGCGCTCGCGGTAAAGCGGAACACCGAAGGCGCGTTAACGATCACGCTCATGCCGTGCGGCACCATCGGCTCCTCCTGCGGGTAGCCCTCGGGCCGGAAGTCTTTCACCAGCCCCGCGACCGAGTAGGCCATCCCGTGAGGGACATGCACGCCCGAGTTGCCGAAAGCGATGCCGGCGAGGGTGGCGGCGTACATCATCTCGTCGCGCGCTTCGTGGTCGCTCGCGTCATTCACGGCGCGCTCCAGGTACTGGCCCAGGCGCGTCAGCGCCGCTTCGCAGCCGATGTCGCTCCAGGGGTTGGCGCCCTGGCTCATCGGCCGCAGCGAGGGTTTGCCCGGCGCCGCGCGCCGCGTGTAAGGCTTGGCCGTATAGGATTCGAGCGCGTGCGACAACACGTCAAAGCCGCTGGAGGCTACGACGTTTTTAGGCAGCGTGTAAGTGGTGGCCGGATCGATCAGCGCGAGCGAGGGTTTGAGGCGCCTGGAGGCAATGCCGGTCTTCACCTGCATCGCCAGCAAGTCGAATATCGTGATGCCGGTGCACTCCGAGCCGGTGCCGCAGGTGGTGGGGCAGGCGATATGCGGTTTGAGCGGGCCCGGCACCGGCTTGCCCGCGCCTATGGGCGCGTTGACGTAATCGAGGAAATCGGCCGGGTAGCTGGCGTAAAGATTGGCCGCCTTGCAGGTGTCGATGACCGAGCCGCCGCCCACCGATACGTAGCCGTCGAATTTGCCTTCGGCGGCGAACCTGGCCGCCGCAAGAAAGGACTGGTCGGTCGGCTCGACTTTGACCTCGTCGTAAATCACCACGTCCAGGCCCGCCGCCTTGATCGCGTCACGCACCTGGGTGACATAGGGCAGGCTGCCGAGCGTCTTGTCGGTAAACAGCGCGACGCGGCTCATGCCCAGGGCCTTGGCGTGTTCGCCGGCCTCCTTGAGCACGCCGTGGCCGAAGGTGATGCTGGAAATGTCGACCGAAAAAACGCTTTCCCCGCCTTCGGTCGCGACGTAGTAGTTGTGGCAGCAGGACATGCGTTTTCCTCTCTGGGCTGATATCGGGGATTCCCGCCTTGGACCAGGGGGGAACCTCGCATCTATTCCTGGTTGAATCGGCCCATTTTCATCGGCTAGCGCTTGCTCATTCCGAGGAAACGGGCTCGACTGAAAAGTCGACGACCTTCGGGTCGCCTCTGAAATCCAGCGCGAGATTCGCGCGCGCGTCGGCCGCGGCCGTGCCTGGAGCCCAAACGCTCGCGTGGATCACGAGTGCACCGCTCTTGACACCTTTGAAAGCAAGCGACAGAACGACAAATCCATAGCTTTCGAGCCGCTCGCGCAGCGCCTTCTCGTCGGGCACGGACTCTTTCGAAAACTTGGCGTGAACGTTCGCATAGGAGCGCCGGGGAATGAATTGGTCCAGCCAGCGGAAGAAAACCAGTATCGTCAGAACGAATACGGCTCCAGCAAACCCGAGCAGCGTCTCGCCGGTGCCGATTAGAATTCCAATGGCGGAGACGGCCCACATGCAAGCCGCCGACGTCAGCCCCCGCACGGAAAGGCCTTCCCGAACGATGACGCCCGCGCCGATGAAGCCGATGCCGGCCAGGATCCCCTGTACGACGCGGCTGCCACCGTTGTCGAACGTGCCCATCAAATGCGCGTAGGGCCCGGAACCAAGGGGTACGGTGAGAAGCGCCGCGGTCAAGCTGACGAGCGCGAAGGTGCGCATGCCTGCCGGGTGTCCCCGGTGATAGCGCTCCAGACCGACCAGGGAGCCGGCAGCGATCGCCATCACCAGGCGATAGCCCATTTCGACAAGATCGGGCGACAGATAGGATGAAACGGAATCCACGGTAGCGTCTGTTGACGACGAAATAGAAGAGCGCGACATGGATATGATACTCCCAGAAGCGGGAGCGGGAATTGCGATGGGCGGCTTTGGGTAACGCGAACTTTAGTGCCAACGACAAAGCCGGTGCTTTTGCCGGCCTATGCAATGCCTTTGCGGCGAGGCGGCCGTGACAAAGTCGCTGAAGTGCGCAGCGGGGCGCGCTGCTCGCTGCGCCTGGCGCCTGCGTCAACTCCCGGGTTTTCGGCCCGGGGTCTTGGGCGGAATGGTCCCCGCGATCCGGCAGAGCATCCCTTCGATCGTCTTGCCGTCGTTGAACCTTGTAACGCTGCACCTGGATATTTCGCCGCGCGCCGACAGGTCTGACAGGGAGGTGCGCACCTTGGGCAGCGGAATGCCTGTCGCCGCTGCGATCTCATGGTCGAGTTGCTGGCCGTTCTTTTTCAGGTATTGCAGGATCGGGGTCGCGTACATCTCAATTACTCCTGGTGAAGACGGGGGTGACGCCGGCGCAGGACCGCATCTGCCTGCACTCGTGACTACCTTACTTTCGGAGATCCGAAAGGTCGCTTAGCTGGCTTGCCCAACTCGTTGATTCATATGGCTCCCCGACGAGGGTTCGAACCTCGGACCTGCGGATTAACAGTCCGTCGCTCTACCAGCTGAGCTATCGGGGAATAGTGAACCCGGTTGAGCTGGGTTCAGGAAGCCGCGTATTTTACTGGCTGGGGGAGCCTGGGTCAATTGGAATTGCGGCGGCGCTACGGGCGGAATCGCCACCCCGCACACCGAGCCGGCCCCTAGGTCGGCGCGGGAAACGAGCGATCAAGCTATTACTTTGGCGATGGCGTCGGCGGAGTAGTCGACGTTCTTGGTATTGAGCGCCGCCACGCAGATGCGTCCGCTTTCTATCGCGTACACCGCGAATTCCTCGCGCATGCGCACCACCTGTTCCTTGGTCAGGCCGGAATAGGAGAACATGCCGCGCTGGCGCATGATGAAGCTGAAGTCGGTGCCGGGGACGCGCGCGTGGATTTTCTTCACCAGCAGCTTCCTCATGGACTTGATGCGGTCGCGCATCTGCCCCAGTTCCTGCTCCCACAGCGTGCGCAGTTCCGGATTCGCGAGCACGGTGGAGACGATCTTGCTGCCATGGGTCGGTGGGTTGGAGTAGTTCGCTCGCACCAGGCGCTTGATCTGCGACAGCACGCGCGCGCTTTCCTCGCTGCTTGCGGCGACCACATTCAGGCTGCCGACGCGCTCGCCGTAGAGCGAGAATGATTTGGAAAACGAATTGGCGACGAACAGCGGCATGCCGGTTTGCGCGAACAGGCGCACCGCGGCGCCGTCGGCATCGAGGCTGTCGGCGAAACCCTGGTAGGCGATGTCGAGGAAAGGCACCAGGCCGCGCGCGGCGATGGTCTCGGCAACGCTGGCCCACTGCGCTTCGCTGAGATCGACGCCGGTCGGGTTGTGGCAGCAGGCGTGCAGCAGCACGATATCCCCGGCCGGCATGGATTTGAGCGCGGCGAGCATGCCGTCGAAGTTGACGCCGCGGGTGTTGGCGTCGTAGTAGCGGTAGGTATCGACCTTGAAACCGGCGCTCTCGAACACCGCGCGGTGGTTTTCCCAGCTCGGATCGCTGATCCATAGAGTGGCCTTGGGCGCGGTGCGGCGCAGGAAATCGGCACCCACCCTGAGGCCGCCGGTGCCGCCCAGGGTTTGCACGGTAACGATGCGGCCCTCTTTCAGGGCGGCGCTGTCGGCACCGAACACCAGAGCCTGCACCGCCTTGTCGTAGACAGCCAGACCGTCTATGGGCAGGTAATTGCGCGCCGCCGGCTGGTCTACCAGTTGGCGCTCGGCGCGGCGCACGCACTCCAGCAGCGGCACCTTGCCGTCGTCGCCGGTATA
>JBQMQE010000378.1:0-1190 GCA_052172655.1 Burkholderiales bacterium
CATGGCTACCTGAACCCCCAAGTGTTCATAACTGGGAAGTTCGCATAATGGCCGACAACTGCCTAAAGCGACAGGCGGTTCGCGACCCACTGCTGCCATTGATCCTCACGATGATCGAGTGGCCGCTTAACCAAAGACCGGTCTTTCGCTTTTCTCGATAGCGCCGGTACGGGTTGCAGAGAACGTCGCTCAGTGCACAGCCTCAGCGGCTTCGACGAAGCGCCCGTCCTTCATGTGATATACGCTGTCGAAACCCTCGATCATGCGGTGGTCATGGGTCACCGTGATCACCGCCGAGTTGCGCTCGCGCGCAATCTTTCTGAGCAGCCCCATCACCCGCGTGCCTCGCTCGGTGTCAAGCGCAGCAGTCGGCTCGTCGGCGAAGATCAGCGGCGGCTGATTGGCGAGCGCGCGACCGATTGCAACGCGCTGCTGCTCGCCACCTGAGAGATTGGCGGGCATCGACTCCGCGCGATGGCCGATTTCCAGGTACTCCAGCAGGTCCTGCGCACGGTTCCCCGCCTCGCGCTTGCCCACTCCGTTCAGGTAGAGCGCCAGCGAGATGTTTTCACGCGCATTCAGAAACGGGATCAGGTTGTGACCTTGAAAGATGAAGCCGATGTTCTCGCGCCGGAAGCGGCGCACGTCGAGGCCCGTGTCGCCCGCGTCGTAGACTGCGTGTCCATTCATGACCACGCGTCCGGAGCTCGGCGCAAGAATGAGGCTCATGCACAGCAGCAGCGTGCTCTTGCCCGAGCCGCTGGGACCAAGCAGCGCGACCAGTTCGCCGGCGCGGACGGTAAAGTTGATGTCGCGCAGCGCGTGCACCGCCAGATCGCCGCTGCCGAAAGTCTTATTGAGTCCGCTTACCTCGACAATCGCCATCTCACCCCCCGAGCGCAACCTGCGGCGGGGTGCGCAGCGCGTGCCAGATCGCCATCAGGCTCGCCGCCACACCTCCGGCGAGCATGACCAGAAAGGTAACCAGCGTTTCCTGTGGCAGAAACACGAGCGTGCGCGGAAAACGCGGCTCGATCAGTCCCGAAGCGATCCAGGCGAACGCGAAACTGGCAAGTGTGATCGCCATTGACTGCTCCATGATCAGGCGGACGATCACCCAGTTCGGCGCGCCGATCAGCTTCAGCGTGGCGATCGAGCGGATTTTCTCGATGGTGAGCACGTACACGATC
>JBQMQE010000378.1:1200-3871 GCA_052172655.1 Burkholderiales bacterium
CGGAGAAGAGCAGCACCGCCAGCAGCACGATGCTCGAGACGACCACCAGCAGCGAGCGGAACAAGCCGAGCACCCCCGACATCCGGCGCAGCCGGCCCTCGAGCATCAATTCGCGCTCCTCATCCGTGGTGTAGACGTTGAAGTAAAGCCAGTCGCGGATGTGCTTGCTCACCGCTTCGGCATCGGCCCCCGGAGCGAGGCGCACCAGCACCGCATTGATGGTATCGGTCGAACCGGAGAGCAGCGGCAGCAGCTTCGCGGCCTGCTCCGGCGTGTAACCCGCGTTCTCCAGTCGTTTCAGATTCGCGGCGCGCGCGGCGACGAGCGCCCGGTTGTCCTGCTGGAACTGCACCTCCTGCGCGTCGGGAAGCGACAGATACACCAGCGGATTTCCGCCCGAATCCACGGCCTCGCGCGTGACGCCGACCACGCTGTACTCGTGCTGACCGAGCTTCACGCGCTCGTCAAGCTCGAGCCCCAGCTTCACGTCGGCGACCATTTCGTAGTGCGGCGCACGGATCGCGCGTCCGCGCACGATGCGCCCCGGGCTGCCAAGACCGCCGAACACGTCGTAGCCGATGATGGTGAACTGCTGGTTGGCGCCACCCACCTCGCGCTGCGCTGCGTACACGATGAACGGGCTTGCGCGTGCGACGCCAGGCGTCGCAGCGACGCTCTTGTAGGCGTCCCGCGGGATGCGCGAGGATTCGTTGAATGGCCCGCCGCGGGCGCGCTCGACAACCCAGAGATCGGTGCCCGTGTTATCGATCAGCCATACGCCATCGGCGATATTGCCCTGGTAGATACCGTTCATCACCAATACGATGGTGAGCAGCAGGCCCACGCCGAGGATGGTAGCGAAGAATTTGCCGAGGTGGCGCCGTATGTCCTTGACCGCTAGGTCCATCGCCTGTTCCCGATACTGCCGTCGTCAGCCTGGCGCGCCAAGGCTGCGCACACGGGTTCCCGGCTTCACGCCTTGCGGTGCCGCGACCACCACATCGCCCGCCGCAAGGCCCTTGCGGATGACGATGTTCGCCGCGTCCGCGGCGCCGGTCTGGACGCCCTGGAAGCGGGCATGGCCGTCGCGCACCACGAGTACCCCCTGTTTGCCCTGGTATTGCAGAAGCGCCGCGACCGGCACCACCACGCCCTTTTCGTCGCCGGTGCTGATCGCCACCTCGGCCTCCTGGTCGATCGCGAAACGTTCGGGCGGGGCGTCGAATGCGACGTCCACCTCCAACTCACGCGTGGCGGCATCCGACTGCCAGGCGATGCGCGCAACCTTGCCCGGCAGCGTCTCGCCCGTGCGCAGTCGGATGCTCGCCGGCATGCCTACCCGCACGCGGGTGACCACGGACTCGTCCACGCGGGTCGCCACCCAGATTGCGGCAGGGTCGACCATACGGAAGATCGGGCTGCCCGGGACCACCGTATTGCCGGTTTCGCTCAGTCGCTGAACGATGACACCGTCCATCGGCGCGAGGATCCGTGCGAAAGAGATCAAGGTATCGGCATAGCGCGCTTCCTGTACGAGAGTGCCGCCCTCTGCCTCGCGCGCGGCGAGCGTTGCTCTCACAGAGTTCAGCACGGACTCGGCGGAGCGCAGCGCCGCAATCGAAGCGTCGAAGCTAAGCTGTGACACATAGCCCTTCGCGAACAAATCCGCGTCGCGCCGGTATTTGCTGCGTGCGAGTTCCAGCTCCGCCTGCGCCTTGGCGAGGTTCGCCTGCGCCGCTGTTACATTGCGCAGCTGGGTCTCCCGCTGTCCGGCCACCGATCCCCGTTTCGCGACGAGATCCCTGTCATCAAGCTGCGCCAGGACCTGGCCGCGCTTGACTACATCACCCTGATCGGCGTACAGCTTCGCAACGCCGGCTGTGACGCGCGCGCTCAGCGTTACCGGGTTGCGCCCCTGGACAGTGCCCGGACCTGTGATGCGCGCCGGCACCACGCTTTCGGTTGCGATGGCTGTTTCCAGAGGGGTCGCGTAAAGAAAAACACGGTAGGTTGCGAAGGCTGCGGCGGCGAGTGCAGCAAACGCAAGTAGAGTGAGGTGAGCCTTCATATGCGCGCTATTGCAGCTTCCGCGTGGACAGAAGACAGCTTAAAGGCAATGATTGTGAGGAAGAACACAATGCCTGCCCCGGCTCGTACTACTCGTCCGTTGAGTACCGACACGGCGTACTGTTCCCTTTTTCTGCCAAATTCCAGTATTGCATTCATCTACCATTCTCCAAGTTTCGGATAGACGCGGAGATGCCGACTCTATATATCAACTCAACGCACCAAATGTACTCGATATTTCGCATCGCTTTGTGCCGTTTTGTTGCGAAATGCGCGCTTGATACCGTACGTTACAAATCCATATATTCACTTTAGATTCTGTCTTTGCAGCAGTTCGTCGGGCCTTGGGCTGACTTCTAACTGGGCGGTAGAGTTCGGCCGAGAGTCTGACTGATGGCCTATGAAGTTGAAGGTCCGCTTCGGTAGGAATTACCTGCCGCACGCCTCGAAGGATTTTTCGCTTTCGCTATGCCCGCTTCTGGCCGATAGTGAAGGTACGATGGCCGCGCTCCATTGCAGTCATTGGCTGGGACGTAAAATTGCCAACGTCAGCTTACTGGGCAGAATGAGGAATACGTGCTTCCGACCAGAAGCGGTCTTCCAA
>JBQMQE010000379.1:0-3850 GCA_052172655.1 Burkholderiales bacterium
CCCTGCTAGTCGAACACCGTCTGCGAATAATGCGCGGCATCGACCAGCGCTTCGATGACGGTCGGGCCGTCGGCGGCGAACGCCTTGCGCAACTCGCGTTCCAGCCCGGCGGCGCTGTCCACCCCCAGCGCGGGCACGCCGAAGTAATGCGCGGGCGGCGACCGGTATTCGCCTGGCGACACCTCGGTGCCGTAATAGGGCAGGCCGCGCCGCTCCTGCTTGACCTTGATCAACGACAGCCAGCGGTCGTCGAGCACGACGAACGGGATGGCCAGGCCCTCGCGCAGCGCTACCGCCACTTCGCCGCAGCTCATCTGGAAGCAGCCGTCGCCGAGCACGCACACCACCGGCAGGTCCGGCCGCGCGAGTTTGGCGGCGAGCGCCGCCGGAATGCCGAAGCCCATCGACGACCAGCCGTTGGTGATGAGGAAGGTGCGCGGCGCGTGCGCCGGCCACTGGCTGCCGATCTGATGCGTATGCGCGCCGATGTCGAAAGCCAGCACGCCCTCCCGGGGCAGCACTTTGCGCACGACGTCGATCGCCTGGTGCACTGCGAACCCGTCCGCCGCCGGGCGCAGCGCAGCCTGGAACGTGTCGCGATGCTGGCGCACGGCCACCGACCAGCCGTTTTCCGCCGGCGGCAGCGCGGCCAGCCGCGCAACGGCAGTATCGAGGTCGCCAACCACTTCGTGCGCGATGCGCACGCTGGCATCGACATCGGCGCGCTCGATATCGACGTGCAGCAGCGGCACCTCGCCCACCCACGCCTCGTACTCCACTTCGACGGTGTCATAGCCCAACCCGACTACCAGATCGGCGCTCGCGATCAGCGCGCGCTGGATCTTTCGCATGGCGCGCTCGATGCAGCCCAGCGACAGCGGATGGTCTTCGTCTATCATGCCCTTGGCCATCATCGTCGTCGCGAATGGCATGCCGTGTCGCTCGACCAATGCGCGTAGCAGCAGCGGGTCGCGCATGCGCATTGCGCTTGCGCCGATTACGGCTACCGGCCGCCTGGCGGCGCGCAGCAACGCGCCGGCTTGCCCGATGGATGTCTCGGATGCGGGCGTCAAGGGCGCGCGCTGGGGAATTGCCGCCACTGCCTCGGTCGCCGGCGCCAGCGCCTCGGCGGCCGGCGCCAGCGTCTCGGTGGCCGGCGCCAGCGACTCTGTGGCTCGCGCCGGCGCCTCGGTGACTGGCGCCAGCGACTCTGTGGCTCGCGCCAGCGCGACGTCCTCGGGCAGATCGAGATGCACCGGGCCTTGCGGCTCGGACAAGGCGAGCTGCAGCGCCTGCGTCAGCGTCGCGACGATTTCGCCAGGGCGCAGGCGCAACGTCGCCTTGGTGATCGGCTTGAATAGCGCGTGATGGTCGATCCACATCTGCAGCCGGCGGCCGAGCTGCGCCTGGTTCAGCGTGCAGGTGATTGCAATCAGGGGTGAACGGTCGAGCCAGGCGCTGCCCACGCCGGTGCTGAGATTGGTTGCGCCGGGGCCGAGCGTGGCGATGCACAGTCCCGGCACCCCCGTCATCCTGCCCGTGACATCCGCGGCAAACGCCGCGGACCCCTCGTGCGCGGTCAGCACGAAACCGATGCCGCCCGCGCGCATCGCGTCCATCAGCGGCAGCACATTGCCGCTGGGCACGCCGAAGCCGTGGCGGATGCCGGCCGCTTTCAGAATGCGTACGATGAGATCCGCGTTATTCATCTCGGTTTTGGCAGGCGGGTGGCAAGGAACATACTGGCCGGGTTGGATGGCATTCAACCCTACTAGAACTCGTATGTTTCTCCCTCGCGCGCCAGGCGGTATTCGGGCCCGCCGGCTTGCGGGCGATTGAGCGCCAACGCCTGATTGAACGCTTGTTCCAAGGCATCGTCGCTGCGTGTCGGTTCGTGGTGCGTGCAGTACAGGACGCGTGCCCCGGCCTCCTGGGCGTACTTGATGCCGAAGTCGAAGGTGCCGTGGCCCCACCCCTTTTTTGCCGGGTACTCCTGTGCCGTGTAGGTGCAATCGGCAATCAGGACGTCCACGCCCCGCATGGCGCTGCGGATGGCTTCGGTCTTCTCATCGACAAAAGTTTGATACTCGGCGTATTGCTCATCGGCGGGTTCGTAAATATTCCACTGCGGTTCATAATCACCTGTAAAAAAAACCGACTTGCCGCCGCTTTCGATGCGATAGCCGAAGTTGATCACCGGATGATTGAGCAGATGCGGGGTGATGGTTGCGCTGCCAATCTGAACGCTGTGTTCGGGGACCAGCGTGACGTACTCAATACGCGCCTTTATCTCGGCCTCGCGCACCGGGAAATAGCTGTATTGCAGTTGAACCGACATCGCGTGCTCCACGCCTTTTCCGGAGACCGGGTCGAATGCGCCGTGCAAACGCAACAGGTTGCCGGCGATGAAATTCGGCACAAAGAAAGGCAAGCCCTGAATGTGATCCCAGTGGGAGTGGGTGATGAACACATTGGCTGTCACCGGCAGCTCTGCGATCAGCGTCTGAGACAGCGGGAATATGCCCGTACCCGCATCGAGAATGATCAGCTCGTTGGTATCGGTCCGGATTTCAATGCAGGTGGTATTGCCGCCGTATCTGACGGTGTTCGGTCCTGGCGAAGGGATGGAGCCACGCACGCCCCAGAATCTGACCTTCATGCGATCTCCTCGATCCTTGAAAATATCTTCGCTTCTTCGAACAGGGGTGTTAGATCACCCAGGGTTGCTATGACCTCGTCGAGTGAACCGCCCAAACGCGCCGCGACTGTCGCGGGCAGCTCTTCGATGCAGGCGTTTCCACTGAAACCAAAATTCAGTTTCTTGCTGATCTGGTTGCCGGCGAACACGCAGGCGATCATGTCGGTATCCGGCAGTTCCGGGCCGTACTGGTGTCGGATGGTTTCGATCAGGCTGCTTGGGAAGCGCCATTTTTCCACCAGCATCGCGCCGATGAGCGCATGGTCGACGCCGATTCCCTGGCGCAATGCCAGATGCAAGGAAGTGCCGCCCTGCTGGCTGGTGTTGAGCGCCGTGCGCAATTCATCGGGCATGAATTGGGCAAGCGCCACCTTGCCGAAATCGTGCAACAAGCCGGCAATAAAACAATCCATCGGATCGACCTGCTTGGCGCGAGCTGCCAGTCGTTTGGCGATCCCCGCGGTCGCCAGTGAGTGCAGCAAGTATTGCTGCACATCGAACCCGGCAGCATTGTCTTTTGGCAGCATGCCGATGGAGGCAATGGCCAAAGCGAGATTCTTGATCGTATTGAAGCCGAGGTAGACCACCGCGTGGCCGACGGAGGTGACTTGCTTGGGCATGCTGTAGTAGGCGGAGTTGACGACTTTCAATATTTTGACCGTCACTACCGGGTCTTTGTCAATGACCTCAACCAGGGCCTTGGGCGTGCAATCCACATCTCGGGTCAATTGCAGAATCTTCTGCACGCTTTTCGGAAAGGCCGGCATGCCGTCGACGGCAGCGGTGAGTCTTTGGGAGAGTTCGGGGCTCATGATCTTGCTTGTCTAAGAATGGCACATTGTGAACCGGGAAACCCCGGCTTGTGCATAAAGCCGACAGCAGGTATGAAGAAGACGATGAATGGCTGAGAGCGCCGGCTACAAGCCCAAGCGCCCGACTCCGAACCCTGCATGGTCCAAATCCAGTTCCCGGCCGCCGCCCAAGTCTGCTCCCGCGCGCGCACAGCCGCAACCCGGCCCTCATCCACCCGAGCGGTGGCCCAGGGTCGGCCTGCCGCGGCCCCCTTTTCGCAACGCGTTCCTAGGTACCATAGCGCACCGGGGAATTGAACTGCTTGAACGCCGCGAGCGCGCTGTAGCAGGCGAGCATGGC
>JBQMQE010000380.1:0-3846 GCA_052172655.1 Burkholderiales bacterium
CAGCGGGAAATGGTCGGGGTGAGAGGATTTGAACCTCCGACTCCTGCGTCCCGAATCCGAAAAACGCGCTTTTTTGCTGGCTAGACGAAACTCGCTCAGACCGAAATGGCCTGATTTTGCACAACTATTTATACCAGAGCCCGCATCTGCGCGCAACAACGCGAAATAAAAAGTGCAGCAGAATTGCAGCAGAGCGCGATTTCTGCGTCAATCGATCGCGCGAATGCCGAATCCCTTGGCGGCTAACTTGACCAAGGCTAAAACGCATTCGCTATCAATATAGGTACGGGTCGTCCGTGCAAATCTTGATGAGCGTGCCCCATGTCAACAGCCGCAATCCGGCCGATTTCCAAAAGCAAAGCGGCCAACATTCTTTCCATTTCTACACGCGCGGTTGAGCTATGGGTCAAGCTCGGCCACATGCCGCCACCATGCCACATCGGGCGAAAATGCTACTGGCACCCGGCCACGTTCTATTCCTGGCTCAATGAACGACTGCAGCGGGAGCCAGCAATGCCACCGGCGACGTCCGGCTCAACTACCAACGTCCCGTCGGTCCGGCGATCTCGCGGGCGCCCCCGTAAATCCGGCGCGCCCAAATATCGGTAATTTCACGCGACAGGGGTGAAATTCAAACGGGTGTCTCCTCCGACTTTTGCTTCCGCCCAGATCGCTCCGCCGTACCTCGACGAGGTGCGCTTGTTTGCTCAATATCTCAACCTGATGTGCGAGGTCGTGCCCAAGTAACTGGCGAATCATGGATTCCGGGCAGCGTGCATCATCTGCGCGGCCGGCCAGATGTGGGAGAAATCGACCCCGACGTCAGTGCCTGCGTTGATCCGCTGGAAGGCAGCGGGACCAACAGAATGGCAAGGTGATAGTAGCGGATGGCTAGAGGATTTAGCGTCCCAGCCAATGACTGCAATGGAGCGTGAATCTCGTACCGTCACTATCGGCCTAGAGCGGAAGTTGAGGGCTGGTACCAGAAAGCGGACACCGGTGGAGCAAATGCTCTTGCACGCGCTGGGAACCGATAAAAAACGTGCTTCGGAAGGAATCGAGTTGGTTCGACGTGGCGTGGATAGTGCTCGATGGCCGCGAACCACTCGCGCAGACGCTTCTCGAGTCGCTCCTACGGCGGTGCGAACTGCGCTTTCGCTACTTCGGCGGCGCCACTGAACCGCTGTAAAAGACCTCGCACCTTTCACGCGTGCCGGGTAAAAGCGCCCTCGCCTTGCTGAGCAACCTCAGCACCGGCCCTGCGAGCGACGCCAGAACGCCGAGCTTTTCCACCACCGGCTTGCTGAACGAGCCGCGGATCTTCTGACGCACCTTGGCGCAACCGTTCGAATCAATCAGCGCCACGACCACGTCGTCGTATTCATCGTTGACGAAATCCAGTCCGCCCTGCAGAGCGAGACGGTTTTCGCGTGTCGCCATGGCCACGTCCTTGGCATATGCCACGCCCTTTTCCACTTTCCACTTGGAAACCACCGTGCGAATCTGCGTGCTGCCGCCGCTTTGCTGACCGAGCCTGGCAAATTCGTAGCCTTTGGTGGCCGCCAAGCCGATGGGTCCAGCGAAAAGAAAGGCGCTCATGTCAACCAGGTTGAAGCTCAGGCTCGACTCGTAATTCAAAAGTTCCTTGTCGAGATCCGCGCCGGCAAGGGTGAGGTTCATTCCGGACAGGGACATTTCTCCATTTGCGCTCTGGCGCAACTCGACGCGGGTTCGTCCACGCATCGACAGCGTTGTCGAAAAATCCATCAGCCCATGGACCGACCTGCCCGGCGCCAGCGCCTTGAAGAAATCCTCGACACGGAATTTCGACAGCGAGTAGCTGACGTGGACAATCGGTACCGCTGCCGAGCGGTCCATGCGCATGCTTCCCGACCCCTGCCCGCCGAACACACGCATCGTGACCGGCGTGAAATTGAAGACACCTTCCGTCGCCTCAACCGAGAACTTGAGGTCGGATACGGTCGTGTTCTTTCCGCGCACCTCGCTGCAGGCGAACTCCCCGGAGAGTGAAACCCGCGACAGGAACGCCGCGCCACCCGGATGCCGCATGTCAGTCAGCTCGCCGCTGCAGCCACTGGATTCGAAGCTGGCACCGGTTTTTTTGTCCGCGTAGGCAACGATCAGTCCGCCGAAACTCACCCGTTGCAGGTCCAGCGCGTGGAACGTCTCCTCTTTGGCCTCGGGCAGCTTTTCGTAGTTGTACGTGCCGTCGCGGCCCCGTTCGATGGAGATGCGTACGCCATTCAGCACAACGCTGCGGTAGCGGAGCTCCTGCTGCAACAGTGAAAGGGGTTCGATCGCAAGCTCGGCTTCTTTCACAAGCGCAATCTCTGTTCCGCGGTTGCGGATGCGGACATTCTCCAGCGTGACGTGCAGCCCGGGGACAACGCCGATACGCAGCCGTCCCTCGACGGTGACGTTCATCCCCAACGCGTCTGACGCCGCCGCCTCCGCGCGCGGCTTGTAGGCATCGGAGTTCACGAGAAGCATCACGGCCAAGGCCGCGAGCAGCACAATCCCCACCAGTCCGCCGAGGGCGAAGAGGAAGATCTTCAATGCGTTCGGAATGCGTACCATTGCGCCAGATTGGAACACGGTGGGAGGAATTAGAGGAGCCGTGGTCGATTTATTTTCGCACGTAAATCGCGTAGTGTCCAAAAACTCGGCTGGGTATCTCACGCTGCTGCACGGTAGCAATAGTTGAGCATTCCGCCGCGCCGTTGCCAGCGATGAATGAATGCGCCGTTCGCGGCGTCCCTCGGTTCTGCTCGGATCAGCGTGTTATTCAGCCTCTGGTGATTGCGCTCCTCATGGTAGTGAGTCATGTACCGCAGAGGTCACCGGCCCTGTGCGTCTTTATTGCACGGCGTCTGGTTGACTGCCGGAATGGGCGGCAGCCGGGCTCAAATCCTGATATATCATATGCAATATTAGATGCGAGGCGTCGTCAGGGGTAACCATACGCAAATTGTCACCATGGCTGTTTAGTACATTACTATCCGCATTTCCAACAAACGCAAACGACCCAACCACGATTCGATCCTTTTGTGGGTTCCGCCCAGGCAGCGTGCAAGTCACAACGCCCTTTCCGGTTACGTGATCCATCTTGAAATCGAACTCGTAGGACTTGCCGCAGAATCCAACGTGAAGCATGTTGTTAGGAAGATCAAAGAAGTGTTTTATTCCGGGCACAGGTGAGTCGTTCGCGGTCAACAATGCTGCGGACTTTGCGCAGAATTCCCTGAAGATCGTTCGAAGCTTTTCATATCGCTCCGCAATCTTGGAAAGATGTGCGGCCAATTGCGTCGCTGACAATGCTTTCATTTGTGCTGCTCCCAACGCGGCATCGTGCCAAATTTGTTTAGCAAAGGCTACAACATGGCAAATAAACAATGATCTAGAGTTGAGTCAGCGGGCAAGGTGTGTGGATACCAAACCCGTCCAATTCACAACCGCAATCGGCTGGGGAAATGCGATCATGGCTATCGTAAATAATATCCCCGCAAACCGCGCATTCTATAATGAAGTGTTCCTGGTTACGCATCTGCCTCCGGCTGCTGCCGATGCCAATTGCCGCCTGAGGCGACAATTTATTCACCGCTATGTGCGCTTACGTACAGATGCGTGGCGACACCTCGCCCCATAATTTTTCGTGACTCATTTTTCCGACTCAACTCTCTGGACTCATCATGGCCCTTCCCAATGTAGCAGTCGCTGACGAATTCGGGCGCGGACGCGACGCGCCAACTGTCTACCCCGACAACGCCCGGGAGCATGCAAGCGCAGTGTCGTGGGGCGCCATAGTGGCCGGGGCCGCTGCCGCCG
>JBQMQE010000381.1:0-3826 GCA_052172655.1 Burkholderiales bacterium
CGCAAGCCGAGATCGACGGCAAGGTCTCGATCGCGAAGACCGACGCCGCCATGGGGATAGGAGCGCTGCTCTGGTGAGCGGTGCTTCCCAGGCACTCATTTTCAACATGGACGGCGTGGTCACCCGGACCGCGGGGCTGCATGCCGGTCGAGGCTGACAAGGGCTTTGACCAGTCGCGCGCGGGCGCGCGCGACTGGTTCTGCTCCAGGAATTTTCTGGAGAAAATTGAGGCGGAGCCGCACAGATGTCTAGGCGGCGGCGCCGAAGGGAGGGTGACATGAACCGCAGCATCAATCTTGTAGCGCTGGGCCACACGGCGAGCCTGTTTCTCGCGTTCACGTTCACGGTCTGCGTGGCGTTCGACGTGGCATTCCCGCAATGGGCCATGTTCGGTGCCTGGCAGAAATTGCTGCCGGGCTTCGAGGGCATCGGCTGGAAGAGCTACTTCATCGGTCTCGCCGAGACCTACGGCTACGGCTGGTATTTCGCACTGGTGTGGGCGCCGCTGTACAACTTTTTCGCTACGGGAAAGGAGAACTGATATGCAAGCCAAGGACGTGATGACCGCGCCGGTGGTTTCGGTCGCGCCGGATACGACGGTCCGGGAGATCGCCAGATTGCTGCTCAAGCGCGGCATAAGCGCGGTGCCGGTGCTGGACGCTGGCGGGCAGCTCGCGGGGATCGTGAGCGAAGGCGATCTGGTGCGGCGGCCCGAGTCGGGCACCGAGCGCCGGCCGTCGTGGTGGCTCGGCCTGTTCGGCGACGAGAACGAGGAAGCGCACGACTACGCCAAGTCGCACGGCAGGCGGGCCGCCGACGTGATGACGCGCAACGTCGTGTCGGTAGACGAACACGCGACACTCGCATCGATCGCGACCCTGCTCGAGAAGCAGCGTATCAAGCGCGTGCCGGTGATGCGCGACGGCAAAGTGGTCGGCATCGTGAGCCGCGCCAATCTGCTGCAGGGTCTTGCCGCCCACCCGCCCGCCGCGCCCGCGGCGCTCGACGACGAGGCGCTACGCGCGCGCGTGTCCGACGAGATCAAGCACGCAGGGGTCGACACGACCTTCGTGAACGTGCTGGTCTACGCCGGGGCGGTGCATTTGTGGGGCGGCGTGCGCTCGGCCGAGCAGCATGCCGCGGCGAGGATCGCCGCGCAGTCCCTCGCTGGCGCGCGCGCGGTCGAGGATCACCTCGGGGTGTTTTCGCAGATGGTACAGGCGGTGATGTGGGCGGAATAGCGAAGCGCGTGGCGACGGCGCTTCTCGGTATTGAGGGCACGCTGCTGCTGCAATGGAGCGTGATTCCCGGCCTTACGGTGGCGGCCGCGCCCCCGGATCGGCGGCCCGATGTTCGGCGGCGAGACGCATGACGCACAACAGTGTTTCACCATTGCACACCGGGCCGTTCTTTTGGCTGATGGCCTCGGTGTTCGTGGTGGCGCTCGGTTATGGCGTCGCGCTGCCGATACTGCCGTTTTTCCTGAAAACACTGCTTGCCGACTCAGGGCGATATTCCGTGTCATCACACGTTGGAATGATAACCGGCATATTCGCATTCGCGATGTTTCTGTTTGCGCCGCTGTGGGGCCGGCTGTCCGACAAAGTTGGCAGGCGGCCCGTCATTCTGGTCGGCCTGGGCGGCTTTGTGGTGATGCTGGGAATCTTCGGACTTTCCCCTAATCTGTGGTTTGCTTACGCTTCGCGCATTCTGGCCGGATTATTCGCTTCGGCAATTCTGCCGGTCGCCTCGGCCTACATTGCCGACATGGGCGCGCCGGAATTGCGCGCTCGGCGGTTTGCCTGGATGGGCACGGCAGGGCTCCTGGGTTTCCTGGCAGGGCCGATGCTGGGCGGATGGTTGTCCGACGCCAGCGGGCAATGGCTATCTTCTCTTGCCGGGCGCATGGGCGTGAACCTGGTTTCAATGCCGTTCCTCGTGGCGGCAGCGCTGGGCGCGGCGGTTTGGCTCCTTACCTACCTGGAGATGCCCCGGCACGCGGGAAACACAACCACACTCCCTGCTACCGACAAACCTTTTGCATCGCATGACTCAAGATCGGTCAACGCCCTGCTGCTGCTGACACTGCTCATGACGTTCGGCTTGGGCAGCTTCGAAGTCGGGCTCACTTTGCATGGACAGCAAAGCCTCAGTCTCGGCCCGGGTCGACTCAGTCAGCTGTTCGTCGCGTGCATGCTGGCAATGATCGCGACCCAGATGCTCGTGTTTCCTTTCCTGATCAAGCGCTGGCCCGTTCACGTTATCGCGCCGCCGGCTTTCGCGATCATGGCCGGCGGACTGATTCTCCTGCCCGCGGCCTCCGACTTTGGCCGGCTCCTGGTCGCGGTCGGACTGGTCGCCGCGGGATCGGGATTGCTGGCGCCCATCATGAGTTACCGGATCTCCCTGGCCGCCGGTAGCGCACAGGGCGCCGTGCTGGGAAAGCAAGCCGCGGCATCGAGCCTGGGCCAGGCAATCGGTTCGGTCGTCGCCGGCATTGGTTTCGGTTTGATGAACCGGGAGCCTTTCTGGGCCAGCGCCGGCTTACTGCTGATCGGCGCGGCGCTCAGTGCCGCGACGTCGCTGTTCTCGGCGCAGCCCGCAACCAAAGTGCCGTAATTGATCAGCTTATGCAACGAGGTGGAGCGATGGACAAGACCGCTAACGATCCTACTTTGGCTGAGCCGGGAAACCCGGACACGGCTTCCGATCCCGCTCGCAGAAAAATACTCGTGGCGGCGACCGGCGTCGCCGGCGGGGCTGCCCTGGCCGCGGTTTCGGTCCCCTTCATCGCGTCGATGATGCCGAGCGAACGGGCGCGCGCAGCGGGCGCGCCGGTCAGCGCCGACGCCATGGGGCTCGAACCCGGCGCGCAGCTCACCGTCGAGTGGCGCAGCAAGCCGGTCTGGATCCTGCGCCGCACCGAGGCGATGCTGAAAGTGCTGGAGGACCCGCGCCACCTGGCAAAGCTGGCAGACCCTGGTTCAGACGTGAAAAACCAGCAGCCCACCTACGCGCGCAACGCATATCGCTCGGTTAACCCGGAGTACCTGGTGGTGGTGGGAATCTGCACCCACCTCGGCTGCGTGCCGACGTTCCGCCCGGATATCGCACCGGCGGATATCGGCCCCGATTGGGATGGGGGATACTTCTGCCCTTGCCACGGCTCGAAGTTCGATCTCGCGGGCCGCGTGTGGCGCAACGTACCCGCACCCACCAACCTGGTGATACCCGCGCACCATTTTTTGAGCGGGACCAAAGTCGTCATCGGCCGGGATACGGAAAGCACCGCCTCATGAGCGCTGGCGCGAGGCCTCGGATCGGCGGACTGCCGCTAGGCGGCTATCCCTGGTACGTGCGCCTGATTCTGCGGCTACAACGGAAGAAATACGGCCGAGAACTGGAGCCGACGCTCATCTGGGGTCGCATCCCGAGCGCATTTCTGATGCTCACCTTGCTCTACCGCTCGCTCGACCGCGGCACTTCCCCGCTCGAACCCGAGCTGCGCGCACTGGTGCAGGTGCGCGTCTCGCAGATCAACTGGTGTGCATTCTGCGTGGATCTGAATTCCTCGGCAGCGCTGGAGCGACACACGACACCGGAAAAGCTCGTCGCACTGACCAGCTACGAGACTTCGTCGCTATTCACCGAACGCGAGCGAGCTGCGCTCGCATACGCCGAAGCCGTCACCGACCCTGCCCGGCGCGTCGACGATACGATTTTCTCCAGGCTGCGCCGGCACATTTGCGAGCAGGAGATCGTCGAGCTCACGGCGTTGATCGCATTCCAGAATTTGTCCAGCAAGTTCAACGCTGCGCTCGGGGTG
>JBQMQE010000382.1:0-3807 GCA_052172655.1 Burkholderiales bacterium
ACTTCATTCTGCGGCAGTTGCGCCATGACAAAGCGCACAATGCCCTGAAATCCGACGGCATACCCTTTGGTACCGGTTTGGTCGAGTCGCGTTTCCAACTTCGACGAGCCTGTGTACACCACGACACGCGCCGCCTTTCGCGCCAGATCTGGAAAATCGTCCAGCCGCTTGGCGAGCAGCAGCGCGCCCAGTCGCCGAATGGCATAGGCATCACCACGCTCATCGACCAGCCGCTCGCGTATCAGCCGGTCGATGACGCCGGCGCGGTCCGTCGGGTAGGGCAGCTTGAGCAGTTCGAAAAAGGTCTGCGTGTCCAACAGTTCGATCACCTGCTGGCCATCGACGCCGGTCTTGGTGTGCTCCTCCAGCCAATCCGGCTCGCCCTCGGCGAAGATGCGCCGCAGCTGATCCTCGCTCATCGGCACCAGAGCCTCGCCCGCGCGCATGAGGTACTTGCCGTCGAGGTGGTAAGCCGTGCCATGTGGGCGCGGCGGAATGTGAAACACCAGCACCCGACCCTCGGGGTGCGCCACCTCCTCGATGTCGACGCGGAAGCCAACCGCCTGGAACAGCTTTTCGGCCATCGCCACCGGGTTCGCGAACGCCTGCGTGCCGACCACCGGACGCGGCGGCTTGTCGGCCACGCCTAGCAGTAGATTCCCGCCGCCCTCGTTGGCCAGTGCGACGCAGTACTCGTACAGCCGGCGGTTGTCGAACTGGGTCTTCGCCTCCTTGAACTCCAGGCGCGGATGCTCCGAGGGCGATTGACGCCAGAGGTCGATTTGTTCGGGTGTCGTGGTCATGTTTACGCCATCTGCGTAGTCACGCGCGCCGCTCCCGGCGCCCCACCCCGAACAGCACCAGTCTGCCCCGATGGCTGAGCATGGCGCACAGTGCTTGCCCTGTTTCGCACCGCTCGCCTGCGGTGCGGTTGAACTCCAGCGTCTCCGATTCTAGAGAGGCCGCCCAGGAGGAGATTTGCTCGGGAGTCATGCGGCCAGCGCCTCCCTGGCCTGTTCACGCTGCGACCAGAGCACAGGTTCTAGTTCGTAGTTCCTTAATGCGTCGATTACCGAATGAGAAACCGTTGTTGTGCTGTCGTTGAGGAAGGCATGGAGGCGCGAATCGGGCGCTCGCGTTTCGCGGGTATCCAGCCACTTGAAAACCAGTGCCTCCGCTGCGTCCTTCTTCGGATTGCTGACCGCCTGAACGATCCGCTCAGGTTGCTGGCGCGACTTCGGAATGACGAAGTCAAACATGTGGTCGTAGCCGCTCTTGCCGGTGATCTTGATCTTAGGCGTGTATCGGATATCGGCTAGATCCATCCACTGCATTACATCTTCGTAAAACAGGCTGGCAACATAGGGCGCGGCCAGATAGAATAAATCGTTTACGGCCAGCATGGCCTGAATCAGGTTGTGCTTTTTGAGCGAAAAATTCTCCGGCGTGGCATGGAGCAATAGCTGTTCGCCATCTAGTTGCACGCCAAACCCGGCGAGCGTGGTCCTGAGCAATTCCTGCCGCTTCGGGCTGTCCAGCGGGCAACCGGAACTGATCAGGTCACTAATGATGTAGCTGTCATCTGTGAGCAGATAGCCGTTGCCGTCCTTGCGGATATAGAACTGAAGGTGATCATTGTGTCGGTCCAGATGTGGTGTGGTGACTTCCACCCAGTCGTTACCGGCCTGCTTGAGCACAGTCTTGTCCTTAAGCCACCGTGTGTAGTCATCGAGCAGCTTCTGGATGTCCTCGATCATGATCATGTAAACAGCTCCTGCTCAATGAGCGGTTTAGTGATGATCTTGCAGAAATCCATGAACATCGCCAGCATTTGCCAGGGATCATCGACACCGGCGAATGCCTCGGGCAAAATTATTGCCCACTTGTCGCCGTAGCCTTCCCGATACAAATGCAAATGCGGGCAGGCGATATCCTCTCCATCAGGGTTTCGATGCGACGGACCACCCAGATCAAGTCGCGCAAGGATTGCCGCCTTGCGCGCACGATTCTGGAAGGTATTCTTTTCCAGCACGATGCGGCCACGGGTGATGTCCAAGCTGAACTCCTCGCGTCGGTCTGCCGAGTACAGGGGAATGCGGATCGCACCGCCTAGACCGGGGAAGAAGAACCTCTCCTCGCCCTGATAGTGCTTTTCCAGGGCCAGCAACGTGTCTGCCTCCTGTTGCGTGAGGATCAAGCTCATGACAGCGCACCCACTGTGTGGTCTTTGTTCATAGTGTATCGGCTTTTGCCTCGACACCGACGTCGGTCTCGTCGCCCTTCGATTGCTGCGCAAACTCGGCGAGGTAGACGCGATACGGCTCTGGAGCCATCTCGAACAGAATCCTGCTGGGGTCGAACTCTTCGTCGAAGATGCGCACGCGCTCGTGCAACTCATCCACAGACTCGTTGAACTCGGGGTTGTCCGCGTAGCCGCGTCGCGGGCTCACCGGAAGCGTCCGATCCTGCCGATGAACACGGTGAAGGAATCCCACGATAGCGTCGGCTGCCTTCGCGGCGAGGAGCGCCTGCACCGATTCCATCGCGGGGCGCGGAGTGCCTGAGCCGTGCGAGGCGAACCCGCACTGGTTGCGCAGTTCGCAAATCCCCTGGATGGCCGTGTGCAGGCCGTTAAGCGTTTGGGCGAGGCTCTTTCGGATCTCGCTCTCTCCGCTCGCTTCAGTAGGCAGAAACGGCAGTGTGTTGGTTGCAGTCTTAAACAATCGTGGCAGGTCGTCGTCGGGGCTGGAGCCGGCTGAGCGCTCATCGAGAACGGCTCGACAAACGCTCTCAACCAGCGTCTTCGCGAGATCGAACGCGAGTCCAGGGTTCTCGACGACCGCGCGTTCGATGCCTTTCACTTGCTCCTCGATGTGCACTAGACCTCCCTCGATCGCCTCGCGCGCGCCGTGCATGACGAAGGGAGCGGTGAGAACATCGGCCATCAGAAGGCACTCGCAACAAACCGCTCGGCGTCCTTCACCTGCAGCTCGCCGGAGATTAGCTTGGGCAACAGCGCATCGCGCAGGGCAGTGAGGGTGGCCGATTCACGCTCATTGACTTCGATGCGGTCATCGAGTGGCGACAGCTTCGTCTCAAGGGCCACCACAAGTTTGGGTGGTGGCATTGCGCAAGCAATCGCGTGGAAGTCCTTTTTTCCGATTGAGCCGAAGACTGTTCCTTCGGCCTCGAACCGAGCGAACACTTCTTCGATCGAGCGCATGAACTGATACGAGTACGATCGACTGCCCGTCTTGTGGCGCGCAGAAGCGACGCCACGGCCGATTGCGCAACGCTCCGAGGCCATGTTTATGTCGCCCACAGGCGCCCTTACGCTGATCAGCGTATCTCCCGCGTTGGCAAAACGAGTCGGAGCTGTGCAATACACGCGCCGGGTAGGGAATCGAAAGCTGAAATCGGTGCGCCCCTGGTAGAAGGGCAAGCCCTCGCCCACTTCGTTGTACGTCTCACCCGGTGGGGACTGTCCCATTGTCAAATCGAACTCATCGTCAACGGTTCCGACTTCCCACCCTTCCGGAATGTCGCCCAGATCGGACTCCACGAAGCGGTCAGGGAAGAGATCGGCAAGAGGTCGGGGCAGGCCAGCGTCGCGGCTTTCGGTTTTGGCGCGGGCGGGGTCGAAGTCCACGAACCACGACTTGAAGAGCGCCCGTGCTATCGCCTCCAGCGTCTCGTTCATCGACCGGTTCAGCTCGATCTTGTCGTCGAGCGTACCGAGGATGTGGGCGATGGCGCGTTGCTCGGGGAGACGTGGTAAAGGAATTTCAAGCCGCGACAGATCGCTGC
>JBQMQE010000383.1:0-3806 GCA_052172655.1 Burkholderiales bacterium
TCGTCGCCGCGGCTGCGGTTGCCGATTGCAAAAACGACGACTTCAGGCGGCATCAGGCGAGCGGCTGGCCGATCGAGCCATCGCCGTTTCTGTTCAGGGCATGCAGTCGCGTGCCCCCGGCGTCGACCAGTTCGACCGCGAGCGGCATCTGGCCCAGCGCGTGCGTCGCGCAGGAGAGGCAGGGGTCGAAGCACCGGATTGCCACCTCGATGTGATTGAGCAGGCCCTCGGTGATCTCGCGCCCGTCGAGGTAGCGCCTGGCGACCTGCCGGATCGCTTCGTTCATCGCCTGGTTGTTGTGGGTGGTGGACACGACCAGGTTGCACATGGTCACCAGATCGTCCTCATCCACGCGATAGTGGTGGATCAGCGTGCCGCGCGGCGCCTCGATTACGCCCACGCCCTCCGTCGCGCGCTTCCCCGTGCGCACCAGGTCGCTGCCGAGGATATCGTCGTCGTGCAGCAAATCCTTGATCGTCTCCGCTGCGTGCAGCATCTCGATCATGCGCGTCCAGTGGTAGGCCAGCGGCGCGTGCGTGGGCAGGCCGCCACAATAGTCGATGAATTCGCGCCGCTCGATTTCGGCCAACGGCGTCGGGATGCGGTCGCAGTTCTGCACCCGCGCGAGCGGCCCCACCTTGTACCAGCCGTTCCTCTTGCCAAAAGCGGTAAAGAACGGAAACTTCATGTAGCTCCAGGGTTTGACCTCCTCCTGGATATGCTGCGCATAGTCGCGGTAATCGACGCCGTCGAAAAGGATGCCGCCGTTGGCATCGCGGGCGCGCAGGCTGCCGTGGTAAAAGTCGAGATCGCCGTTCGATCCGACCAGCGACATGGTGTTCGATCTGCACACGCCGAAGCCGGCGTACAGCGCCGGGTTCTGTGCGTGCAATTGCTTGATCAGATGCACCGCGTCGCGGCACCAGCCGACGATCTGGTAGATGTCGGCCAGCAGCAGGGCTCGCTCTTCCGGCGTCACCGCCTTGTTCACCCCGCCCGGAATGGAGCCGGTGCCGTGCACCCTTTTTCCGGCGGTGACGCGTATCACTTCCTGCCCGAACTTGCGCAGCAGCACGCCGCGTTTCGCAATCTCCGGGTGCGCGGCCGCGATGCCGACGATGTTGCGGCGCGAGACCTCGCTGTCGAAGCCGAACAGCAGGTCCGGCGAGCAAAGATAAAAGAAATGCAGCGCGTGCGACTGCAGTATCTGGCCGTAATGCATCAGCCGGCGTATCTTTTCAGCCGTAGGCGTGAGCCGCGTCGCGCCGACCACCTGGTCGAGCGCCTTGGATGCCGCCAGATGATGGCTCACCGGACAAATGCCGCACAGGCGCTGCACCATCACCGGCACTTCCCAGTAGGGGCGACCCTGGATGAAGCGCTCGAAGCCGCGGAATTCGACGATATGCAGCCGCACCTGGCGCACCTGATTGTTTTCGTCGAGCAGGATGGTCACCTTGCCGTGACCCTCGACGCGCGACACGGCGTCGATCGCGACGCGGCGCAAGCCTGCAGGATGCTGGGCGGTTTCGAGCTGCTCGCTCATAGCGGTGCCTTCAATCGTAATGGATCAGGCCGTGGCCCAGTTCCGGCTCGCGCCCGGCAAGGATGTCGTTGAGCGCTTTCCAGATGGCATCGGCCGAGGGCGGACAGCCTGGAATGAAATGATCGATTTTCACGACTTCGTGCAGCGGACGCACCTTGGCGAGGGGCAGAGGCAACTCGGGATCGTTCGGAATCAGTCCGTTGGCCAGGCCCACGCTGGTGTGATACACCTCCTCGAGGATCAGCGCCAGGCTCAGGTGGTTGCGTTGCGCCGGCAAGCCGCCATTGATGGCGCAGGCACCGATTGCAATCAGGATATTGCACTGCCGGCGGAACTCGCGCAGCACGTGCACGTTCTCGGCGTTGCACAGGCCGCCCTCGATGATGCCGATGTCGCACTTGCCCAGCTCCTTGATGTCGGTCAGCGGCGAGCGATCGAATTCGATCAGCTCGAGCAGCTCGAACAGGCGTTCGTCGATGTCGAGAAACGAAGTGTGGCAGCCGAAGCAGCCGGCGAGAGAAGTCGTGGCCACCTTGAGTTTTTTCTTCACGGCAGTGTCCATCGCTATTCTTTCTCGATCGCGGCAGAGGCATCGACATAGGCCGAGATCGGCTTCAGATCGAACACCCGCCTGCCTATCGGAACGTTGAAACCCTTGTCTTTGCGCAGGAACACGCCCACCGGACATACGTGCACCGCCTTGTCCTGCAGCGTCACATCGGTATCGGCGAGGCGGCCCGATTTCGCATTGACGATGAGATGCGTGTGGATGCCGCGCCCGCACAGCGCGAACGCATTCTTCCCGTCCACGTCGCGGCTGGCGCGCACGCATAGCGAGCACAGGATGCAGCGGTTGAAATCGAGCAGCACATCCGGGTGCGAGGCATCGACCGGCCGGTTCGGAAAGAAATGATCGTAATGCGCCGACATCATGCCCAGCTCGTAGGCGGTGGCCTGCAGCTTGCAGTCGCCGCTTTTCTCGCACGAGGGGCAGAAATGGTTGCCTTCGACGAACAGCATCTGCGTCAGCGTGCGGCGCTCGTCGTTCAGCGCCGGCGTATCGCTTTCGACCGCCATGCCCGAGCACGCCAGCGTGGTGCAGGAAGCGCTCTGGCGGCCGCCCACCTTGACCGTGCACAGCTTGCACGAGCCGTGCGGCTTGAACTCCGGGTGATAGCACAGGTGCGGGATATAGACGCCCGCGGCCAGCGCCGCCTGAATGATGGTCTGCCCTTCGGTGAAGGCGACAGCCTTGCCGTCGATGGTGAAACTCGAGCTCATTTCGCCGCCTCCGGGCCAGTGCTGAAGTGCGCGCCGGCATCGTCGCGCCCGGTCATCTGCCGCGCCGGCTCCAGCGCCCAGTCGAGATCAAATGCCGGTTCGAACTCCTTCTGCTGCAGGCGCCGCTCATAGGCCGGACGGAATTTGGCGATGGTATCGAGCACCGGATTGCAGGCGGTGTGTCCCAGCCCGCAGTGGCTCATCGATTGCAGGATGCGGTTCAAATTTTCGATTTCAGCGAAATCGTAGGGCGAGCCATGACCGTTCTTGAGCTTGTCCATCAGGTTCCGCAGCAGCGAGGTGCCGACGCGGCAGGGCGTGCAAAAGCCGCAGCTTTCATGGGCGAAGAAATGGACGAAATTGCGCGCCACCTCGAACATGTCGCGGCTATGGTCGAACACCATGAATGCGCCGGCGGTCGGAATGTCCTCGAAGGCGATGCGGCGGCCGAATTCCGCCGCGGCTAGGCAGACGCCGGATGGCCCGCTGACCTGCACCGCCTGCACGTCGCTCGCGCCGCATGCCGCGAGCACCTCGCTCACGCTCACGCCATAGGGATACTCGTAAATTCCCGGCCGGGCGCAGTCGCCGGATACGCTCAGAATCTTGGTGCCGGCCGACGCGCCGGTGCCGATGCCTGCATACCAGTCGCCGCCGCCGTGCGCAACCAGGCAGGACGCGGCGAAGGTCTCGACATTGTTCACCACCGTCGGCTGGTCGAGATAGCCGTGGGTCACCGGAAACGGCGGGCGATTGCGCGGCGTGCCGCGTTTGCCTTCGAGCGACTCGATCAGCGCCGATTCCTCGCCGCAGATGTAGGCGCCGGCGCCCAGATGGATTTCGATGTCGAAATCGAATCCCTGCCGCGCGAGTATGGCTGCGCCGAGCAGCTTGCCGCGGCGCCGGCGTTCCAGCACGGCGTTAAGCTGATCGAGCAGGTAGCGGTATTCACCGCGCAGATACAGCATGCCTCTCCCCG
>JBQMQE010000384.1:0-3801 GCA_052172655.1 Burkholderiales bacterium
GGTGGTAGCCTCGAGCTCCGCAACGCGCTCTTCCAGATCGGCGCAGCAATCGCCGCCCAGATCGGCTGCCTGAGCGGAGGCGCTGGCCCCCAGCATCAAACCGCCCGCGACGAGAATGGTTGCCCATCCCGCCTTACCTACTCCCCCGAACATATACGCTACTCCCACGAAGGTACGCCTCAACTCGGCCTTCGATCGACGCAACTGCACAGCAAACAACACACGCATACGCACTTACGCTGACCACGCCGCTCAGCCGTGCACCGCCGTATTCCCCGCCGGTGGGCCTCGCTGGAATGAGGCTTACGCGAGTGATTCGAGGATCGTAAACGGCAAAGACATGTGTGACAGTTTGTGACAAAACCGCGTGGCGGCATCGCCACGAGACTATTGAAACTAATGGATATTTTTAGTTCTGCTCGAAATTAGGGTAGGCTGGGCTTGTCATGAAAAACGACACTTCATTCGACGTTGCCGTTATTGGCACCGGCCCGGCGGGTCTGGCGTCCGCTCTAGCGCTCGCCGGCTTGGGTGCGCGCGTCGTCGCCATCGGCGCGGCGCCGGTCAACCGCGACACCCGCACGGCGGCGCTGTTCGGCGGATCGATAACGCTGCTGGATAATCTCGGCGTCGGCGAAGTCTGTCGGGAAGCCGGTGAACCCATCACCGGCATCCGCATCATCGACGATATGGGGTCACTGCTGCGCGCGCCCGAGGTGACCTTCACCGCTGCCGAGGCCGGTCTGGAGCGCTTTGGCTACAACGTGGCGAACGCCCGCCTCATCGAGGCGCTGCGCGCCCGCGCCGGGAAGCTGCCCCACCTCACGCTCGTGGAGGCGAACGTCGGCGATGTCGTTGTCGGCGATACCGCAGCCGCGGTTCACCTCGCCGATGGCCGCGTACTGACCGCCAAGCTGATTGTCGGCGCGGACGGGCGCCAATCACTCTGCCGGCAGGCCGCGCAGATCCCGGTAAAGTCCTGGGCATACGAACAGAGCGCCGTGGCTTGCAGCTTCGCCCACCAGCGCCCGCACGGCGGCCTCTCGAGTGAGTTCCATCGGCCGGCGGGACCATTCACGACCATACCGTCGCCAGGGCGCACCTCGAGCCTCGTATGGGTCGAGCGCCCCGTCGTTGCCAAGGAGCTTGCCGCGCTCGAGGAGGCGGAGTTTCGCCAGGCGCTCGAGCAGCGCTTGCAGGGAATGCTGGGTGCCGTCGGCAACATTGGTCCGCGCGGCGTCTTCCCGCTTATGGGGCTGGCGGCGCAAACCGCCGGTCGCAATCGCGTCGCGCTCGTTGGCGAGGCGGTGCATGTCATTCCTCCGATCGGCGCGCAGGGCTTGAACCTCGGGTTACGCGATGCCGCCTGCCTTGCCGACTGCGTCGCTGACGCGCTCGCGACCGGCGGCGATATCGCTGCGCCGGCTGTGCTTGAAGCCTACGGTCGCACGCGGCGCACGGATATCGCCTCACGCATTTGGACGGTCGACCTGCTCAACCGCAGCCTGTTGTCGAGCGCCGCCCCGGTGCAGGCGCTGCGCGGCATTGGGTTGCATATCCTGAAGAATGTCGGTCCGCTGCGCCGCTTCGCCATGCGCGAGGGCCTCGGGCCGTCGTTCATCGCGCCCCGCCTGATGCAACCGTTACCGTCTGCTCCTGCTTCTGCCCCTTGACGCAGGGTCATGGGCTGGGCATCACCGCTGCCCTTGGAACTTGAGATCGCTGCTGGCCGATGCAGACAAAGGAACGCCTTCGCGACCTGCAGTGGCGCGCCGAATACGTGGTGCTACGGCTGGTCGCCGGTTTCTTCCGCGCCCTGCCGCTCGGCATCGCCACCAGTGCTTCGGCTTGGTGCTGGCGGCGCCTGGCGCCCATCATCAATCCGAAGCGGCATAGACGCGCGCTGGGCAATCTCGCCGTCGCCTTCCCCGAGAAGACCGACGCCGAACGCCTGGCAATCGCGTTGGCCCACTGGGAAAATCTCGGCCGCGTCATGGTCGAGACGATGCGCATCGATCGCTTTCTTGCCGAGCCCGAGCGCATCGACATCGTCAGCCAGAACATTTTCTCGCGCTACAAGGACAAGCTGGGGCCGGCCGTCGGCGTCAGCCTGCACATGGGCAACTGGGAGCTGGCGATCCTCCCCTTCACCTGGGCGGGCGCCAATCCCGCCGCCGTCTATCGCTCCGTCACCAATCCCTACGTCGATCAGTATTTGCGCGATCAGCGCAAGGAACTCTACCCCGACGGCCTGTTCGGCCGCGGCAACGTCGGCGATCATGGGGACGACCAGCGCACGGCGCGCGCCATCATGGATTTCGTGCGCAGAGGCGGCCGGCTCGGTCTCGTCTGCGACCTCTACGATCGTACCGGCATGCCGGTGCCGTTCTTCGGACGCGATGCCAAGACGCAGGCGATTGGCGCCATGATCGCCCGGCGTGTCGGGGCGCGCATCTGGCTGTCGCGCTGCAAGCGCATCGGCTCGCAGAGCCGCTTCGAGATCGAGCTGAAGGAGCTGCGCGTGCCGCGCACGGCAAATCAGGCGGAGGACATCCGTTGGACCATGGTCCACATGCAACAACAGTTCGAAGCGTGGATCCGCGAGGCGCCCGAGCAATGGATGTGGAGCAACCGTCGCTGGAACTGAACGCACCTCAAGAGCACAGTCCGCTGTAGTAAAGGCCCCAAAGGACTGGTGCGCTGGTTGCGACACCGAGCCTTGGGTATCCTCGCTCTGGCCCGAGTCGGTAAGACTCGATGGCCGACTAGCGAGGCGAGCGCACTGATGCAGAACGTGCTGACGACTGCCGATGTCTCACCGCGCGACCGGCTAGCCTACTGGCACGATGTTGCATGCAAGGTTTTCGTCGATCATGAGTGCCGTCTCGACGGCCCCACGAACTTCAGCGCAACCATTCACCACTCTTCTTTCGACCAGCTTGAAATTTCTCGCGTAGAGAGCGATGGCCTGCGTGAGAGCACGCGAAATGCCCGCGGCATTTCGCACAGCGAAGACAACGTATTTTTTCTGTGTGCCCAGCTTTCCGGGACGTCGATCATGAGCCAGGACGGTCGCGATGATGCGATGGTTCCGGGCGACTTTATGCTCCTCGACGCCCAGCGGACCTGCACCAATTTCTTTTCCGGACCGTACGGCCTACTCATTATCAAGATCCCACACCGGGCGATGAAGGCGCGCGTGGCATCGAGCTCACAGCTCACCGCCTGCACAGTGAGTGGGGCGAGCGGTATCGGCAGCCTCACCTCGGAATTCATTCGGATGCTCCCGGAGCGTGTCCATGACCTGGCGCCAACCGCGCGCGCGCAAATCGGCGAGCAGATACTCGATCTGGTGGCGCTTTCTCTCGCCGCCAAAAGAGGCGAGGACAGGCCAGCACTCTCATCGGCGCGAGCCACTGCGTTGCTGCAATTGCGGACGGCAGTCGAGCGCCGTCTCAGCGACCCCGGTCTCGACCCTGCAACCGCCGCCGCCGCCGCGGGCATCAGCGTGCGCTATGCCAACGCGCTGCTCGCCGAAGAAGGCCTGTCGATTCAACGGCTGATCGTTCAGCGTCGCCTCGAGCGCTGCCGTCTCGCTTTGTCAGACGCGACGCAAGCACAGCGGACCATCGGCGATATCGCATTCGGCTGGGGCTTCTCCGACCTGTCGCACTTCACGCGCCGCTTTCGCGCCGAATTCGGCATGACGCCGAGCGACTACCGCCGGCAGGCTCGCTCGCGTCTCTGACGCCGCGTCATTTGGCCCAGTGCTTCGGGGCGGCAAGCACCCCACCATTACGC
>JBQMQE010000385.1:0-3795 GCA_052172655.1 Burkholderiales bacterium
CTGTGAGGCATCCGAGAGCGCGTCGCGCACGCGTTTTGCATCATCGGGCAGGACGCCGAGATCAACCGGCTCCGCCCCGGCTGCCTGTATAAGGCCGGCCAGCAAGGGAGCGTTCGCGTCATAGACTTTGCCTTCGGAGAACGGCATCCCTGCGCGCAATATCTCGTCACCTGTTGAGACGACGCCGACCTTGAGCAGCTGATGGCAGCGCAGTGTGGCAAAGCCGCAGGCTGCTGCGCTCGCCACGTCTTGAGGGCGCAACCTCACACCCTCCGCAACGAGCGTTGACCCGGCTGCGCTATCCTCGCCCGCAAGACGACGATTAGCCCCTTGCCTTAGTCCCGGAGGTATCCACACCCATCGATCGCTGCCGCGCGTCTCGATGCGCACATCCTCTTGCATGACAACTGTATCGAATCCGTCGGGTACAACGGCGCCGGTGAAAATCCGGATCGCGGCCTCGAGGGGCGCAGCGGCCGCAATTGGATGGCCCGCAGAAGCAATCCCCGCTACCGGAAGCGTTTGTCCCTCGTCACTATTGTATGCCGCGTGGGCGAAGGCATACCCATCGACAGCGGCATTCGCATGCGCAGGAATATTGCGCGGAGCAATGACGGCCTCCGCAAGATAGCGGCCGGCAGCGGACTCAACTGGCACATCCTCTGGGGCGATGACAGGCTTCACGCGCGACCTGAGAATGGCCAGGGCTTCGCTATGCGGAATCCTGTCCTTGTCGTGGAAGAAGCAATCATCAGCGAGCTTCATGTTCATGCAGAAGGTGCCAGTTCCAGATAAGCAACTACGAAACCGGCTATACCGACGACATCATCGATATGGAAGACAGGCAAGTCCACCGACTCAAGGGCGGGACGATCCGACGCGACGGCCACGACCTGCGGAATTTTCGAGATCAAAGGCTCCCGCGATGCCGCGCCCTCGCGCCTGATTTCGAGTTTTGGGAACATCTCGTTTTTGAAACCTTCAACCACGACTACATCGCATGGCCCTACCTTAGCCAGCAGCTCCTCGAACTGCGCTTCCGGTTCGTTCTGGAGTTCTTGCATGACCGCCCATCGTTTTGGTGAAGATAGAACCACGCGCCGGGCGCCGGCTTCCCGTAACCTGAATGAATCGCGCCCTGGCTGGTCGATGTCAAAACTCTCATGCGCGTGTTTGAGCGCAGTTACCGCATAGCCGCGCCGCGTCAGCTCGCTGATGAGGCCCGCCGCGAGCGTGGTCTTGCCCGAGTTTTTCCAACCAGTGATTCCAAAAAGGGGATGGTTCATGGAGCCTCTCGCAGCAGAGCCTCCGCGTAGCCGAGGTCCTCCGGCCGGTTGATATTAAAGAAGGGATCGACAAGCCTCTCGCCGATGAGCGCAGGCGCAAAAAAAACTTCGGTGGCGCCATGCTCCTTGGTGAAGGCGCCGACCTTTCGCATCCCGAGGCGAAGAGCGTCCTCAATCTGCGGCACCATTGCGACCGGCCAAAGCCCGACTACCGGATGCACGCCCTCGCTCGATGACGCCACGATAAAAGCGGGATAATCGCCCGCTTCGGAAAGAAAGCTCTGCACTAAATCGGCAGGAAAAAAGGGTGTATCGCTCGGAACGGTCGCTATGTAGCGCACGCCGGTCGCATTTGCCTTTACCCATTCGAGCCCTGCGTGCACACCGGCAAGGGGTCCGGCCTGACCAACGATGCTATCGGCGATTACAGGCAGACCAAAATCCGCAAAGCGCAACGGGTCTTCATTCGCATTGATGATGACCTCAGTCACCTGAGACTTCAACCGATCAACGATGCGAGCGAGCACTTGTTGGCCACCTAACTGCAGCAGACATTTGTCGCCACCGCCCATGCGACTTGATCTGCCGCCCGAGAGGACGACGCCGACAACAGGTTCAGAAATTTTCATAGTGTCAGCGGTGCCTAGAGACCCGTGGCCGTCACATTGAGACCTGATTGCTTACGGACCTGTTCGTGGTCATGTGCCGCCTCGATCTTCACTGCACAGTATTTGTACTCGGGAATTTTGCCGATTGGATCGAGCTGCGGATTGGTGAGCACATTCGCGGCGGCCTCCACGTAGGCGAAGGGAATAAAGATTACTCCCTCCTGGATTGCGCGATCGGCGCGGGCGGTGAGCTCGATCGTTCCCCGCCGCGTGGTAACGCGCACGGGCTGACCTGCCGATACGCCGTAGCGCCCAAGCGTCGCCGGGTGCAGGCTCGCGGTCGGACCCGGCTCGAGCTCGTCCAGCACTAACGCTCGCCGTGTCATGGCCCCCGTATGCCAGTGCTCGAGCTGCCGCCCGGTAATCAAGACCAGAGGATACTCGTCGTCAGGGACTTCTGCGGGCGGCAGGACATCCGCGGGCACAATCCGTGCCCGGCCGGTTTTCGTCGGGAAGCCGTCCCCGAAGACTATCGCCTCGCCCGGATGATCGGGCGCAGGGCATGGGTACATTATGGAAGATTCTCGCTCCAGGCGCTCCCACGTGATGTTGTCGAGTGAAGGCATGGCAAGCTTCATCTCAGCAAACACTTCGGACGGATGCTGATAGGTCCAGGAAAGACCTAGGCGCTTCGCTAACTCTACGGTGATCCACAGGTCCTGCCGCGTGTCGCCCGGTAGATCTAAGGCCTTGCGTCCCATCTGCACCTGCCGGTTGGTGTTGGTGACGGTGCCAGACTTCTCCGGCCACGCCGAAGAAGGCAGCACGACATCCGCCATCATCGCTGTCTCGGTCAAGAATATGTCTTGCACGACAAGGTGCTCAAGCTTGGCGATACCTGCCCGCGCATGATCGAGATCGGGATCTGACATCGCGGGGTTTTCACCCATGATATACATGCCCCTGATCTCGCCCGCGTTGGCTGCGTTGATTATTTCGACGACGGTAAGGCCGGGCTTCTTTGAGAGCGGTACATCCCACAGCTTCTCGTATTTCTTGCGGATGCTCGTGCTCGCGACATCCTCGTAGTCCGGATAGAACATGGGAATCAGGCCAGCGTCCGACGCGCCCTGCACGTTGTTTTGACCGCGTAGCGGATGCAGGCCGGTGCCGGGTCTGCCGATCTGACCGCACATCAGGGCTAGCGCGATCAGGCACCGCGCATTGTTTGTGCCATGCACGTGTTGCGAGATACCCATACCCCAGAAAATCATCGCGCGTTCGGCGCGACCGAAGGCTTGTGCGACAGAACGAATAGTGCCGGCGTCAATGCCGCAGATGTCGGCAACCGATTCTGGGCTGTAGCTTTCGACATGCTTCTTCAAGCTTTCAAAGTCTTCCGTGTAGGCCTGCAGGTACTGCACGTCGTAAAGCTCTTCCTCGACGATCACATGCATGATCGCGTTAAGAAGCGCGACATCGCTAGCGGGCTTGAACTGCAGCATGTGGGTCGCGTATTCGCGCATTGCTACGCCGCGCGGATCAATGATGATGAGGTTCGCCCCGCGCTTTGCCGCTTGCTTGAAAAAGGTGGCTGCGACTGGATGGTTCTCGGTCGGGTTGGCGCCAATGATCATAATGACATCGGCGTGCTCGACTTCGTTAAAGGTCGCAGTGACGGCACCGGAGCCGATGCCCTCGATGAGGGCTGCGACAGAAGAGGCGTGACACAGGCGGGTGCAGTGATCGACGTTGTTGTTGCGAAAGCGCGTGCGGATTAGCTTCTGGAATAGGTAAGCCTCTTCATTCGTGCACTTGGCGGAACCGAATCCGGCGATAGCCTTGTTGCCATGCTTTTTGGCAACCTTGCTAAGGCCCCTGGCGGCGACGTCCAGCGCCTC
>JBQMQE010000386.1:0-3679 GCA_052172655.1 Burkholderiales bacterium
GAGGACCGGAAGCAGGCTACACCGCCGGCGGCCCCGGCGGACTCGATTTCAACGACCCCCAAGGCCTCTATGGCGGCGGCTCCGTGGGCCAAGCCCTGCTCGCCGCCAACGAGGGCGTCGCCGTCGCCGATGCCGCGATGGATACTCAGTTTTTCGAGCAGGCCACCGACACTGACCACCAGAATGGTCAGTACGATCATCAGGCCCACATTGCGTTCAATTGCATCGTGCGTAAGTTTCATCTCTCTTCTCCCTGTTAAGCGTGGTGACCGGCCGGCAGCAATACCGGCGCATCAACGGGCTTGCCACTGGCAATCGTCTTGAACATGTTGAAAGCCATGATCAGCATGCCGGACAGGAAGAGCAGACCACCGAGGAAACGAATCGCCCAGAACGGATACGACCCCTTGACCGCCTCAACGAAGCTGTAGGTCAGCGTACCGTCGGCGTTCACCGCACGCCACATCAGGCCCTGCATCACGCCGGCAATCCACATCGAGGAAATGTATAAGACGACGCCGATGGTAGCCACCCAGAAGTGCACCGTGATCAGTTTGACGCTATGCATCTCCGGTTTGCCGAACAGGCGTGGCAGCAGATAGTAGATCGAACCAATGGAGACCATCGCCACCCAGCCCAGCGCACCCGAGTGCACGTGGCCGACCGTCCAGTCGGTGTAGTGCGACAGCGCATTGACCGTCTTGATCGACATCATCGGCCCCTCGAACGTGGACATGCCGTAGAAGGACAGCGACACGATCAGGAACTTGAGGATGGGATCCTGGCGCAGTTTGTGCCAGGCGCCGGACAGGGTCATCATGCCGTTGATCATGCCCCCCCACGAGGGCGCGAGCAAAATGAGCGAGAAAACCATCCCTAGCGACTGCGCCCAGTCCGGCAATGCGGTGTAGTGCAGGTGGTGCGGACCGGCCCACATATAGGTGAAAATCAGCGCCCAGAAGTGCACCACCGACAGACGGTAGGAATACACCGGGCGGTTGGCCTGCTTGGGAATGAAGTAGTACATCATGCCGAGGAAACCGGCCGTCAGGAAAAAACCCACGGCGTTGTGTCCGTACCACCACTGGACCATCGCGTCCTGCACCCCGGCGTAGGCCGAGTAGGATTTCCACAAGCTCACCGGCACCGCGGCGCTGTTAACAAGATGCAACAGCGCGATGGTCAGGATGTACGCGCCGAAGAACCAGTTGGCCACGTATATGTGCGGCGTCTTGCGCTTGGCGATGGTGCCGAAAAAAACGACGGCGTAGGCGACCCACACCAGGGTGATCAGAATGTCTATCGGCCATTCCAGCTCGGCGTATTCCTTGCCCGAGGTGATGCCGAGGGGCAGCGTCACCGCCGCGAGCACGATCACCGCCTGCCAGCCCCAGAAGGTGAAGGTCGCCAGACCGCCGGCAAACAACCGCGCATGGCAGGTGCGCTGCACCACGTAGTACGAGGTTGCGAACAGCGCCGAGCCGCCGAAGGCGAAGATCACGGCATTGGTGTGCAGCGGCCGCAACCGCCCGTAGCTGAGCCAGGGAATGTCGAAATTGAGCTCGGGCCAGCGCAGTTGCGCCGCGATCAGCACGCCCACCAGCATGCCGACTATGCCCCACACCACCGTCATCAGCGCAAACTGCCTGACCACCGTGTAATTGTATGTGTTCGTGTTGTCCATGCGCATCTTGCTCCGATCAGTAAAAGATTTACCCTGCTGCACGCTGCTCCTGGCAAAATGGTATCGGCGTATTCGCCTGTACCCTTGATATAGGTCAAGAGCCTCTTTGGCACGGGCAGATTTTTCTTCCTGCGCCTGTTCTTGCACTCAAGCGGAATTCAACGTCCGGGCGAAACCAGTCCTCCGGTTCCTGTCAGGCGCCACCCGGCCGGCGTCTCCTCCACCCTGCCATCGGCTTCGAGCTTGATCAGATGCGCCAGCAAGGACCGGCTCGCCACCGGATACAGGCGCGCCGACACGTCGTCGTAGACCAGCGGCAGCAGCGCCTCCAGCGTGGCCGTGCCGGCCTCGCGCAGCGCATTCAGCACCTTGTTCTCGCGCGCAAGTCGGTGGATCAGCAGGCGCTCCAGCGCTTCCTGCGGTTTGTCCATCAGAAAGCCATGCCCCGGCGCGAACCAGGCGAGGTCCTCGCCCTGCAACTGGCGCAGCGAATCGAGATAGACGCGCATGTCGCCATCGGGCGGATTGATGACCACGGTCGAGCCCTGCATCACGTGATCGCCGGTGAACAACAACTTCTCTTGTTCGAGCAGAAAGCACAGTTGGTTCGAGGCGTGTCCCGGCGCGTGGATCACGCGCAGCGCGCAGCCGGCCACTTCGATGCGCTCGCCGTGGGCGAGCACGCGGTCGGGGCGAAAGCTCTGGTCCTGGCTGCCGAACTGCGGCGGCGGCATGCCCAGGAGTTGCGCGCCGGTCCTCGCTTTCAGCAGCGCGGCCGCGGGCGAATGGTCCAGGTGCGTATGGGTAACGAGGATCCAGCGTAGGCGCCCGCCGGCGGCATTGATCACCGCCTCGATGTGGGCATCGATGGCCGGACCGGGGTCGATCACGGCGATGTCCTCGCCCGCGCCCAGAAGATAGGTATTGGTGCCAGGGCCGGTCATGAAGCCCGGATTGGGGGCGGTGATGCGCCGCACCTTGTCTGACAGTTGCACCACCGCGCCGGGAATGATCTCGCACGCGGCCGTGCCCTCGCCCTCTGGATCCAATTTTCCGACTTCGGCATAGGCGTAATCGCCGGGCACCAGCAATTTCTTGCCTTCGCGGCTGCTCGCCGTGCGCGGCGCCATGGCCGGCATTTTGCGCGGCGAGCGCGCAAACTGCATCAGCGCGGCGGCATTGTCGAAATGCGCAATGCTCTCCAGTGTTTTGATCGTCGGAAACACCAGGTGCATTTCCCCGCGCCGATGCCGCTCCAGCGCTTCGGCCGGCTGGATCCAGAGGTTATCCACCGTCTCGCTATTGTCGTGCGAGGCGGTCTGGGCCGCAGGCGCTTCGGCCACGAAAAAGCGCGTGTCGTAGCGGCGCGGCCGCCCGGGCTGGGTGATCCAATGGCTGTAATAGGCGAGGCGCCCCGCCGCCAGACGCAAGCTGTGTTCGCGGCACAGGTCGGCCAGCGTCGCGCGCCCGGCGCGAATCGACTCGCGCCATTGTTCGAACACCGGGACGTGCTGCACCTCGTTCAAATCGGCATAGTGACCATCCGCGTCGTGCGCAAGCAGCAGCCCGGCTTCCTCGAAGCACTCGCGCAAGGCCGCGGTCCAATACGCCAGGCCGCCCCGCTCCACGCCGAGCACCCGGCTCGCCTCGATGTCGTCCAGGCCCTCGCAGTGAGCGGCGAGTTCGGCCGAGGCATCGCTCGCGTCGACGCCGCCCCCCGGAAACACATGGGCGCCACCAACGAACGCGGCCGACTGCGTGCGCCGGATCATGAACACCTCCATGCCGGCACTGACGTCGCGCACCAGGATCAGGGTCGCGGCAGGACGCGCGATCATGCTCATCGCAGCACGAACGGGTTGCCCGTTGCCGCCCCGGTGTTGATCCAGACGCTTTTCACCTGCAGGTATTCGCGCACGGCATCCATGCCGTTCTCGCGCCCCAGGCCCGAATCCTTGTAGCCGCCGAAGGGGGACAGATAGCTCACCGCGCGGT
>JBQMQE010000387.1:0-3672 GCA_052172655.1 Burkholderiales bacterium
AGCAAAAGGAGATTCAGATGCAACAACATTCACCGAACGGTTTCAGCAGATCCAGGTATGTGTTGGTGTTCTCGTTGATGCCACGCAGCCAAGGGCTGTGCGGATCAGCGAAGTAGTCCTTGACGCCGGTGATCTTGGAGAGCTGTTCATGCTGAGCCATCTCTCGGCCCTGATCGTAGGTGAGGGAAAGACGCCGTTGCGCGTCGATTCGGTTGAGGACGGTGCTAAAGCCGGCGAGGGCGGCCGGCGCGCTGGCATTGTCCATCTTGGCCAGAGTAACGAACAGCGTAGTTCGTTCGACCAAAGTGCCGACGGCCGACGCATTGCGCGCACCCTTGATCAGGTCACCCTCCCAGTGACCGGGAATGACGCGCTCGTCGACTTCCGGGGGGGGCGCAGATGGATGCTGGTCATGTTGCGAATGACGCCCCGGCGATCTTCGCCCCGGGCGCGCGGACGGCGGCTCTTGCGCGCTTGGCGCAGGCAGGCGATCAACTCGGTACGCAACTCTCCTCGCGGCATGGCGTAAAGCGCGGTGTAGATGGTCTCTGGTCGCCAGCCGTTTCGTTTCAACTCACGACTGATCGAACTGGGCGCGCGCTGCACGCTGCTCAAGACTCAACTGGATCATCGTGCGTTCTTCACAGCTCAGATGCTTGTAGCTCGTTTCCATCGCAACACTTTACCTCCCGGCAAGTGTTGCACTTCATATTTGAGGCCGACCACAGAGAAGCCTGAAGGACCGGATGTTTTGGCCCATCGTTGGGTCACGGCGCCAAATCATGGATCCAACTGCTGGCACAACAATTGCTCAGACCTAGGTAAGCGCGGGCGTTCGCATCTGAGCAAGAGGGGAGTAGATATGGATATGCCAAGCGCAAGAAAAGTGCAAAAAAGAGCATCGGCAATGTGGTATGCCGCTTCGACTGTTGGAACAGACGTTCCCGTGAATGGTGAAACCTCGAAATTGCTTGTTGTGCCGAACCAGCGTGTAACGGTCGGTCTGCCCCAGCCAGCGTCGGGTATCTACAAGTTTACCGCGGAAGAAAACGCGAGATTCCTGCGCCTCGTTTCGGCGTGCGCTCAAATTACGAGCCATTACGAGTTGTTTCTTCTGGTGCAGGGTGAACTGCAATTCTTTCTTCCCCACGACATCCTGATAGCCGTCTGGGGTGATTTCCGCGCGCAGGATCCGCAGGTCGACGTGATTTCGAACCTCCCCGGAGTGCGTACCGATCGCGTCTGCAACAGCATCGTCCCGCTGGCGAAACGTCTGCACAAGATCTGGATTGATGGCGGATCACAACCCATTGTGCTGAACAAAAGAGTGGCTGAACTGCGAGCGTGTAACAATGATGCCTGTGCGCTACCTTGCGCATTTCCGGACACGAGATTGACACTGGTGCACGGGACCTGCAATAAACGCGACGGATACGACAGTCTGTATGTTGCGCTGCGCCGGCGCCCTTTTACCACAAACGGGGCCGAAGCGCGTTTGCGTTTCCTGGCAGACTCCGTCATTCATCAGATCGACGTCGCGTATCGTAAGGTGGCCGCATTGCACACCGCTAATGCACCATTCGATGAACGCCCGCCCTCCATCCTATTGAGTGTCCGCGAAGAGGAGATCACCTATTGGGTGTGCCAAGGCAAGACCAACGGCCAAATTGCGCACATTCTCGGCATCAGCGTGAACACGGTGAAGAACCATGTCCATCGGATATTCGACAAACTAGGGGCAAACAACCGGACCCACGCGGTGGTCAAATACAGGGACATGGCCGGAAGTGCGGAATTACTCACTAGTCAGCAATATAGGCAACACTAGGATGTCTGAAGAACGCCCGCGCAAGCGACGGCTTTTGCTCGATCGTTTTGAGTTGTTCAGTGACGCGCTGCTCCGTGCTTTCGCCTTTTCGAAGCGGATTGCGCGCCACGCCTGTTCGTTTGGCGTGACTCCACACCAGTTCATCGGGGTTGAGGTCGGGCGCGTAGCCGGCAGGAAGTGAAGTTGCAACCTGCCCTTAAGCGACTGCACGTACTGCTTGACCGCTGCCTTCTTGTGCCCAGGCAAGCCATCGACCACCAAGTGCAAAGGCCTCTTGCGTCGATACATCAAACGGCGCAGCAATTGCACAAACAACTCTCCATTGAGCGCGCCCTTGTAGGTGGCAAACCAGAAGCCCCCTTTGCCACTGTCAGATTTCGCAATGCCGCCCGTCTGGTGGTTGGGCGCGATCAGCTGCTCAACCTCTTCGAAGCGTTGCTCGATCCGATAGTCTTGGTGCTGTCGCTGTGGATCGTAGTGGCGTTAATCCTCGGACGCCTGCCCGCGGCCGACGTGATCCTGTCCCTCATCGTTTTTTCGCTGACGTACCCCGGATCAACGCGACTGAATTTGTCCCCTTGGCGCGTAATCTGGCACATCCTTGTCGGATGGTTCACGATATTCGGACTGCTATTGGCCTTCGGCTATGCGAGCGGCTACCTGCAGTATTTCGACCCCGACGTTCTGCTCGCCTGGTTCTGGGCAGCGCCTTCGAGCCAGATCGGCGCGCATTTCTTGCTACGGTGGACGGCTCCGATGACCCGCGGCCGTGCCAAACGCGCGGTGTTGGCAGGAATGAACGAACAGGGCATCGCCCTGGCCCGCGGCTTTCGCGGGGACGTCTATTCAAATATTCAACTGGTCGGCTGCTTCGATGACCGCAGCCGCAATCGCCTCAAACATAGCGGCGAGTATCCATTGTTGGGCAAACTCGAGGACCTACCTGGTTTCGTTAAAAAGAATCACATCAACCTCATTTATCTTTCGCTGCCGATGACCACGCAACAACGCATCCTGTCCATTCTGGGTGAACTGCGCGACACTACGGCCTCGATTTATTTCGTCCCGGACTCCTTCGTCACCGACTTGATCCAGGGACGTATGGGCAGCGTCAGCGGCATTCTCGTTGTGGCTGTCTGCGAAACGCCTTTCACCGGGTTCAACGGGGTAGTCAAGCGGGCGAGCGACATCATTCTTTCGTTACTCATCATCGCGCTGATTTCGCCGCTGCTCTTGCTCATTGCGCTCGCCATCAAGCTCAGTTCGCCTGGCCCCGTGCTTTTCAAGCAGCGCCGATATGGCCTTGATGGCCGGGAAATCGTCGTTTATAAGTTCCGCACGATGACCGTCATGGAAGATGGCGACACCATCAAACAAGCTGAGAAAGGAGATCCGCGAATAACTCGACTGGGCGCTTTTCTTCGAGCAAAATCATTGGACGAACTGCCGCAGTTCTTTAACGTCTTACAGGGCCGTATGAGTATCGTCGGGCCCAGGCCGCATGCCGTCGCCCATAACGAGCTATACCGCAAACTGATCAAGGGCTATATGCTCCGACACAAGGTCAGACCAGGGATCACCGGCTGGGCCCAGGTAAATGGCTACCGCGGTGAAACCGAGATCCTGGAAAAGATGAAGGGACGAATAGACCATGACCTCGATTACCTGCGAAACTGGTCGCTGCGGCTCGATCTGCAAATCATTGCGAAGACCATAGTGGTCGTATTCAGGGATGACCGTGCCCGGTGAATCGCCTCGGCCCCGGCGCAAGAAACCTGACGATCCTCGGCCATAAAAAAACCGGCGCAAGCGCCGGTTTTTTTATGAAAAGGCAGTTGCCTTAC
>JBQMQE010000388.1:0-3645 GCA_052172655.1 Burkholderiales bacterium
AAGGTCCACCGCACGCACCACTCCGTCAGGCGGGTTCCTCGGTCCGAGACGAAAAAGCTCGGCGTGTCGAGGTCGTGGCACCATCGATCTCGACGTGAGGCGTAGCGTTGCAATGCGCGTTGCGTGGTGCGGTGCAGCGGCACGTAGCGGGACTTGCCGAACTTCGTTTCGCGTATCGTCAGCACTCCGTGGACGAGATCGACGTCATCGCGGTCGAGTCGCAAAGGCTCGTTGGCCCTCAGACCGGTGGCCGCGTAAAGGCCGAAGAGCGTGGCGAACGTATGCGGCCGCAGACCGGTGGCAGACGGTAGGCGTCGGGCGGCCTCGAGCAGGCGCGTGATCTCTTCGTCGCGATAGAGGTATGGGTCGGGACGATGGTACCGGTGGGGAAGCAAGTCCAACGGTGGCACGGTGGTGCGAGGATCGTTCGCGCTGCAATACAGCGCGAAGCGACGAACCATCCCAAGGCGGTTCGACCACTGGGCTGGCTGCGCGGCGGCCGGCTGCGTCGCCCATGCCAATGCGAGCTCGGTCGTGACGTACGCGGCACCCTCGCGATCGGCGAAGTCGACGAAGCGTTGCAGCAAGCGCCCGGCCAGGCGTAGCTTGAATCCGAGGACGCGATGTACCGCGAGATACTCATCGAACGCGGCTTGTAGCTTGCTCATGACGCACCTCTCGGCCACGGCAGTGCAATGCCACGCAGGGCCGCGATGTCCACCTTAGCGTAGATCTGTGTGGTCGCCGGCTGCCGGTGACGCAGCAGTTGACCAATCTCACGCAGCGACGCGCCGCGGCGAAGCAGATTGGTGGCAAGGGAGTGTCGCAATAGGTGAGCCCCTTTGAACTCCGGGTCCAACCCGGCGCGCTGGAGTGCGCGCCGAACGATGCAACAGATAGCGACCGGGCCCGCAAGACCCTGCTGAGGGGCCTTCATCCGGATGAATACGCGACGCGTCGCACACGCCGGTCGCACGTCACAAAGATAGCAAGCCAATGCCGCGCCAACGTCCGCGGGCAGCGGCAAGCGCTCCAGCCGCTGGCCCTTGCCCCGCACGACAATCTCGCCGCGCTCCCAGTCCACATCCTCCAAGGTCATGGCAAGCACCTCGCCGCCACGCAATCCGAGCCGGGCGAGCAGTAGCAAGATCGCGTAGTCGCGCTTACCCGTCGGTGTGCTGCGATCGCAGCACGCGAGCAAACGCTCAACCTGCTCGGGAGGCAGCGACTTGGGCAGATGCGACAGCCTCCAGCTCGCTACCCCAGGTAGCGTGCGGGCCAGGTCGGTCTGAATAGCGCCACGTTGCAGCAGAAAGCGCAAGAACGAGCGCAGCGCCGTGACAACTCCCTTGCCATGGCTGCGACTCACACGCTGGATCTCGCGAAGAATGAAGCCATGCAAGTTCTGCGCTCGCAACTGCTCGAGGCGCAGCGCCTTGCGCCCGAACCGCACATCAAGGAAGCCCCGCACAACGGGCAAGTAGGAGACCACTGTTGACCGTGACAGGCCTCGCTCGCAGCGGAGGAACTCCTCGAAATCGCGCGTTAGGCCGGCCGCCGGAGTCCGATCGAACCTCAGTGCTGCCGCCGCGATGTCGCCACGGTCGCGCAGATACTCGAGTAGCTGCTGGCCAGTGGCCGCATCGCCTCGCCGCGCCTTGATTCGGCGGCGACGGGTTGCCTGAAACTGCCTGAGCCGACCCTCATCAAGCGCTACCAGAGCCAGCCTACGCCGCTCGAGCCAGCGGCTGAGATCGGCCAGCACGTCGCACTTTGCGCGAACCGTGTTCGGTGCGTACCCCTCGCGCGAAAGTTGCGAGGCAAAGCCCTCGATGTGGGAGGTCAGCGGCCCAGTGCAAGACTGTCCCTCTAGTGCGGTTGCCGCACCATGGCGAGTGAGCGTCATCGTCCGTCTCCTTGAAAATCCGGGCAGATTCCCGGTTGGAGACGACAGCCGAATAATGCCGAGAAATCAAACTCCGCTTCTGGCGCAAGCCGAGCAACGACACCACGTATTGAAGACTACCGACGCCGCACTCGGAATAATCCTGGCCTCGGAGTTATGCCGCTTATTCCGCGCGCGGAATAAGCGGCACACCTTCGTCGTCCGCCGCATCGTGTTGTGGCAAACACAGGGTGTAGACGTCGATCAGGCGATGTTGTCGCTATCGACCTATGTCGGGCATGCAATGGTGACCAACACCTACTGGTATCTCTCGGCGGTGCCAGAGTTGATGGCACTGGCCGCCGGACGCTTCGAGTCCTTCATGCCTCAGCCGGAGGTGTGCGATGCGTAATGCCACTACACCGAAGTCCCCGTCGTTCGCCTCGATGGTTCAGCAGTTCTTCACGGAGTACCTGGTCGCGCAACGCGCGGTCAGTCCGCGCACTGTGGCCTGCTACCGCGATGCATTGATGCTGTTCCTGGACTTCGCCAGCCGCAAGCTGTGCAAGGCGCCGACGTCCCTACGGTTGGTCGATATCCAGCCAGATTTGATTCTGGCGTTCCTCGATCATCTGGAGCACGCGCGGAATAATGCGGTTCGCAGCCGCAACCTGAGGCTTACGGCGCTGCGCGCGTTCCTGAAGTTCGCCGGCCGGCGCGATGTCACCTCGCTGCACGTCGTCGAACGGGCGCTGGCCGTGCCAATGAAGCGCTTCGAGCGGCGAATGCTCGGCTTCCTCACCCGCGAGGAAATGCTCGCGGTACTGGGGCAACCGGGCTCAAGTTGGTCCTCGCAGCGTGACCATCTGCTGTTGACCATGCTCTACAACACCGGGGCGCGGGTTTCGGAGATCATCGGCGTGCGCGTGATCGACGTCGTGCTCGAAGGCGCTGCCTGCGTCCATTTGCAGGGCAAAGGGCGCAAGCAGCGATCAGTGCCTCTGTGGAAGACCACGATTCTTGAGATTCGGGCTTGGCTGCGCCTTAACCCGACGTTGCGTGGCGAGGCTGCAATGCTGCCCAACCGAGATGGGCATGCGATGTGCAGATCCAGCGTCGCGCAGCGTCTGAGGCTTGCCGTCGTCCGTGCGGCCGATCAACAGCCCAGCATCCTCAAGAAACGGGTCTCACCGCATACGCTGCGCCACACCACGGCGATGCATCTGTTGCAGTCGGGGGTGCCGTTCAACGTGATCGCGCTGTGGCTCGGACACGAGAGCACAACGACCACTCACCGCTACGTCGAGGCCGACCTGGCAATGAAACAGAAAGCTCTCGCGCGGCTGGAGGCGCCCGATACCAGGATGCGTCGGTTCAGGGCGCCAGACTCGCTAATGCGGTTCCTGCAAACGCTGTAACTATGCGCATGTCGCGCCGGCCTTGATTGCCCAGCGCCATAGGGGCCGGCGCCGTCAATCTCACAAAAAGTGCGCATAGTTTCGTTATGCGCATAGGGGTCGCTATGGAGATATCCGCATAGCGACCCAGACCCGTCACCGGCAGGAATGGAAAGTGGCCGCTCAACGTTTCGCATCAGCCGCGCCGCTCTTTGGCGTCGGCTGCATGCGGTTGTTAGAGTCCTCTGATGCGGGTGAATCCGTTGACCTGAAACGCCTGAGCTGCAGTCCACGAGTCTTATCGAAGGGGATTATTGCGAGCGTCACGTTATCGGCGAGAAGGAGGAAGACGTAGTCATTGAC
>JBQMQE010000389.1:0-3644 GCA_052172655.1 Burkholderiales bacterium
CTCCTGCGTTGCGCGATCGTATCCGGTGCGAATGGCCATCGATCCTCGTGGCTGGATCGACAGTTGCCTATGTCATCTGCTGACCGACCCCGTGGCGACACTTTGGCCGGTGATGCGCATAAGCGTCCGCGCAATAAATTTCGAAAGCAGCGAGCTAGGGAGGGGCCTTCCTTCACTACAAAGAAAGCAAAGGCTAGGGGGACGTGAACTGGCGCATCATGATCACCGAGCAAAGTACGGGCGAAGCAAATGAACACAGGGCGAAAAACTCGGCCATACTTGGTAGCGGTTTCTCCTCAGTGCCGCCGAACTGAGCGGCAAGCGGAAGAGGCTGCACTTGAGCTGGTGCGGGCCATGGGGGAAGGCGACATCGTCGAGGGCCTGGGCAAGCTCCAGATGCTGCAGGTGCTCGATAGCTTGCGGTGCGATTGGCTTGAGGTTCTCGATGCTAACCTCTCCGATTCGAGACCACGACTCTCGGACGTTCCCAAGCGCGCGGACGTAAAGAAGAACGAGCTTTAGTCAGCCGATCACTTCCACACATGGCCCAATATCGGCGGGCCCATGCGGCCGGCAGTCGTCAGGGCCAGCGGGAAAAGCATTGGACGAAGTAGGTGCACGCGGCGAAGAAGCAGGAGCCGTTGGCGACACCGACGCCGACGTGGTTCATTTCTCTTCCGACCAGATGTTTGCGGTGGCCCGAGGAGTCGAGCCACATTCTCAGCGCGCTCTCAGGGGTGGTGCCGTTGCCGCGGGCGATGTTCTCGGTCACGCGGATCACGTGCTGCCCGGTGGTGTTGCGGCGTTTGTAGCGGCTGGTCGGTGATGTGCCGCCCGGACCGAAGTGATCGAAATAGCTTCGCCTTGCCATGTCCTGCGCGTGATCGAAGGCCGCTGCGGAGCAGACCGGATCTTCCTTGAATTCCGGAAGGCCGTTCCTGCGCCGAAATGCGTTGGTGATTTTGATCGTCTCCGCCGCCTGCAGCTCGAAGACGCTGAGTTGCCGCGCTTGCGGCGGAAGCGCTGCCGGCGCGGCGACAGCGCCTTGCACGGCGGGGGCTGGAGCCGGTGCATGCGGGATCGTTTGCGTTTGCCACGCACTGGTGCGCGCACCGGCAAACGCCGAGAGCGGCGACAGCATCGTCACCAGAATTAGAAGCGCGAGACACCGTAAGAGGCCGCTGCGCTGTGCGTGACGGGCGGCAGGTCGCACGTTTCTGTTCCCTCGAATCGCTCCGTTGGCCCGTGCTCATCTTGACTGGGAATGTGTGCTCGTATGGGCAGGATTGTCGCCAATTGGCGGCGACGGCCATGCAGCGCGCACCAACCCTTGGCGTCGTGCGCTCCGACAGACTCGGCCGAGCGTTCTGAACCCGTGAAGGCGTCGGTTGCCTGCGCGCTGACAGCGCGTGCTAGGGGTTTGCGATCGGCAGAGCTATTTCACACGCTAGCCCGTCGGCGCGCCAATCGAAGCGCGTCTCGCCATCGAGCTGACCGCGAATTAGGCTGTCGATGACGCGCATACCGAAACCTTTACGCGTCGGCGCCCTTGCGGGCGGCCCACCGGTCTCCGACCAGCGGAGGACAAGCTGTCCGTTCGCCGCATGCGACCACACAACCTGGACGCGGCCATCAGACACCGACAAGGCCCCGTATTTAGCCGCATTGGTTGCCAGCTCATGCAAGGTCACCGCAATCGCCTGGGCGGCACCCGGCTCGAGCACCACGCTCGGGCCGTCAAACAGCGCGCGCTCCTCTCCGTCTTGGAAGTAGGGCGAGAGCTCTTGTGAAACGAGATTGCGTAGCTCGGCGCCTTTCCAGCGCGATTCCACGAAAAGCCTATGGACGTTTGTCAGCGCTTGGATGCGTCCGGTGATCGCCTCCTTGAGTCCGTCGGACGTGTCAGAGTGCGACAGACGCACGGTCGCCTGCACCGTCGCCAATATGTTCTTTGCCCTATGCTCGGCCTCGCGAGCGAGAATGGCGATCTGCTCCTCAGTCCGCCTGCGCTCGGTAATGTCGCGGGCGATTTTTGAAGCGCCAATGATCTTGCCTTGGGCATTTTTGACCGGAGAGACGGTCAAAGACACGTCGATCGAGTTGCCATGCTTGCCGCGGCGAACGGTTTCATAATGTTCGATGCGATCGCCGTGTCGAATGCGTTCGAGGATCTCGACCTCCTCATGCTGGAACTCCGGCGGAATAAGGATCGTAACGGACTTGCCGATCACCTCTTCGGCCGCATAGCCGAAGGTTCGCTCCGCGCCCTTGTTCCATGATTTGATTACGCCGCTGAGGTCTTTGCTGACGATCGCATCATCGGAGGAATCGACGATGGCAGCGATGCGTTGCGTTGCGTTTACGGACAGCCACGCTTGATACGCCGCTGCCGTAAAGGCGCCGAGGTTGGTCATGACGCGCAAGTCTTCCGCGTCGAAGCGGCGGCTTGCATCATGGGCGACAACCCAGATCGTGCCGATGGCTTCGCCCTGGATATAGAAGGGAATGAGCAGCGCTTCATCGCAAACAGGGTTGACGTCGGCCCAGTAAGGAAAGTCGCGTTCGGGGTGAGAACAGACGAGTGCAACGTTGCGGTCAAGGACGGTTCCGCACGGGCCGAAGTCGCGTGGCGTCCCACCGTTCACGTGAGATGCCCAGTCACCGGCGATAGCGCGCCAGTGAAAGTTCTGCCTTCGGTCGCCGTCTTCCAGAATGCTGAGGCCGGCCGAGTGCGCGTTGCACAGCAGCAATGCTGTTTCGGCGAGCTTCTTCAGAATGGTGTCGGGAGAGGTCGCCAGCTCGCGCGCCAAATCGATCAAGGCGCGGTTCTCGGTTTCGTGGTCAGGAGGCCGCGCCGGGCGCCGGCTCAGCTCTGCCGTGGAGAGCATGGATTGAAGGCTAGGCCCGCTGCGCCCCTCACCGACCGGCTGTTGGCCAATTGCACCCGACATTCCACTCTCCGGCTAACTCATGGGGTATTGTGTCAGGGTCCCATTACAGGGTTATAGGCGCTTTAGGGGCGCACGCCAAATAACACCAATAGCCGGCCAGACATTAAGTACGACTTTGGCGTACGTCAGCGTACCTCCAGCCGGCTCTCGTATGCCTGTCGGCAACGCAAAACGGCGCCCGTGGTGGATCGCGGGCGCCGTTTACATTCGTGGCGTCGTGGCGAGCTTACTTCGTGACGTCGCCCTTGACGTCAACGGCGACGTTGCGCTGCTGGCCGTCCTTGGTGGCCGTGCCGTGCCAGACGCCGCTCTCGTCCTTGGTCAGGTCAGACACGTCAGTGTAGCCGAGGCGCAGAAAATGCGTGCGGGCCTGCTTCTCGGTGAAGAGATTGCCCTTCGCGGCGGTAGGTGGATCATTCTGCACGCAGGATCTTCTCCATCTTGCGCCCCTTCGCCAGTTCATCCACCAGCTTGCCCTTTGCGGCCGTGCCGGTCTCGGCGGTCGTGCCGGCGTTCGTTGCCGGCGTCTCGGCCAGCGCGGGAAGGGCGAGGCATGCAGCGAGGGCAGCAGTGATGGCGATGGTACGCGTCATGTTCTTTTTCTCCTTGGGGGGATGTAGCTGGCGCGCGAATGGAATGAGCGGATCGGCGCACGCGGAAATCTAGTGAGCGGGCGGCGGCATCCGCCGCCCG
>JBQMQE010000390.1:0-3617 GCA_052172655.1 Burkholderiales bacterium
TACTCCGGCTTCGCGCCTTTCTTTCAGAAAAGTGTTGTAGATGTTATAGAAGCGCTCGACGCTTTCCTGGTGCGGTTAACCTGGGCGATGCGGGCGATGAAGAGGGAGAGGGAATTGCTTGAATTTGCGTTGGACGACGACTGATCCAATGCGCCGGGGCGCGTGATAAAATACAAACGTAAGTTCGAACAGCAGTTGTTAGTAGTAGTGGTAGCGCCGGGCCAGCCGTGCTGCTGCGGCGGAGTGGCTGCATATATCGATACGCCGGGGATGCACATGACGACAGCGATACCGACTAGCGCGCAGGAACACACCAGCGCCGGCGCCGGTCACGTCGAGGGCGCCTCATCCGACGTGCCGGTGCCCTGGTGACGACGCAGTTCGGACGAATCACGCCGCCGCGGGAGGCGTGGCTTGCGCAGGCGCCGGCCGAAACCGTGCTCGAGCCCGATTTGTCCATCGTTGACACGCATCATCACTTGTGGGACCGGCCGGGCAACCGCTACCTGCTGCCCGAGTTCCTCGCCGATGTGCACAGCGGCCACAATGTCGTCGCGACGGTGTTCCTCGAATGCAACGCGATGTACCGCGCCCTCGGGCCTGAGGCGATGCGGCCGGTGGGACAGACGGAGTTCGTCGCCGGCATCGGCGCGATGAGCGACAGCGGCAACTACGGTCCGACGCGCGTCGCCGCGGGCATCGTCGGCTTCGCCGATCTCACGCTCGGTGACCGCGTCGAGCCGGTGCTCGAGGCGAACGTGCGCGCCGGCGGCGGGCGGTTCCGCGGCGTGCGCCACTCGGCGGCGTGGGACGCCGACGGTGTGATTGGCAACAGCCATACCGCGAAAGGCCCTCAGTTGATGCAGCAGGCGGACTTCCGCGCCGGTCTGGCGCGGCTGACCGCGCTTGGCTTGTCTCTCGACGCGTGGGTGTTCCATCCCCAGCTTGGCGACCTCATCGACCTCGCACGCGCTTTGCCTGCGGCAAACATCATCACCGGCCACTGCGGCGGGCCGCTGGGCTATGGTGCCTACGCCGGCAAGCGCGATCAGGTGTTCGCCGCCTGGAAGCCGCAGATCGTGGAGCTCGCGAAATGTCCGAACGTGACGATGAAACTCGGCGGCATGATGATGCGCCTTGCCGCGTACGACTATGGCGCGCTGAGCGCGCCGCCGTCGTCCGAGGAACTGGCGGCGATGTGGCGCCCGTATATCGGGACGTGCATCGAAGCGTTCGGCGCGGACCGCTGCATGTTCGAGAGCAACTTTCCCGTGGACAAGATGGGCATCGGCTGGGTGGCGCTCTGGAACGCGTTCAAGCGCATCGCGGCCGGCGCGTCCGCGGCCGAGAAGCAGGCGCTGTTCAGCGGGACGGCGAAGCGGGTCTATCGCCTGGCCTGATGACGCGGCGGGCGCCCGTGGTCCGCGCCTCGACCGTATCGTCTTCGGCGGGCGCGTAAATGGATTGCGGATTTTTCTGACGCGAGGTTTTCGATGACTCCTCCTCTCACAGCCCTGTTTACTCCTGGCAGCATCGGCACCATGGCCCTCGACAATCGCCTGATGATGGCGCCCATGGGCACGAACTACGCAACTTGGACCGGCGTGGTGAACGATCGCCTGGTCGACTACTATGCCGAGCGCGCGCGCGGCGGCGTCGGCCTGGTCACCGCCGGCTTTTCCCATGTGCACCCGACGGGCCAGATGTCGGCTTGCTCGATGGGTGTCCATGACGATGCCGTCATTCCCGGTCTGCGTCGTCTGACCGACGCGATCCACGCTGGCGGCGCAAAGGCGAGCATCCAGATCGCTCACGGCGGACGGCGGTGCCGCAGCGCCATCACCGGCTCGCAACTGCTGGCGCCGTCCTCGCTGCCCTGCGTCGGCGGCGAGGTGCCGAGGGAGCTGGCACCGGCGGAGATCGAGACCGTGATCGCGTGGTTCGTCCTCGCGGCGCGCCGCGTGTGCGCGGGCGGCTTCGACGCCGTGACGCTGCATCTTGCGAACGGGTACCTGCTGCAAAGCTTCCTGTCCCCCTACTCGAACCGGCGCACCGATATTTACGGCGGGAGCGTGGAGGCGCGCACGCGGCTGCCGATCGAGATCGTCGAGGGCATCCGCCGCGAACTCGGAAGCGCGGTGCCGATCATTGCCCGCCTGTCGGTGGACGATTTCCTCGAGGGTGGCGTCACGCTGGCCGAGGGTCGGCGCATGGCACAGCTCCTGGAAAGCGCCGGCGTGGACGCGATCGACGTCACCGCCGGGATGCCGGAGACGATGTATGTCATCGGACCGCCGATGGCGATGCCGAAGGGCTTCCTCGTGTCACACGCACGGGCGATCAAGGACGCGGTGCGGATTCCGGTGGCCGTCGTCGGCCGCATCAACGATCCGGTCCTGGCGGAGCAGATCCTGCGCGACGGTAACGCCGACTTCATTTCTATTGGCCGGGCGCTGCTTGCCGATCCGGAATTCGCGAACAAGGCGCGCGACGGGCGCGTCGCGGACATCCGCCCCTGCATCGCCTGCAACGAAGGTTGCTTCCAGCGCCTTTACTCGCAGCTCGACGTGAGCTGCGTCGTCAACCCGCGCGTGGGACGCGAGGCAATGTACCCGCAGGTGCCGGCGCCGAAGGCGAAGCGCGTGCTCGTCGTCGGCGGCGGGCCGGGCGGGATGATGGCGGCGATCACGGCCGCGGCGCGAGGGCATAACGTCGTCCTGTGCGAGGGGGGGACGCGCCTCGGCGGCCAGCTTCTGATGGGCGACGTGCCGCCGCACAAGGAGGAGATCCGCGCGCTGCGCGATTACCTGACAGGGCAGATTGCGAAGTCGGGCGTCGAGACACGCCTTGAGACGATGGTGACGCGCGAGTTCGTCGAGCGCGTCGGTGCCGAGGCCGTCATCGTTGCGACCGGCGCGCGGCCGCTTGCGTGCTCGATCCCCGCAGTCGATGCGAAGATCGTGTCCGCGTGGGACCTGCTGTCCGGGCGCGAGACCGCCGGCGCGAAGGTGGTGATAATCGGCGGCGGCGAGGTGGGCTGCGAGCTGGCGGAGTACCTCGCCGCTCAGGGCAAGGACGTCGTGGTGGTGGAGATCATGCCCGATATCCTGACTGGCAACGAGCCGCGCGCGCGGGTGCTGCTGCTGCGGCGACTGCGCGATCTCGGCGTGCAGGTGCTGACGCAGAGCAGGGTGGTCGAGGTGCGGGGTGCGATCGTCGCCTACGAGTGCGCCGGACTGAAGTCTCGCATCGCGGGCGTCGACACGGTGGCGGCCGCGCTCGGATCGACGGCGGACGCCGCGCTCGGCGAGGCGCTCGGCAGCGGGGCCACCGTGCACGTCATCGGCGACTGCGTGAAGCCCCGGCGCATCCTCGAGGCGATGCGCGAGGGGTTCGAGGTCGCGTACGCCCTTTGAGCGAGCGCAAGCGCGACCGCGGGTCGCGCTCATCCTTCGCGCGCAAATACCAGATTCGGCAGCCAGGTGACGATATCCGGGAACAGCACCATCATCGACACCGTGATGATGTCCATGATGAAGAACCAGGCGATACCCTTGAAAATCTCTTCGAGCCTCGCGGCGTCGCCAATCGAGGCCTTGAGCACGAACACGTTGAGG
>JBQMQE010000391.1:0-3613 GCA_052172655.1 Burkholderiales bacterium
CAACCCGGGATCGGTGTCGATGGCCTGAACCCGGCCTACGCTGTTGAACCGATTGTTCACCGCATTGCGCCACACGCTCGCCGTGCGCGGCCATTCGCGATAGTTTACCGTGGCCGTGGTTCCGCTGTATGGCCACTCATTCGCGGTGGCGGCCCCCAGCTTGAGCAGCACATCGAAGACGGAAGTAAACCATAGGCCGGCATTCTCACCGCCGTTGACAAAATTATAGGTCCATTTCGCCGAAAACTTGCGCGTGGTGTCGCTGTTGTTGTTCGACCAGCCGCGGGCGATCCCGGTCATATGAGTGCCGACATAATAGGTGGTGGAAAAGGCGGCGCAGGAATTGAGGCTGCCCTGGCTCTCCACCGGCGGAAAGGCGGCCAGGGTGCTGTTGTCCACTCCCGAGGGTAAAGCGAGTCCGATCGGTGCCATCGCTTGCGGCGCATCGGGTTTCCCTTCCAGTGCTCCTGCGCGCGGCGTTTCCGACTGTGGCATGGGCTCGTCCCCGACGGGCACCGTGGTCGCGGTGGTGAATTCCGGCAACCGCTTGTCGCGACGCTCGGTGTTGATGCGGGCGAGCCCGAGCGCATTGAGCCGCACGGCCTTGGTGTTTTGCATCCTCTGCTCCATCCAGCCGCGCTCCTCTTCGGTGGGCGGGCGCAGGCCCAGGCCGGGAGCACCGTCGGTCGTCTGGCCTTGGACCAGGGAAGTCGAAATAACCGTTGCCGCGACGACGAGTGCGCGCCAGCAGGAGACAACCGGTCGGGAGCGATAGGGGGTATTCATGGATGGAATGGGAAAAAATCAGACACGAAGTGCCGGGCTACAATCATGGAGCGGCAGCGGGGCGACCTCTTGTCCGTCCGGAACTGGTTCGATTTTCAGTGGCGGTAGACCCTGAAGGGCCCGCTCGGCGTTGATCCGCTCCAAGCCGAGGCAATTGGGTCGCACCTCGCCAGTGTTGATCAGTTCCTGATCGATCTTCGCCCGCTCTTCCGCGGTGGGCGGGTGCAGGCCGCCGGTCGGTCGCTGCTCGCTCACCGGGCTCCTGGATTCAGCCGGGCGCGGGATGCCGCTGGGGCATTTCACGCAGGCTGCCATTGAGAGCGCCACGACCACACCGGCGACAAACCGACCCTGCCGACGCATCTGCCCCATCCGCGAGAAGCCCAAGCTGCCTTTGGCGCGCTGCAGGAAAATCGGGAAACTTCCGGAGAACACCGGCACCGGCGTGGTCCGTTGCGTGGTCGTCCCGGAGCTGCGGCTCAACGTCACCCACTTTGATTCTTCAATTGCCGTCCAATGAACGTCGGTATCCATCCGGATCGTGTACCTCGTCGACCCCTCGCCCACGCTTCTCGCGTCCTCGCTCAGCGTGCGACCGTTGACCGTTGATTTCGCTACAAACGGATGGCAGAACGGTGACGGGTGCATTGCCTCTGTTCCTCTAAACCAAGACAGGATTGAGGCACTGCCCGCAACCGGAGTACCATGACGAACGATCCACGGCCAGAACAGGGTGGGTTCTAAGACACATGAGCTGGATTAGCAACCGACCCGGCGAGGAGGCGATTGACCGTTTTTTGACCAGGACTGGGAATCGCTGAACTTTTAGTTTCAGTTCGCCGCGGACGACGTTTGCTCCGCGCAAGACGTCAAAAATCCAAGTCTCAACCCGGCAGGTCTGATCGGCGGCGATTACCTGCAGATCGATGAGACGCCGACCCGTTACCTCGATCCGGATCGCAAAGGACAAAGTGGGCGCCGTTGCCTCTGGGTGTATGGCCGCCCGGCGGCGGCCTGTGCTTCGGGTGGTCACGGGGAAATCGTGCGCGATTTTGGCGGACTGCTTCAGATACGCCCCTGGCGCCCCTCGGATTTTCCGTAGAGCAACCAGTGCAGCAGAGCGCCCTTGAAGTCCTCGCCAAAGAAGGCCTGTAGGTCGGAGTTCAACTGAAGGTATTCTTCAACCCGGAAGTCATCCGAAAAGACATGGCCTTCGCTGACGCCGAAGTCACGGTAGTGCTTCCAGGCACCGTAGGGATCGTTCGCGTAGGTCTCGCCTACGTCCGAATATCGCATCAGGTAACTCTGGACGTCAAAGTTCGCCGGGACCCCACGGCCCTCGCGGCGACCATACAGATACCAGTGCAACGCCGCCGCACTCCAATCGTTGCCGAAGGCGGCCGCCAAGTCCCCATTGTTGGCCAGATAGGCAGCCACATCGAAGTCGCCGTCCGTGCGCCCTTCGTAAACGCCATAGTCGAGGTAGTGGGCGAAGGCGGCGCCGCGATCACTGCCAAAAGCGGAAGCCAAATCGGGATACCGCGAAAGGTATCCCTCCATGTCGAAGGTCGTCGGCACTCGACCCAGACGGCCCTCGCTTCTCCCGTAGTTCACCCAATGAATCAGCGCCCCCTTACGGTCGCTACCCAGGACCGCCTTGAGGTCTGCGTTTAGTGCGAGGTATTCGTCCACCCGGAAGTCGTCGGAAAAAATCCGAGCTTCGTTTACCCCGTAATCGCGGTAGTGCTTCCAAGCCCCATAAGGGTCGTTTGCCAAGCTGCTCGCCAAATCGGGGTTACGTGAAAGGTAACCCGCTGCGTCAAAGTTCGCGGGCACGCCGCGCCCTTCCAGTCGACCGTAGAGATACCAATGCAGCGCCGCCGCACTCCAGTTGTTGCCAAACGCTGCCGCCAGATCGCCATTGTTTGCCAGGTATTGCGCCACATCGAAGTCACCGTCGGTGCGCCCTTCGTACACGCCGTAATCCAAGTAGTGAGCGAACGCGGCACCGCGATTGCTGCCAAAAGCACCTGCCAGGTCCGGGTATCGCGCCAGGTAGCCCTCCATGTCGAAGGTGGTCGGCACCCGGCCGAGCCTGCCTTCGTTTCGCCCATGGTCAATCCAGTGCAACAACGCTCCGCGCCGATTTCCGGTGTATGCGTGGGTCGTATCCGCATAGAGGCCGATGTATTCGTCCACCCGGAAGTCATCGGAGAAATTGCGACCTTCATTCACTCCGTAGTCTCGGTAGTGCTTCCAGGCTCCGTAGGGGTCGCTGGTGAAGATCTCCGCGATATCGGGATTGCGCGACAGGTAACCTGGCACATCGAAATTCGCTGGGACGCCGCGCCCCTCCTGACGGCCATACAGATACCAATGCAGGGCCGCCGCGCTCCAATCGTTATCGAACGCAGCCGCCAGATCGCTGTTGTTCAACAGGTAGGAAACCACGTCGAAGTCTCCATCCGTCCGGCCTTCGTAGATCCCGTAGTCGAGGTAGTGCGCGAATGCGGCTCCGGGATTGTTGCCAAACGCCGCGGCCAAGTCCGGGTAGCGCGCGAGATAGCCGTCCATATCGAAAGTCGTGGGCACTCGACCCAACCGCCCTTCCAAGCTCCCATGGTTGAGCCAATGCAGCAGTGCGCCGGTCAGGTTTCCAGTGTAGTTTTGCGTCAGGTCCGTATAAAGACCAATATACTCACTGGCGCGGAAGTTGCTTGAGAAGTTGCGCCCCTCATTGACGCCGTAATCGCGATAGTGCAGCCACGCCCCGTAGGGATCGTTCTCGAAATAAGGCGCCAAGTCGGGATTCATCGCCAGATAGGTC